>JAQXCD010000001.1 GCA_029252045.1 Sulfitobacter sp.
GCGGACAACCACCAGCGGTGGTCTACTCGCTGAAAGTCGAAGCAACGCAACCCGATCAACAGGAGCAGATCAGAGCTTAAAAAGCGCCAGATCCTGTCCAAGAGATGGGGAGCACCTCACTGTTTTTCCCTGAAAAATTTCGGAACTCTTGAGTTTCGAAACATCTGGGCTGGGAGCTTTTGTCACCGGCAAGAGTTTTCGTCGAAATCGAAACAAACTGCGGCGGAGCGCTCCCATGCCTATCACTAACCCATTTTTGACCAAGCTTGTCGGCTCCGCTACCTCTGCCGAGAACACGGTAAATGCCGAGCCGCAGTCGGCGGATTTGGATGTCAAGAACATCGTCTGTGAAGCCAAATCAATGCGGCCCAACTAGAAATCTTGCCCGATCTATAGGCCCGCAATCGGTTTACGGCTCCGGCTTGGATTGCTGATCAGCCTCATACCTTCATACGATTCACGCCCAGAGGGCGGGAAGAAACCCAGATGACCACAGAAACTTGTACCGCTTACATATGCGTCAATATCACACCGGGATATGGTTCGGCCGCCTACATTATCAGCGGTACGCCAAGTGACGTGATCGTGGACAAAGGGATATCATCCATCCTGGATCTGAGAGGTGGTCGCGGATTTTCGGACCAGTTGTCTGTCCCCGACGCTGGTTACCAGCAACCAACCTTTCAGCGAGAGTATCGGGTACGAGTTGGGCAATATGTCGCTGGTTGTCAGCAGTGGAACACTTGTCGCCGAAGACAGTGGCGGTGTGACCGTAACAAACAGTGGTTCCGGCAGTCTGACATTGACGGCCACAGCGACTGATTTGCTTACTTTCATCAGCGCGCAAACAAATATTCAGTACACTGGTGCACCGAGTGCAGTAGCTGACAATGCTGCCACCCTGAATATCTCGTTTACTGTTCCCAATACGATTATTGCGGGGACCCTTAATTATATTACCTACGACCTGACCCCGATCAATATCGATATCAACAATGGCCCGGAATTGGCTGGACTGAACTCGGTCACATTCACCGAAAACGCGGTGAATGCCGCGCCCCTTTAGTTGGACGGGGATGTCGACTTTACCGACGTCCGAGGCGGTTTCGACGGCGGGAGCCTGAGCTTGAGCGGACTTCTGGCCGAGGATTCGGTGTCGGTGCGTAATCAGGGCATTGCAGCTAGCGAGATCGGGTTTGACGGTACCGATGTGACCTTTGGCGGCGTCGTGATTGGCACGCTTGCGGGCGGCGCGGCGGGGGCGGATCTGACGATTACGTTCAATGCCAGTGCGACCTCTGAGGCCGTTGATGCGCTGATCCAGAACCTGACCTATGCCAACAGCAGTGACACTCCAACTGCAACGCGTGATTACCTATTGGACATTTTGGATGCAGCGGGTGCAAGCGCAGTGAATCCGCAAGCAATGCCACTCTACGTGGCGCTTACTGGGGTCAGTAACCCCTTCGTAAACGTTTCTGTTTTCGGTGGGCCTGAATATGCACCTGATCCTAGATTCAGTTTTGCTGATCTTGACGGTGACGGTGACTTAGATGCGGTCATTGGTGTGTACGGTAGTGGAGAGTTGTTTGCATTCCGCAATGGAACGGACGGAACTTCGGGTGATTTTTCGGCATGGGGAGGGCCGTCGCCAATAGATGGCGCCAACGCTAATGACTGGCATGCGACGCCATCATTTGTTGATATTGATAGTGATGGCGATCTTGATCTCATCGTTTATGGGGATTCCTATTATTCTCCGACACCAAGGGTTTTTGAAAACGATTTGGGCATTTTCACTGAGTTGACGGGAACGACCAATCCACTTGCTGGTGTTTTGATCACTTACCCCAAACTCACATTTGTCGATCTGGACGAGGACGGCGATGTCGATCTGGTGGTGGGCGGGCAACTAGACGGCACACTGCTCAGCTTTGAGCATTACGGTGCAGGCGAGTTTATTGAACTGACGGGCACGGCCAATCCGTTGAATGGCATCTATTTGGACAGGTCCAGTGTACCCCGCTTTGTCGATCTGGACGGAGACGGCGATCTCGATATGGTCGCAAACTCGTCTGACGGCACAATACGCAGTTTTACCAATGACGGTGCTGGTGTGTTTACCGAGTTGACGGGTGCAAAGAATCCGTTTGATGGCATAAACATTGGAGACAACATGCCGAGTATTGTCGATCTGGACGGGGACGGCGATCTCGATCTGGTGGCAGCAGTCGGGACTGGCACGTTTGAGACCTACGAGAACACAACGCCCATTGGCGTTGGCTTCACCGTCACGATCACCCCCGAAAACGATGCGCCGACGGGAAGCGGGCTTCCCGTCACGATCACGGGCAATGAGGATGAGACCTTTGACGTTGATCTGTCGGGAGTGCAATTGAACGATCCAGATAGCGCGTCTGTCGCGTTTGATCTGACGATTCAAGTATAAGAGGGTCGGGTTGACCTTGCCGCGGGCGCAGGTGTGACTGTGCGGTTCTCAGGATCATCCGCCGGAGTGGTTTATGGCACTGCTGCCGCACTTGAGGCCTATCTGCAAGGTGCAGGTGCTGTTCGCTATACAGGCGCGCCAAATGCATTCGGGGATGGTGTGGCAACCATGACGTTGATCGGGAATGACGGCGAGGACCAGACAACATTCGGCACGATCAATATCAACCTGAGCGATGTGGTGGATACGCAAATTGGTGGGTCAGGAAATAACCGCCTTACTGGCGACAACGGACAGGACGTCCTGATCGGCAATGGCGGCAATGACCTGATCCGCGGCGGCGCTGGAGCTGACACGATGGCTGGTGGCGAAGGGATCGACTGGCTGCAATATACAGGCTCGGATGCGGGTGTGACCGTTGATCTCAATGCTGATCCTGTCACTGGCATGCAAGCTGCATCTGGCGGTGACGCAGAGGGTGACGGTATCATGGAGTTCGAAAACATACTCGGTTCTAGCTTTGACGATTTTCTGATCGGGGACGCGGGACGGAACGTCATTTATGGTGGCGACGGCGACGACCTTTTAGCCGGATGGAGCGGCAACGACGTCCTTAATGGCGGCGCAGGGGCAGACGGATTTATCTTTGTGATCGATTCCACAAACCCGGGAAACCCGCAGATCGGTGGCGGAGATGTTGCGACTGTTCTCGATTTCACCGCGACTGACGACAGTATCCTGATTATCTCGATAAGCGATCCAGCTTTCACGCTTGACGTGTTGCCCGAGAACATTGTCTCGAACGCAACCGGCCAAGCCGAAACCGTCGATCAGTTCATTATCTACAACACGACCACCGGCGAACTCTCCTTCGACTTCGACGCAAACGGAACCGTATATGACGCCGCAGTTTTCGCCGACATCGGCCTAGATCATACGATCACGGTTGATAACTTCGCCTTTCTTTAGACCAAACGCTGCACGGAGGAGGTTAAGTCGCCCAGCCGTGCAGCGACATGTTCCGCGTATCTCCAATCGTTTATGGGCCCGAGCGTGACGGAAACTCATTTTGGTTGATACCAAAGCTGCGCTGTGGATGAATGTCAGCTTTGAAAGCTGCCATTCTGACCCGCGTGAATGTCCTGAGCGGGCCCTCTCTCACATGTCTAAATTTCTGCGGGTGCAAAGTGCTGCAATTGCAGCACTGGTCACTAATGGGATGTACCGGCTGCTTCACCCAGCAGGTTAGGCTTAGCCTGTACTGCATATAGGAGAAGTAGCATGGCGAAGAATGATTTTGATGAGCTGATGTTGGTTGGCGTTGATATCGGCAAAGATGTTTTTCACTTGGTTGGTTTTGATAAAGTCGGGCAGCTTGTGTTGCGCAAGAAGATCAAGCGCATGGTATTGATCGCGACGTTTGAAGGCCTGCCCAAATGCGTTGTCGGCATGGAGGCCTGTCTGAGCGCGCATTTCGTCAGCCGAACGCTGCGCAAGTTGGGGTTTGAGCCACGGATCATTCCAGCAATTTACGTGAAGCCTTTCAACAAGGGGCAGAAGAACGATTACAATGATGCTGAGGCCATCGCAGAGGCCGCGCTTCGCCCCAATCTCAAAACAGTTTCTGAGAAGACGCAAGAGCAGCTCGATCTGCAGGCGCTGCATCGCGTGCGTTCCCGGCGCGTATCGCGGCGGACGGCGACGATGAACCAAATACGCGCATTCTTGATTGAACAAGGGATTACTGTTCGAAAAAGCGTGGCCGCATTACGCACTTCGCTCCAAGCCATCTTGGACAATCGCAGCGATGAGATATCTTCGCGGATGAGCAAGTTGATCCTCGGTCTTCAACAAGACTGGATCTGGACCGACAAGCGGATCGAGATGACGACGTCTGAGATTAAATCCGTCAGTGAATCCGAGGCCAGTTGTCAGCGTCTCATGACCATTCCTGGAATTGGGCCGATCATCCTAACGGCTGTGGTTGCAGCTGTCGGGACAGGCGAGGCCTATGACCGTGGCCGTGATTTTGCGGCTTGGTTGGGGCTCGTTCCACGCCACCACAGCACAGGTGGTCGCACCATTCTGGGGCGGATCACAAAACGGGGCAGTCGGTATCTGCGCATGCTGTTTGTGCAGGCTGTCCAGGTCATCATGATGCGGCCAAAGAACTGGCATAAGTTTAGTTTTGGCGCATGGCTGGAAGCGGCCCCAACACGTATGCAGCACAACAAACTTGGCGTTGCACTGGCCAACAAGCTCGCACGCATCGCATGGAGCGTCCTGAACTCTGGCAAAGACTTCGATTGGAAGGAAAAGGAATTAGCGACTGCGATCTGATCACAGCCGCACACGATGTTCGTAAACCTCAATTGTATGGAACGGAATAAGGCGCACCCAAAGTCTGAGAGCCCAAATGGTCATCAAAGATCAGGTCAGTAATGAGACAGCGGCGCGTGCGTACTCCCAACAGGGCCACGGCAAAAGACAAGCCGATCCAAAGGCCGAATACATATCAGCGACTTCCTGAAGACGTGCAATTGAACTCTTGCGAACAGCAGCCGGTACATACATGGGCTCGAAGCCGCCGTTTGCTGTGCCTAGAAAAAAAGTCTGCGTTTCCAAAGGGGCCCGTTCACCGAATAACGCCTCGCCTCTCAGACCTTTACGGGCCAAACACCCGGCTCCCTCAGACCGTCATCTTCACCGTGCCGTCCGCAATCCATGCATCCAGCACCGCCAGTGCGGCTTCGACGAAGGCAGGATCGTTGATGTGGCAGTCCAGCAAGCTCAGGCCCACGGGCGGCTGCACGGCTTTGCCCATTTCGTCCACCATCGCCGCCAAGGCCTCGGGGTCATGGGCAGGGCCGCCTTCTTTGTCCCATTCCTCGATGCCCTGCATCGGCATCAGAATATGGGCGGGCCCCTTGGCCCCTGCCAGACGTGCTGCCATCTCCCGCGCAATGCCGCGCCGCTCCTCCGCCGAGAGGGCTGCGGATTTGATCAGGCGGTTGTGGGCGTGAAACGGACGGTCTGCGTAGGCGGCGGGAATTTCCTGCCAGCCGGCAAAATCGATCAGGTCGGCACAGCCGGGCGCCACAATCTGCGGGATGCCCACGGCCCCTGCCCCTGTCAGACGGTCGGCACCCGAATGCACCACAGATCCACCCAACAGATTGCTCAGCTCTTGCTGCGAGAAATCCATAACTGCGGCGAAATACCCTTGCCGCGCCAGCGCCTCAAACGCCATGCCACCTATGCCGGTGGCGTGGAACACAGCCACCTCGAACCCGCGCTCCAGCAGTGGATCGCGCAGCATTTTCATGTATTTGAGACAAGACGACCCCAGCGAGGTCATCCCGATGACGGGCCGCGTTTTTTCCGACTTCTCAACCGCCATCGCAGCGCCCAGCACCGCTCCCGCCGCCTGTGACAGCGACGATTTGCAGACCGAATTCAGACCGTAAAGCCCGCCTGCCCACAGTATCATCTGGATGTCGGGGCTGAGGCGTTCTGTCGGGATGATGGGCGAAAAGCTGACCGTGGAGACCACATATTTAGGCACACCCATCGGCAGGGCTTGGGCACAATCGAGCGCCAGATCGGTGCCCATGGTGCCGCCCAGTACAATCATGCCGTCCATGACCCCTTCGGCGTACATCTGTGCGGTCAGCCGTGCTGCGCCGCGTGCCATGATCTGCATGGCAGTGTTCTCGTCGCCGCTGTCAATCGCCGCCTGAATGGAGGCCCCGCCCGCCTCGGCAACCTCGTGCTTGGACACGCTTGTAGGCTTGGACGGATCGCCCAATACGCTGACATCCATGCTGACCACTTTGCCGCCCATCGCTTCAATCCGGTCGGCAACATAGTGCAGCTCTTCGTCTTTGGTGTCGTAGGTGCCTATTACCAGAATGGTCTTTGTCATTTTGCGGTCCTTACAGCTGTATCCAGGCAGTTTTAAGATTGCGGAACTTGTCCATCCCGTGCGGGGATTTGTCGTGGCCATTGCCGGACTGGCCGACACCGCCCAGCGGCACGGTATTGTCGACACCGCCATAGGTGTTCACATGCACCAAACCGGCGCGCAGCCGCTCCACCATGCGGTGCGCGCGGCTGATGTCGCGGGTGAACACGCCGGAGGACAGGCCGTAGTCGGTGCCATTGGCCAGTGCAACGGCCTCGTCCTCGGTATCAAAGGGCTGAACGGTCACCACTGGGCCAAAGATTTCTTTTTGCACCGCAGAGCTGGTTTGCGTCACGTTATCAAAGACGGTGGGCGCAATGTAGTAGCCGCCCGTTTCCGCATGGATGCGCTTGCCGCCCGTGCGCAGCTCTGCGCCTTCGGATTGCGCCAGATCAACTGCGCCGAGGATGTTGTTCATCTGCGCCTCGGAGGCAATCGCCCCCGCCGCAGTGCCCAGATCCAGAGGATCACCCAAGGGCATATTTTCGGCCATCGCGACTACCCGGTTCGTAAATTCTGCATGGATGTTGCGCGAGACCAGCAGGCGCGACGCCGCCACACAAACCTGACCCGAGTTGCGGAAAATCGCGCCCACTGCCGTCTTGGCCGCAGCCTCCAGATCGCTGTCGTCAAACACAACCAGCGGGGATTTTCCGCCCAGCTCCAGATAGACGCGCTTGAGGTTGCTTTGTGCGGCATATTCCATCAGCCGTCGCCCCACACCGCCCGAGCCTGTGAAGGTCAGCACATCCACATCCATGTGGCGGCCAAGGGCAGCACCCGCATCAATCCCCGTGCCGGTGACGATGTTGAGCACGCCGTCCGGCAGTCCTGCCTCGTGGCATATCTCGCCCAGCCGCAACAGCGACAGCGATGCCACTTCGGACGGCTTCACCACCACGCTGTTGCCCGCTGCCAAAGCCGCCGCGATTTTCCACGCGCCGATCATCAGCGGGAAGTTCCACGGCGCAATGGCGCCCACCACACCGACAGGTGCATGCAGGACCATGCCCAGTGTGCCGGGCGCGGTTGGCGCTACTTCGCCGTATTGCTTGTCACACAGCTCGCCGTAGTATCGGAAAGTGCCAGCGGCAGACATCGGCTCGGCCTTGATCGCCATGCTGATTTCAGTGCCATTGTCGCGCACGCCCATAACGGCCAGTGCCTGCGCCTCGGCGGCGATGGCATCCCCAATGCGCTGCAACATGCGCCCGCGTGCGGCCGGGGCAATGCGCGACCAACGGCCATCGTCAAACGCGCGGCGTGCGGCAGCAACGGCGCTGTCGATGTCCTGCCTGTCCCCGGCAGCGATAGTGGTCAGCAAGCTGCCATCGAGGGGCGAGATCACCTCAAGTTGTGCGCCCATCACCGAAGAGACGGCGGCGCCGTCGATGAGGCACTGGCCCGCCTTGACGGCAACGCCGCGCAGCGCGTCGATTTGCTCTTGGGTAATCATCATTCCCCTCCTTGGGTCAGGTGGATATCTGTATCTACGTCTTGCGGCGGGTTGCGCCATTCCCGCACCAGCGTGCGGATGTGCAGACCAATCACCAGCAGGATCATCGCAAAGATGATCATCGCGATGGGCCGGTCAATCATGTCCAGCGGCGTCTTGACCCGTGGCATGGCCGAGCGCAGCTTGGTCTCCATGATGCCGCCCAGAACCATGCCCAGAATGATCGGCACAATCGGCAGGTTCAGACGCTTGAGGATCACCCCGAACACACCGAACCCTGCGGCAATCGCGCAATCGGTGATCGAATTGCGCAGGCTGTAGACCCCGACAAACCCCAACAGCAGGATCGCCACACCGATCAGGCGCGTCGGAATTTCAATGATTCGCGTCAGCATATTGGTCGAGAACATCAGGAAGATCAGCACAATCACGTTCAACACCAGCAAAGCGATATAGAGCGCCATGACAAAGGGCATATCGTTCTGGAACAGTTGCGGACCGGGGATCACGTTGTGCACATAAAATACCGACAACATCATTGCGGTCAGCGCCTCGCCCGGAATACCAAGGGCCAGCAGCGGGATCATCGCGGCGGCGGGCACGGCGTTGTTGGCGGCCTCGGACGCGATTAACCCCTCGGGGGCACCTTTACCGAACAGTTCCGGCGTTTTGGAGGTTTTCTGCGCATAGGTATAGGACATGAATTGTGCGGTGAATTCCCCCACACCGGGGATCATGCCCATCAGCACCCCAAAACCGGATGATACTGTGGCCACGCGCTTGAATACCCACAGCTCTTTGAGCCCAGACAACATAGAGCCACTGACAGACTCGATCTTGGGCGTCTCGTCAGGTTGGGTCAGCAGTAAAAACGCCTGACTGAGCGCAAAAAGCCCCAGCACAACCACAATCAAATCCACACCGGAGGTGAGCCACGTCTGGCCAAAGGTGAACTGGCGCGAGTAGGTGATCGGCTCCAGCCCCACCGTTTGCAGGAAGATGCCGAAAGCGGCCAGCATACCTGCGGCAAATATCTGGCCACGGTGGGCCAGCACCACAAGGATGATACCCAGCAAAGCGGCCAGAAAAATCTCGCGCGATCCGAAGTGCGGTGCGATCTTGGCCAGCAATGGCGCGAGAAGGATCAGGCAGACAATCGAGAAGATACCGCCAAAGAAGGACGCCGAATAGGCCAGCGCCACCGCGCGCCGCGCCTCGCCGTTCTGGGTCATCGGATAGCCGTCATAGGTGGTCAGCGCGTTCACGGCTGTACCGGGTGTGTTGATCAACACCGCAGGCAGCGCGCCGCCATACATGGAGGATCCATAGATTCCCAACAGCATGACCAACCCAACCAAGGGCGGCAGCGCGAAGGTGGCGGGCAACAGAATGGCAATCGCCACCGCCGCCCCTACCCCCGGAATGGCACCAATGATCACGCCCCCGATCGATCCGATCAACAGGCCGATCAGCACCTGCCAATCCATCAGCAGTGATAGTGCAGAGGTAAAAACATCCATCGGATTGATCCTTCAGAAATAGGTCAGCATGAAGGCGCGCACCCCGGTGGGCAGTATTTCATACACAGCCCCTCCCGGAATTTTAACCTGCAAGAAAGATTTGAACACCACAACAATCACAATGCCCATCGCGGCCATACTGCCCAGCACACGCCAGTCACGGTATCCCGCACGCAGGCTCAGCAGCACTGCAAACAACATCGTCGTACCCAGATAGCCCAGTTGCGGAACAACAAAGACATAGGCCATAAACCATCCCGCATATTCCAGTGTGCGCGCCCATTGCAGCACTTCGCTCCAGCGCCCCATGATGCGCGGCGACAGCGCGGAAGACAGCAGATGCAACGTGGCAAACAGCGCCATCATCACCACTGATATTGTAGGCCAAAAGGCAGGCTGGGTGAAGGTCTTGCCCCCCGACTTCCACGGGGCCTGTGTGCCCAGCTGGCTCAACAGAAACAACGAAAAGGCTAAAAACGCCCATGCGAACACAATGTCGCCCGGACGCCGATAGCGCTTGAAAAGCTCTTGCAAGCCTTTGAGACGGGTCATGGGATGACCTTCCAATAGAGGTTCAGGAAAATGCAGCCGCCCGCCCCATTCAGGAGGGCGGCCGCACCGGCTAGTGCTTATTCAAGCATCGCACCGATGGCGCCCATGGTCGCGATGTCCTTGGCGATCAGCGCCTTGCTGGCCTCTGCGTCTTTCCAATAGACCAAGGCCCCTGTTTCGGCAGCCAGTGCCTGTGCGCGCTCGGACATGACTGTCTCGGCGGCTACGGCGATGATCTTTTCACGCACGTCGGCAGGTGTGTCCTTGTGTACAAACAGACCGTTCCACAGCGATACGTTCAGATCGGGTGCCAGCTCGGCCACGGTGGGCGCATCCGGTGTCAGGCTGATCCGCTGCTCGCCGATGGAAGCGAACACTTTCACCTCATCAAGGCACGGCAGAACCAGCTGCAAGGTGGTGTTGATCACATCAACATCACCCGATGCCAGCGTGTTACAATCCAGCGCATCAAACGCGGCATCCGAGGCATAGGCAAAGCCCATTTCCTTGGCCAGCGCCTTGGTCACCTGTGTCGGTACCAGCGGCGCACCGAAGTGGCCCAGTGCCACGTCGTTTTCCTTTGCATAGGCTGCAAGACCCGCCATGTCATCGTATGGCGCATCTTTGCCGGCCACGATCACAAAGGGGTATGTCAGGAATGTGCCCAGAGGCTCAAACGGATCGGGGCTCAGCTCGGGGATGCCGATGTTCGGACCAACCACGGGTACCGCAATGATGAACGAGCCGATGGTGTAGCCGTCCGCAGGCGCCACAGCCACTTCTACCGCGCCGGGGAACGGGCCGCCGCCGCCGCCCGGTTTGTTCACAACGGCCGCAGGTACGCCGTATTTCGCCTGAAAGTCATCCGCGATCATCCGTGTCAGCACGTCTTCCAGATCGCCCGGAGGCCATGGAACGACAAAGGACACGGGCTTTTCTGGATATTCTGCAACCGCCGCGATGGGGGCGGCAAGCAGGGCAAGTGCTGTGCTGGCGGCCAATACGGCCTTGGTGGTGAATGTCATTTTCATCTCCCTGATGAGGGTCTTTTGACCCCTTGATATTTTATCTTGACGCTATCGGTACGTTATTGTTACCGTCGGTACATATAGTTTGCACACAGCCTTTGCTTCTGTCAACAATCCAAACACCGGACCAGCAAAGCGGTTCACCCCACCGGAGCCCGACCCCATGCCACCCCCAGCCAAGACGCCCGCAATGAGCAGCGTAGACAAGGCCTTGGCCCTGCTGCGCCACTTTTCTGTGCACAAGCCCGAAATCGGGCTGAGCGAGCTGGCACGCCTTGCAGGCCATGACAAAACTACCGTCCTGCGCTGCATGAACGCCTTGGAGCGGAACGGTTTTATCGAGCAAGATGTACAAACGCGCCGCTACCGGCTGGGACTGACGCCGATCAATCTCGCCCGCATCCGCGAGCGCAGCTTTCCCCTGCTGGCCGTGTTGCAACCGCATCTGGAGCGCCTGCGCGACCGCACACAGGAGACGGCCCACGCCACAGTGCTGTCCTCCGGCCGCCTGATCACCACCCTGATTTGCGAGCCGGACCGCGCGACGCGGGTGTTTATGGACCCTTCGCTGGATTTACCACCCCATGCCACTGCCTCAGGCCTTGCGATTCTCGCAAATCTGCCCGCGTCTGGCCGTGCCGCACTGATTACAGGTGAACCGTACGAGCAGTTCACCCCCGCAACGCCCACCAACGCCGCCCAACTGGAACAGCTGCTGGAGCAGACCCGCCGCAACGGGTTTGGCCGTGTCGCCCAATCCTATGATGCCGATGTTGTGGGCACTGCCGTGGCGTATTTCGGCCCCACGGGCCTGCCTGCCGGAGCGGTAGCAGTGGCTGCCGTGGCCTCGCGGTTTGATCCGACACTGGCCAAACTTATCGAAGAAGAGCTGCTATCCACAGGCCGTGCCCTGACCCATGAATTCGGCGGGGTTCTCCCTGCCCCGCACACATCACAATCCTCTAAACCGGAGCCTGCACCATGAAAGACGAGAATTTCCTCAAAGCCAATAACGCACGCCACATGTGGCACCCGATGACCAGTCCGGCGGATTCGCTGGCCAACCCGCCGCGCATCATCACCAAGGGCAGCGGCGTGCGCATCACGGACGTCGACGGGCATGAAACCATCGACGCCGTGGGCGGTTTGTGGAACGTCAATCTGGGCTTTTCCAACACAGCGGTGAAAGAGGCTATTGCCAACCAACTGGACCAGCTCCCCTATTACTCCACCTTCCGCGGCACCTCGAATGATCAGGTGATCGAGCTGAGCTATATGCTCTCCGAGTTTTTCGCGCCTGACGGGCTGACGCGGGCGTTCTTTACCTCCGGCGGCTCTGACAGCATCGAAGTCATGCTGCGTCTGGCGCGCCAATATCACAAAATCCGCGGCCAAGGCGGGCGGACCAAGTTCCTGTCGCTGAAGAAGGGCTACCACGGCACGCATATGGGCGGCGCCTCGATCAACGGCAACGCAAACTTCCGCACGCAGTACGAGCCGCTGATGGCCGGCTGCTATCACATCCCTGCCCCCTATACCTACCGCAACCCGTTCAACGAGTCCGACCCCGAGCGTCTGGCGCAGCTGTGTCTGCAAGCGCTGGAGGACGAGATCGCCTTCCAAGGGCCGGGCACAATTTCTGCGTTTATCATGGAGCCCGTGCTGGGTGCAGGTGGTGTGATCCCGCCGCACCCAAGCTTCATGCCCGCCGTGCGCGAGACTTGTTCGCGCCATGGCATCCTGCTGTTGCTGGACGAAGTGATCACCGCCTTTGGCCGCTTGGGCAGTTGGTCAGGCTGTCGTCATTACGGCGTAAAGCCCGATATGATCGCCACCGCCAAGGCCATCACCAACGGCTACTATCCGTTCGGCGCCACGATGATCTCGAGCGAAGTGGCAGAAGTGTTTGAAAACGACACAACAGGCGGCGCCAACATCGCGTCAGGCTATACCTACTCCGGCCATCCGGTGGGGGCAGCAGCGGCTGTGGCCTGCCTGAAAGAGACCGTGCGCCTGAACGTCAAAGACAACGCCGCTGCACGCGGTGCGCAGATGTGGGAAGGCGTGCAGACGCTGATGGCCAAACACGACATCATCGGAGATGTGCGCGGTGGCGTCGGCCTTATGACCGCCTTGGAGCTGATCGGAGACAAAGCGAAAAAGGCCCCGCTGGACAAAGCCCGCATAGACCGGATGTACGAGGCCACCTATGCCGCAGGCACCATGGTGCGCATCTCTGGTCCCAACGTCATCATCTCGCCCTCGCTGGTGATTGAAGAAGCGGATGTGACCAAAGTGCTGGCCGATTTGGATGCAGGTCTGTCAGCGGCGTGAGGGATAGTGCGCGGCCCTGGAAACAGGGGCCGCGGGCCCCTTTCTTAAAAGACGACACATAAAGTTCCAAAATAACGTTGGAATCGAACAGGTCTGAAAGGGCTTTGTTGCACAAATCAGTTGAAGAGCATTCTTCCCCTTACCCCGGACGGATTTAGCCTATGGGCTCAGTGATAGGTATGCCAAGAGCAGTGTAGCGGTTCAGCACAGCGATGCGTA
>JAQXCD010000002.1 GCA_029252045.1 Sulfitobacter sp.
ATCTTGCAGGTGCTGTAGACGCCTTTGATGACGCCGTTGCTGCCGCTGCAGAATCTGCTGCTGTTGCCGCTACCAGTTCATCACTGGATGTAACAAGCCGTCTTCGCCTGCAGATTGACGTGTCCGCAGAATCTGATGGTGGCGTTACGTTTGGCGCACGCACACGTATGCAGACTGCTGAAGGTACCACGGGGACTGGCATGAACGGCGTACGCTTGTTTGCACGCTCCGGTGGTGTTGAAGTTGGTGTTGGTAACATCTTTGGCGCTTTGGAATTCATGCCTGGCATGTACCCAATAGATCTGGGCCTGACCGGTCTCGGCTATGACTACACTGCCTTCAACTTCCGTGCAGACGCATACTCATCTGGTGGTACCGGCGCTTCCGGTTCCAACGGTGTTGAAGTAATGTACTCCGCAGGTGACTTGTCAGTACACGTTTCTGCGTCCGACACGAACAACCGTCTCGCCGCACACGTAGCGTACAAGTCGAACGGCTGGACACTTGCATTGGGTGCACAGGACTCCGACTCCGCAACTGACACGGAGCTCGCAGCCTCCATTGGTGGTTCCATGGGTATGGCAAGCTTTACACTGTCCTATGCCGACAACGGCACATCTGGCGCTCACACCGTTCTGGCCGCTAGCTTTGACGTAGGCGCAGGAACAAATGTACAAGCATACGTTGCTGATGCGGATTACTTCACAGATACATCCTACGGTATCGGCGTCCACCACGACTTGGGCGGCGGTACATCCCTCCGTGGTGGTATTGCTTCTTTGGGCAACGGCACCTCGCGCGCAGACCTTGGTGTTCGTTTCAACTTCTAAGTTGAACGCAACAGTCTAAATAAGGGGCAGGCCATTGGTCTGCCCTTTTCTTTTGTGTGTCCGCATCAAATGTTCATACTTTAACGTGTGATGTGCTTGCCGAGCATCAGTGCGAGCTTGGTTCGGAGCTCAAGTATGCGTCGTAGTGACTGTCGCTGCTGTAGTGATCCGCTCATGTGATTCGAGAACCACAGTTTATGCTGCAGCTCACGCTCTAGCTGCTTTTGCAAAGCAACTGCTGTGCGTTCTGCCATCAAATCAAATCCACTGCCTGAGCTAACTGTGCGTCGTTAACGTCAATATAGCGCTGTGTGGTGCTGATGTGCCGATGACCTGCAAGTGCAGCTAACAAGCGCACATTGATTCCCGTGTTGGCTAACTTGGTGATGAAGGTTCTGCGTCCACTGTGGCTGCTGGCACCTTTGAATCCAAAGTCAGAGTATATGTTCAGAAACAGCTGGCACATGGTGTTGGCTGAGAAGCTGCTCCGCTGCTGTGTTAGGAACAGGGGCGCATCAGCTGCGCGATCTGACACCAAGCGCTGATGCTTTAATGACCTGTGCAAGCAAGCTGCATTGGTACTCACGTGAACTTTGCAACAGCACACATGCGCATCATGTGCATTGGGCTGAGGTGTTTGAGCGCTTGCGTGAGCGGTGCGTGAACACAGTTGAGCTGCAAGCACAGCACAACTGGCAGAGCAGATCAAAAGGGTCTGCAGCTCAATGATTTATGTGCGCAGGAATCTTGTGGTGGAGTACTTATCAAAGGGGGGTGGTGATTTTATGACCCCAAGTGAGGGTGTGCTGTGACTGCTATTACAGATATACAGCGCTCATTGAATGCTATACGTGCTGTAGAGCGAGAGAGTAGTGTTGATGTGAGACTTGCAGCATTGGCACTGATAGCGGCTACAAGTGCTGATATTGCCAAAAAACTGCGTGGTGTAGAGCCAAAGTCCAAACGCAAACAAGCAGCAGCACCAACAGCACCAGCGCCGCCAAAGACCAGTCAAAACAAAGTACAACAACAACCTCAGACACCAGCTGTGCGAGAGCCGCGTCCGTTTACAGAGCCAGAGTTAGTCCAGAATCGAGACTGAATGCTTGACATAATTGTGAGTGCTTTTAACCTTTGTACGTATCATTGTGGAACAAAGGAGACAGCATTGCCAACGCACATATCTTGCTTCGCCTTTGCGTGCGCCGGTTAGCAGCAGCAGCTGTACGAATGAATGAAGGAAGGGGTGACGACTTGCACGGCTGGCTTTGAGGAGCCTTTCAATCTCGGCTTCTGTTAGGAAACGTTGAGTGTGGTCGCCAATGGTCAAGCGCTTGATGTTTTGTTGTACGGGTTCTGAGCTGGTATGTGTCCCCAGTGTCTTGCTAAGTTCAAGAGGCGATTCATCAAAAATATGTGCTTGTTGATGGTACTGCGTTTGTATCCTTGCACTTGCTGCTCACGCACCCAAACGTCCAATGCTGGGTTGGTCACGTCTAGTATTAAGTAGCTGCCTAATCTGCTTCGGATGTGGGTGTTGTACACACTCCAGTCGTGATGTGATTGGCGTTTACTGGCTTTTGCGTATGGAAAGTAGTGATCATCAAAGAACGTGTTCAGTGTTAAGCGTGATGCATTGCTACGATGCTGAGAGTTGGGGTATTTATATTGTCTTATGAAGGAAAACATGTGCTACTCCAGTAATGTGTAGCGCTATGTTATTGCCAGATGTGTGTTCGGGCGAGAGCCAAACTGCTGCTGAGTGTCGTTGAATGTAGGCATCGACTATCGTTCGTTGTGAGATCCAAGTCGTCTCTTCGCTACAACAGCTCTGGTCGCTACAGCCGGTGTTGCAGCAGCAGACGTTACATTTGGTGGCTACGGCCGTTTCGGTGTAATGTACAACGAAGCCGCAGTTGACAACGAGTTCAACGTAACAAGCCGTTTCCGTCTGGAAATCACAGCGACAGCTGAGTCCGATGCAGGCGTTACATTCGGTGCGTACACACGCATCGAGCAGAACGACAACAACCAGCCAGGTTTCGTATCCGACAACGGTCTCCGCGGCGTTCGCTTCTTCGCGAAATCCGGTGGTCTTGAAGTTGGCGTTGGAAACATCCAGGGTGCTCTCGAGTTCATGCCTGGCATGTACCCAATCGATCTGGGTCTGACCGGTCTGGGCTACAACTACGTCGCCTACAACTTCCGCGGCGACGCGATCTTTGACGAAGCTGGCGACGGCGCAGCCGGCGACAACGGTGTTGAAGTTAAGTACGCATTCGGCGATCTGTCGGTACATGTTTCTGCTTCCGAGCGTAACAGCCGTATCGCAGCACACGCTGCTTACACATACTCCGGTTGGACATTCGCTCTGGGTCTGCAAAACTCTGACGACGTAAACGACTCAGAGATGGCTCTGTCCGTTGGCGGTTCCTTTGGCCCAGCAGACGTTACATTGGCATATGCCAAAAACGGCGACGCAGGTGACCACATCGTTCTGGCCGGTCGTTTCGACGTAGGCGCAGCAACAAACATCGAAGTGTACGTTGCTGATGCGGATTACTTCGCTGAAACATCCTACGGTATCGACTTCAACCACGACATGGGTGGCGGCACGTCTCTCCGTGGTGGTGTTGCAAGCCTGAACTCCGGCAACGTTCGCGCCGATTTGGGTGTTCGCTTCAACTTCTAAGTTGAACAGCATTACCTAAGTGATTTGGGGCAGACTTCGGTCTGCCCCTTTTCTTTTGTGAAAAGCTGTTATTTGTAGGCCCAATAACAGGAGCTGAATTATGACACTGCGCGACATCATCGACAGAATTACCAAGGCCGAAGCAGCAGCAGGCCGGACACCCGGGGCTGTGTCGCTCATCGCGGTGAGCAAGGTACAGCCGAACGCGCGGGTCGAAGCGGTGCTGCAAGAAGGTCAGCGGATTTTCGGCGAGAACAAAGTGCAGGAAGCGGCGGGTAAATGGCCTGCCTTCCGTGAACAGTTCAGCGACGTAGAGTTACACCTGATCGGCCCGCTTCAGACCAACAAAGCCCGTCAGGCGATGGAGCTTGCAGATTACATCCACACATTGGATCGCCCCAAACTGGCCCAGACGCTGGCACGGCTGGCGCAAGAAATCGGGCGCTGCCCTGATTTGTTTATTCAGGTGAACACAGGTGAGGAAGATCAGAAGGCCGGCATCATGCCCCGCGATGCGGATGCGTTTATTGCCGAATGTCAGGCGCTCGACCTGCCGGTGCGCGGGCTGATGTGTATCCCTCCTGTGGACGAGGAAGCATCGCTTCACTTTGCGCTACTGGCCAAGATCGCCAAGCGCAACGGATTAGCCGGCTTGTCGATGGGAATGAGCAGCGATTTTGAAAAGGCCATAGCGTTGGGTGCGACCCATGTTCGCGTTGGCTCTGCGATTTTCGGAGATCGCGTGGCGGTTTAAGGTACAATCAAGCGGGTGCGATACCGGATTTTTCGGGCAATGGCATGCAGATCGCTTCGCGAGAAGGCGATGCAGCCTTCGGTGGGATACCCCGGTCTGCGATATTGATGAATAAATATCGCCGATCCGCGCCCTTTCACGGCATAGGGCCAGTTCCAATCGGTGAGAATCACCAGATCATAGAGCGGGTCAGCACGGCGGAGCCTTTCATGGCTGGCCGCATAGGGCGCCCGCACCATCATGTTATAGTCGGCATCGGTGGGATCATCCGACCACAGATCCGGCGGCCCTATCGGCTTGGCCCAATCTGTCGGACGTGCCATCCGGTCGGGGCGGTAGAGCATTCCTACAATGCGGTGCACGCCGCGTGGCGTGGCGCCGTCACCCTCCCGTTTGCGTCCTGATATACCACCTTTCCCGATGGTGCAGGGCCAGAGCCGCCCCTGAAACCGCACACCTTTGGGCGTGAGCACCATATCATCCGGTGTCACAGCAGGTGCCCTGATTTTGCGGCTTTGGTTGCCAGATAGGCTGCGTTGTGACGGTTCTCGCCCACGGTCAGCGGCACGCGCTCCGCGACGCGGATGCCCGATTTCTCCATCATGTCGACCTTGCGCGGGTTATTCGTCAGCAGTTCCACGGCTGAGAACCCCATTTGTTTGAGGATATCCGCACCAAGGCGAAAGTCGCGCTCGTCGTCTTCAAACCCCAAGCGGTGATTCGCTTCTACTGTGTCAAATCCTTGATCCTGAAGGGAATAGGCTCGCATCTTGTTGGCAAGGCCAATGCCCCGCCCTTCTTGATTGAGGTACAACAGGACACCGTTCCCGATCTGGCCCATTTGCGCCAATGCGGCGTGCAGCTGCGGGCCGCAATCACATTTCAGGCTACCCAGAATGTCACCTGTAAAGCAGGCTGAATGCAGACGACAGAGCACGGGCACACTACGGTCGGGGCGGCCGATTTCAATTGCGTAATGCTCCTCCCCTCCGTTTTCAGGCCGGAAGATGTGCAAGCGGCCCTTGTCCGATGCCTCCATCGGCAGGCGGGCATGAACGACTGAATGCAGCGGACTATTCGCCTGCAACAGCAGCGCCGCCGCCGCGCTGTCTACAACGGTCAAGGAATGGTTGTGGGCAAAGGCAGCGGGGTGTTCCAGCACAACCGTGACGGCGGCCGGCAACAGGCGCGCTGACTTCACAAGGTTCAACGCAGTCATATGCAGTCCGGCATCCCCGCCACGTTGCGTTCTAAACGGCCCTTTCATTGGCGCGCTTAGGTCATCGGCGGGATCGGCAATGCTGTGCACCCATGCAAGCGTGGCATTGACGGGCAGGATAATGCGGGCCAGATCACCATCATAGGCACGGGCCTTGAGGGTCTGCGCGCGGCGGGCCGTGATGGCCAATACTGTATCGCCGTCAAGCTGCACGGCCTCGTTCAGTCGCTCAGGCGTTAAAGTTTCTGCGGCCATGATCAATATGTTGCCCAGCACCACAGGCACACCCATACGCAAATCCGCACGCGCGCGGGCCAGCATTTCAGTGACGTTCGGTGCAAAGGGCATGGCGGATTGTTACAACTCTTCGGGACGGTTGAAAGATATCTAGGCCATGAGGAGCGGAATTGAAACATTGGACCGCATTTGTGACACGGCGAAGTGAGTATCTGCATGCAGCCCTTGTTGAATGGCTATGAAGACGTATCTTTAGATCAACAAAACGGAGATGAAACATGGCACAGCTCAAGAAAATCCTTTTGGTAGATGATGATGATGACCTGCGCGAAGCGCTGAGCGAACAGCTGATCATGACCGAGGACTTTGATGTATTCGAAGCGGTTAATGGTGCCGAAGCAATGAGCCGTGCGAAGGAACAAATCTATGACCTGCTGATCCTTGATGTGGGCCTGCCGGATACGGATGGTCGCGAGCTGTGTCGCCTTTTGCGTAAGCAGGGGATTAAAAGCCCGATCATGATGCTGACGGGCCATGACGGCGATGCAGATACCATTCTGGGCCTTGATGCCGGTGCCAATGACTATGTCTCCAAACCATTCAAGTTTCCCGTGCTGCTGGCCCGTATCCGCAGTCAGTTGCGCACGCATGAGCAATCCGAGGACGCGATTTTCCAGCTTGGGCCGTATACGTTCAAACCCTCAATGAAGATGCTGATCACGGAAGACGACGAAAAGGTGCGCCTGACGGAGAAGGAAACCAATATTCTCAAGTTCTTGCATCGCTCTGCCGAAGGGGTCGTGGCGCGTGATGTGCTGCTGCACGAAGTCTGGGGCTATAACGCGGGTGTCACCACGCACACGCTTGAGACGCACATCTACCGCCTGCGCCAGAAGATCGAACCCGATCCCGCGAATGTCCGCCTGCTGGTGACTGAATCGGGTGGCTACCGTTTGATGATCTAAGGTGGGAACTTTTTTAACGCCTTGGCGTTACTCTCATACCTGACAGGCTTTTCATGAGTTTCCTGTCGGTTTGACCCGCGTGATGAGTGGCCGGGACGATTGCCACTCTGCCTCCCTGTTGGACTTGGCCGGGCCTGTGTGCCCGGTCTTTTTTTTGCCGTGATTGTGGTGGTTGCCGTGTGCAGGTCGCGGTAGGGTGACGCGAACCAACGCAGGAGCGCTCCCATGTCCTTTACCCTCGCCACTTGGAACATCAACTCTGTCCGCCTGCGGGAACCGATCGTATGCAAGCTGCTGGCCGAGGAAGGGCCGGATGTGCTTTGCCTGCAAGAATGCAAAAGCCCCGTGGATAAAATCCCGATGGAGGCGTTCGCCGCTCTTGGCTACACCCATATCGTCGCCGAAGGGCAAAAGGGCTACAACGGCGTTGCTATCCTGTCGAAGATGCCGCTGGAGCCTGCCGGTGCGCATGATTTTGCACAGCTGGGCCATGCGCGCCATGTGGCGGCCAAGTTGCCGTGCGGTGTGACGGTGCACAACTTCTACGTTCCCGCAGGGGGCGATGTGGCAGACCGCGAAGTGAACGAGAAGTTCGGCCAGAAGATGGATTATCTCGCACAGATGCGGGATTTCTTTCATAAGGACGCGCCGCAGAAATCGATCCTTGTGGGTGATTTGAACATTGCCCCGCGTGAGGATGACGTTTGGGACCACAAAAAACTGCTGAAGGTTGTGAGCCACACTCCTGTTGAGGTGGAAGCCCTGGCACAGACGCAGGACGCGGGAAAATGGGTCGACATCACCCGTCAGGATATCCCGTCAGGGTTGCTCTATAGCTGGTGGAGCTATCGCGCCAAGGACTGGGATGAAGCGGACAAAGGCCGCAGGCTGGATCACATTTGGGCCACGCCGGATATCTCGTCCGCAGGGCATGGCAGCCGCGTATTGCGCGGCGCGCGGGGATGGGAAAAGCCGTCCGACCACGCACCGGTTTTTGCAACTTTCGATCTTTGAGCGTATGCCTCTTTGAAACCGGCGGTTTCGGTCACATATAAGCTCCAACCGCTACACACTACACATTTAGGACCAAAGACATGATGGATCTCAACCTTTCCGCCGCTGCCCCTGCCGCCGATTTGATCAAAGACACCACCGAGGCCACGTTTATGGCCGATGTGGTCGAAGCATCGCAGACCACACCCGTCATTGTGGATTTCTGGGCACCGTGGTGCGGTCCTTGCAAGACGCTGGGACCACAACTGGAAGCGGCGGTTGTCGCAGCCAAGGGCGCTGTGAAAATGGTGAAGATCAACGTGGATGAGGCGCAGAACATTGCGGGCCAGCTGCAAATCCAGTCGATACCGACGGTCTATGCGTTCTGGCAGGGCCAGCCGGTAGATGGCTTTCAGGGCGCGGTTCCTCAATCCGAAATCACGGCCTTTGTGGACCGTGTGGTAAAGGCAGCCGGTGGCGAAGCTCCGTCTGATACGCTCAACGATGCTGTTGCGGCGGCCGAAGAAATGCTGACCGATGGGCAGGCCGAAGATGCTGCGCAGACGTTTGCTGCGATCCTTGGCGAAGACCCGCTGCACGCAGGTGCCTACGGCGGCATGGTGCGGGCCCATATCGCGATGGGAGCGCTGGATGAGGCCGAGGGGCTGCTGAATGGCGCGCCGATGGAGATTTCCAAAGCGCCCGAACTGGAAGCGGCCCACGCCCAGTTGGAACTGGCCCGTCAGGCGGCTGATGCAGGGCCGGTGGCCGAGCTGACGGAGGCGGTAGAGGCTGACGGGCATAACCATCAGGCACGTTTTGATTTGGCTCAGGCGCTCTATGCGCATGGGGATGCAGAGGGCGCGGTTGCCCAGTTGCTGGACCTGTTCAGACGCGACCGTGAGTGGAATGAGGGCGCTGCCAAAACCCAGCTGTTCACCATTTTCGACGCCTTGAAAGCCAACGATCCTGTCGTATTGAATGGCCGCAGAAAATTGAGCTCTATGATATTTGCCTGAGGCGCTTCACGCGCTATCTTAGCGATATGATCAAAAACATGGACCTCCCTGATACGATCCCGATCTTCCATCTGGGGGGGGCGTTGCTCTTGCCGCGTTCCCGCTTGCCGTTGCATATATTCGAGCCGCGGTTTTTGCAGATGATCGACGATGCGTTGAAAACGCCCACCCGCCTGATCGGGATGGTGCAGCCCAATGTCGTGCCCGGCAGGTCCGGTCCCGGCCTTCATACCATTGGCTGTGCCGGCCGGATCACACAGTTTTCCGAGACGGAAGATGGCCGCTATATGATCACGCTGGCGGGGATTTCGCGTTACCGTGTTGTGCGTGAGGTCGAAGGCTTTGCACCCTACCGAAAATGCGAAGTGTCGTGGGAAGGATTTGCGCAGGATCTGGACAGTGAAGAGACGGACGCGAACTTTAAACGCAAACCGTTCCTCGACGCTCTTGGCCGCTACTTTGATGTGCGCGGCCTGTCGGCGGATTGGGAAACTCTCAAAGATGCCGATGACGAGCTGTTGATCAATTCACTGTCGATGATGCTGGATTTTGATGCGGAAGATAAGCAAGCTTTGCTTGAGGCGCCCTCGCTGAGTACACGGCGGGAAACCTTGATGACGCTGATAGAATATGCGCTGCGTGGCGGCGGTGACGGAGAAATGATGCAATGAGCGATACTGTCGTCCAGTTTGACCGCCGTATGTTGGAAGCGTTGATTTGCCCCCGCAGCCAGCAGACCCTTAGCTATGATGCAGAGCGGCAGGAGCTGGTGTCGAAATCTGCGGGTCTTGCCTATCCCATCCGCAACGGCATCCCCGTGATGCTGATCGACGAGGCGCGCGTATTGGATTAAAGCGGCAGACCACGCATCAGGCGGGGTAATTCACCGTTTAGTCCTGCTGCTTCGCGGATAAAGGTCCGGCGCAAACCGGGCAGCGCATTGACCACCCCCATACCGATGTCCCGCGCCATGCGGACGAACGCATTATCGTTTGAGAACATGCGGTTAAACGTGTCCGTCGCCAGCGCAAGGGTGGTGTTGTCGAACCGACGCCACTCTTGATACCGCCCCAGTGCGACGCCCGCGCCAAAGTCCTCACCACGCCGCTGGGCATCAACAATTACCTCACACAGCGCGGCGATATCACGAAAGCCTGCGTTCAGCCCCTGTCCTGCAATCGGGTGAACCCCATGCGCGCTGTCACCCACCAGTGCGATGCGCGGCGCGATCATATCATGGGCCAGCGACAGGCTGAGCGGGTAGGTATACCGCGCGCCTGTCAGGGAAATCTCACCCAGAAAATCACCGAACCGGGGGCGGAGAACATCCAGATAATCCGCATCATCCAGCTTGTAGATACGGGTGGCATTCTCAGAGCTCTCGGACCAAACGATCGAGCTGCGGTTGCCTGTCAGCGGCAAGATGGCCAGCGGACCGGGCGGCATAAAGAACTGGTGTGCGATACCGTTATGGGGCAACGCGTGCGCAACAGCGCAAACAAGTGCGGTTTGTCCGTAGCCCCAGCCTGTTCGCTTGATCCCTGCGCGCTGTGCCGTCCCGGAGTTGCGCCCGTCTGCACCCACACACAAGCGGGCGCGCAGCTGCTTGCCAGAGGCGAGATTAAGGGTGATCCCCGACCCGTCCGCGTCTTGGGCAACCACTTCTGCGCTGTTCATCACGTCGATGTTTTTATGGGCGCTCACGGCCTCCAACAGCGCGCGGCGCAGGTGGCGGTCCTCAACCATGTGGCCCATCGGGCCTTCTTCGATCTCGGCATGGTCGAAATGCATAAAGAACGGTGATGGCCCTTCGCCCGCACGGCCGTCGGTTACCTTAATCTCCAGCATGGGCTGCGCATGTTCCGCAACCGCATCCCACAGGCCGATCCCTTCCAGCAACCTGACCGATGTCAGCGCCAATGCGTAGGATCGGCCATCAAATCCGTCCTGCGTGCGCGGCGCCTCTGGCTGCGCATCAATGAGGGTGACGTGCAGGCCGCTGTTGGCTAGCGCAAGTGCGAGGGCGGGGCCGTTCAGGCCGCCGCCGACAATGGCGATATCTGTATCAAAATTCATGGCTCTAGTTATGGCGGAGCGCGGGGGATTGTCCATGCGCCCAAGCGCCGCTACCGTTAAATCAAACCAGATGGAGAGACGGAAATGCAAAAATGGCTTGGTATGACAGCGGCAGACCTTGGCCGCGGTATAGCAACGGGGCAGATTGATCCGGTTGCGCTATGCGACACCTATCTGGCAGCAATAGATGCGCATCCGCTGCGTGACCGGATTTTTGCACGTGTGACCCACGACCGCGCCCGTGGTGAGGCGCGTGCGGCATCGGCGCGCGCCAAAGCGGGGCAGCGTCGGTCGCCTCTGGATGGTGTACCGATCAGCTGGAAAGACCTGTTTGACACTGCGGGCATCGGCACCGAAGCGGGCACAAAATTGCTTGCGGGCCGCGTGCCTGAACAGGACGCGCTGGTTTTGCAAAATGCCACGGCAGCAGGGCTGGTCTGTCTGGGCAAAGTCCACATGAGCGAGATCGCCTTTTCCGGTTTGGGGTACAACCCTTCTACTGCGACACCGCCTTGCGTGAATGATGCGGATGCAGTGCCGGGGGGGTCGTCCTCCGGTTCTACCGCGTCAGTTGCGTTTGGGCTGGCGGCTGCCAGCATCGGTTCCGACACAGGCGGGTCGGTGCGTATTCCGGCAGCTTGGAATGATCTGGTGGGGTTTAAGACCACCCATGGCCGCCTGAGCCTTGAAGGTGTTGTCCCGCTTGCGCTGAAATTTGACACCATCGGGCCGCTGTGCCGCTCGGTTGAGGATGCAGCGCTGTTGACTGCGGCACTTGAGGGCAGCAAGGCGCCAGATCTTCGCGGGGCTTCCCTGAAGGGCAGGCGTTTGGCCATTGTCGAAACTGTGCTGATGGAAGGCTTGCGCGATGCACCCAAAGCGGCATTTGCTCTTGCTGTAGCAAAGTTGGAAGCAGCGGGCGCCATCATCGAAGTGATCGAGGTTCCGGCAGTCCAGCAAGCGCTTGATGTGTCGGGAATGTTGATAACCTGTGAAGCCTACGGCCTTTGGATGGATGTGATCGAGGCAGCTCCTGATAAGATGTATGAAGAGATATTAAGGCGTTTCCGCTTGGGCCGTGATTGTTTGGGTTCTGAATATGTGGCGTCTTGGGCCAAGCTGGATGTTGCACGGCAGGCATATGATGCGTCTACTGCTGGTTATGATGCTGTTATTTCACCCTCATCCGCTATTATGCCGCCTAATCTGAAACGGCTGAATACTGACCATAAATATTATGTCTCCGAGAACCTTCTGGCACTGCGCAACACGCGGATCGGGAACCTCTTGGGCCTGTGCGGATTGACGCTTCCTACGGGGACGCCAAGCTGCGGTTTGATGCTGCAAGCGGCCCCCGATATGGACAATGCGCTGTTGCGTTTGGGGGCCGCCGCGGAGATCGCGCTGGCCTAAGGGACCAAAAAGCCACAAGATGTGCATATACATCGGGTTTTTCCTAGACGCCGGACGCCGAATTAAGCTACCTTGGGACAAACGGGGCGATAACGATCCCGATCCGAGGCAGTTTTGATGAATTTTCCTGAGCGGTTTTCGAACCTTCCAGCTCATGCGTGGCCACGTCTGCGTGCACTTCTTGATGTGCATGAGGGGGGCGGCCCGCTGATCCAGATGACCATAGGCGAGCCGAAACATGCGTTTCCGGCTTGGGTTACGGATGTAATCGCCAGGAATGCTGTTGGCTTTAACAGCTATCCGCCTAATGATGGTTCTCCCGAATTGCGCACTGCCATCGCGGGATGGATCAACCGCCGCTACGGTGTGCCGGTGGATGCGGACACACAAGTGATGGCGCTGAACGGGACGCGTGAAGGTCTGTACAACGCCGTTGTTGCGCTGTGCCCCGAGACGAAGAACGGCCAGAAGCCTGCCATCCTGATGCCGAACCCGTTTTATCAGGTTTATATGATTGGCGCGATTTCCGGCGCTTGTGATCCGGTGATGGTCAACGCAACCGAAGCAACGGGGCATCTGCCTGATTTCCATGCCGTAGATGCCGCCACGCTGGACCGCACGGTTGCTGTCTATATTTGCTCTCCCGCCAACCCGCAGGGCGCGGTGGCGACGCGTGAGTATTGGGAAGCCCTGATCCGCTTGGCGGATCAGCACGATTTCCGCATTTTCGCGGATGAATGCTATTCCGAGATTTACCGTGATGCGCCGCCCGTAGGGGCGTTGCAGGTCGCGCATGAGATAGGCGTAGACCTGAACCGCGTGGTGATTTTTCACTCCTTGAGCAAACGCTCCAACCTTCCGGGGCTGCGGTCGGGTTTCTGTGCGTCCGGCGTGGACGCGATGCGCGAAATCAAACAGCTGAGAAACTATGCTGGCGCGCCATTGCCGCTGCCGTTGCAGGCTGCTGCCGCCGCCGTCTGGGAAGACGAGGCGCATGTAATCGAGAACCGCGCGCTTTACGCCGAGAAATTCGAAATCTCAGATCGCATTTTTGGCAACGTCGCGGGTTATATCAGCCCCGAAGCAGGCTTCTTCCTGTGGTTGCCCGTGGAAGATGACGAAGCCGCCGCAGTCAAGCTGTGGCGTGAGACGGGCGTTAAGGTTTTGCCGGGTGGCTATCTGGCGCAAGACGTGGCCGGTGTTGAAAACCCGGGCAAGAAATACATTCGGGCGGCCCTCGTGGCCCCGAAAGACGAGACAGAGCGAGGCCTGCAGGCCATCCGTGACTGTCTCTATCCGGTATAAGAGGGACGAGTTATGGCATATCAGACACGGCAGCGCGAACCGCTGATTGACAGCAACACAGCAGAAGCAATTGAAAAACGCGGCAAGGAATTGCTGGGTGTGGTGCTGCTTGTTCTGGGTGTGATGGCCGCAATGATGATCGGGAGCTACACGCCCGATGATCCGAACTGGATGCTGGCAACAGATGCGCCTGCGCAAAATTGGCTGGGCCGGATGGGTGCATCCCTTGCCGCACCGCTGTTTATGATTGTGGGCTGGGGTGCTTGGGGGCTGGCGATAGTTCTGCTGGTCTGGGGCGCGCGTTTCGCGCTGCACCGCGGGGAAGACCGTGCGATGGGCCGTGTTATCTTTGCGCCGATTTCGATGGCGTTGGGGGCAATCTATGCCGCTACGCTAACACCAAACGTCGAATGGCTGCAAACCCACAGCTTTGGGTTGGGCGGCCTGTTCGGGGATACGATCATGGGTGTTATCCTGACGATCCTTCCGATAGGATCGGCCTTCACTGTCAAGTTGATGTCCCTGCTGATGGGGGCTGGAATTTTGGTGTTCGGGGCGTTTGTACTGGGGTTCACCCGTACTGAGCTGACACGCTTCGCCCGCTTTTTACTAGTGGGGACCATCATGGTCTATGCCACGTTGATGAATGTTCTGGGGCGTGGAGCAAGCGGCGCAGTTGGTGCAGCGCATGTGTTGCAGGCCAAAAATGCGGACCGCCGTGAACATCGCCGTGCAGAAGCGGCAGAGGCAAATGCCTATGCTGCCGAGCAGGCGCGTGCCGAAGCACAAGTAGCACCCGCTGCGGCCCGCATCTCGCCGCTGGTTGCATCCCGTGCTGCTCCACAACCTGCTTACGGGACTGAACATTATGGTCAGCCCGCGCCCGCCGTTGAGCCGAAAGGCAGTATGCTTGGGCGTGTGCCGAGCCTTATCAAACGTCCCGCTGATCCCATGCCCGCGCCGGAATTGGTTGAGACGGACTATGACGACCATTTTGATCAGCATTACGATGCCGTTGTTGAGGGGGCGCCCGATTCTGATCGGATCAAAAGCAAGATTTCGGATGTGATCAAAAACCGTGTGCGCTCAACGAATGCGGTGCATGTACCGGCCACGGCGCCGTTGACCCGAGGGCGCGGTCGCGGTCCTGATCCGTTGGTCCTGAACACAACACGAGCCGAGCCGCCTTTGGTGGCGCGTACGGTTGCTCCTGCGACCCTGCCGGTAGAGCCATCCCTGACTGGCCGCACTGCATTTGCAGCGACACCTGCGCACACGCCAGTTACCGCCCGCGCAATCCCGACGGCCCCGCCCGCACCGGTTTATGCAGATGCGGCTCCGACCGAGAGCTACGATGGGTTGGCAGACACATATGCCGATGACGAAGTGAATATCTTTGTCGAACCGGACGGGATCGAAGAAGTACAGCCAGCCAGTTTTATGCGCTCTACCCCTGCTCCGCATATCCCTGTGGTCGAGCCGAAGCGGGTTGTCATGCCGATGACGCGCAAGGCTGTCCCGCAGAGCAAACAAGCCAAGGCCGAGGCACAGCCAGCTTTGTCGTTCGAGGATGCGACGACAGATTTTGAGCTGCCACCGCTGAGCCTGTTGGAATCTCCAGAGGATGCCCCGCGCATGCATCTGAGCGATGAAGCGTTGGAAGAAAACGCGCGCATGCTTGAAACAGTGCTGGATGACTACGGCGTCAAAGGCGAGATTGTCGCTGTGCGCCCCGGCCCAGTTGTGACCATGTACGAGCTGGAGCCCGCCCCGGGCCTCAAAGCCAGCCGCGTCATCGGTCTAGCTGATGATATCGCCCGCTCGATGGCGGCCCTCTCGGCGCGTGTTTCTACTGTGCCGGGCCGGAGCGTTATCGGGATCGAACTTCCGAATGAGCACCGCGAAAAGGTTGTTCTGCGTGAAATCATTAGCAGTCGTGATTTCGGCGATGGCAACCAGCAACTGCCGCTCGCCTTGGGTAAAGACATCGGCGGCGAGCCGGTTGTGGCGAACCTTGCCAAGATGCCTCACCTGCTGATCGCGGGTACAACAGGTTCGGGTAAGTCTGTCGCAATCAACACGATGATTCTGTCGCTGCTCTACAAGCTGACACCGGCTGATTGCCGCATGATCATGATTGACCCCAAGATGCTGGAACTTTCCGTCTATGACGGCATTCCGCACCTGCTGTCCCCCGTTGTGACGGACCCCAAGAAGGCGTTGGTGGCGCTGAAATGGACCGTGGGCGAGATGGAAGACCGTTATCGCAAGATGTCGAAAATGGGCGTGCGCAACATTGAAGGCTATAATGGCCGCGTTAAGGAAGCCCTAGAAAAGGGCGAGATGTTCAGCCGCACCGTCCAGACCGGATTTGATGACGACACAGGCGAGCCGATCTTCGAGACGGAAGAGAACATGCCCGTCAAGCTGCCCTATATCGTTGTGATTGTGGACGAGATGGCAGACCTGATGATGGTTGCCGGCAAAGAGATTGAGGCCTGTATCCAGCGTCTGGCGCAGATGGCGCGTGCATCAGGTATCCACCTCATTATGGCCACGCAGCGCCCTTCGGTGGACGTGATCACGGGTACGATCAAAGCGAACTTCCCGACGCGGATATCCTTTCAGGTGACCAGCAAGATCGACAGCCGCACCATTCTGGGTGAAATGGGCGCCGAGCAGCTGCTGGGCATGGGCGACATGTTGTATATGGCGGGCGGCACAAAAGTAATTCGCTGTCACGGCCCGTTCGTCAGTGATGAAGAAGTTGAGGAAATCGTCAACCACCTCAAGAAATTTGGTGAACCGGATTATGTCTCTGGCGTGGTCGAAGGACCGCCCGAAGGCAAGGAAGCGGACATTGATACGGTGCTGGGCCTGAACACAGGCGGCAACACAGATATGGAAGACGCGCTCTATGACACGGCTGTTCAGATCGTGACCAAAGATCGCAAATGCTCCACTTCCTACATCCAACGTAAACTCGCGATTGGCTATAACAAGGCCGCCCGACTGGTCGAGCAGATGGAGGACGAAGGTCTTGTCTCTGCGGCAAACCATGTGGGTAAACGCGAGATACTTGTGCCAGAGCAGGGCTAACCTCCCCCGCTGGCATCCTCGTGAAGATGGCTCCCCTGCTCAGAGGGGGCCCATCTTTGTTTCCGGGGTGGCGCATTGCCGCCGATTTGGGGGGAAACCACAGAACCTTTGTGCAAACCACGCTGTTGATATCGCATATCAATGCGGCTGGGCCTATGTTGGGTGCAAAGCAGTATCCACCATGACAGGACCCTAACATGAGATTCTTGAAAACCATCGTTCTCGGCGCAGCCCTCGCTGTTGCGGGCAATGCCGCGCTGGCTGACAAGCTCCCACTTGCAAGCATCAGCAGCTATCTGAACGATCTGACGACAGCCAAAGGCGCGTTCACGCAGATCAACGGTGACGGTACGATTTCAACGGGTACAATCTATATCAAACGTCCGGGTCGCGTGCGGTTCGAGTATAATGCGCCTGATACGGGGTTGGTTATTGCGGGCTCCAATACGGTTGTGATCTTTGATACCAAGTCGAACCAACCGCCGGAGACCTATCCGCTGGCCCGCACGCCGCTGTCGATTATTCTGGCGCGTGACGTTAACCTTGGACAGGCAAAGATGGTCACTGGCCACGCTTATGACGGCACAGCCACAACGGTGACGGCACAGGACCCTGAAAATCCGCAGTACGGCAACATCCAGATGAAGTTCACGGGCCCCAAGCCTGAACTGCGCCAGTGGATCATCAACGATGGTAACGGGGGACAGACAACTGTTGTGTTGGGGGAGCTGCAGAAAGGCGGCAACCTGCCAAACAAATTGTTTGATGTGGGCAGCCCGGGCAAGGCGCCCAGCCGTTAGATACATAAAGAGGGCGCGCCAAAATCTGGCGCCCCCTCTTTATGTCAGGTGTTAGCGTAGCCGACAGCCCGCGATCTGCTCTCGGTACATGACCGAACGGTCCTCGACCTTGACCGCGACGGCAACAAGCCATGGCTTGGCGTTATAGCTGGCACGGCTAAAGCCTGTATGGCCTTCGTGATAGGCCAGATACTGGTTGCGCGCATCGGTCAGGGCGATGCCGTTCCGCTCACGGCTGATGTTCATATACCAGCCCATAAAGTCTGTTGCGTCCTTGATTTTGTCACGCTTTGCGCCGAATCCGCCTTCGGCGGCAAGGTATTCATCCCAGGTCGCATCCAGCGCCTGACCATAGCCGAATGCACTGGACTGGCGGCCCATCGGGATGACCCCCAGCACATAGCGGAAGGGGGTGCGGGCGTCGCCGACGAATTTGCTCTCTTGATGGATGGTCGCCATCTGGACGTGAACGGGAATGCCCCATTTACGCTCGGTCGCCTTGAAGGCCTTGTGATAGTCGGGGCGCTGTTTGAGAATCGAACACGCATTGTCCAGTTCCCGCGGCGGGGTCGTGGAGGAGCCGCCACAGCTGGCCAACAGTAGCACGATAATCATAGCGCGAAGGGGTGTTTTCATCTGCCTCTCGCCTCAAGTTTGTTTTTTATATTTTGTGATAGCATAGCCTAACTGCACGAAGTTTTACAGTGAAAACCTATAACAATATTGCCAAAAGAAGCGGCAATGCGCCGACTGAAAGCAGCGTGGAGACAACAACCAACCCCGCCACAGATTGCGAATCCGCCCCGTATTTTTCAGCCAGCAAATAGGATGTAACTGCCACAGGTGTTGCGACCTGCAAGACCAGGACACCAAATGCGGTGTGGTTAAGGCCAGACGCAAGTGCGGCCAGCCACGCGATGCCCACACAAAGTGCAAGCTTGATCACCGACAGCACAACCGCCCGCCCGATTCCCCCCGGCGTCAGCCTTGCGACGGCAACACCCAACGTGATCAGCATCAACGGAATCGCCATCTGTCCGATCAACTCAAGCGTGTTGGTCAAAAACCGCGGTGTGTGCCAGTCCTGCCAGAGAAACAGACCGCCCAGCAGCGTGGCCCAAACCAACGGCTCGCGCAGCACTTTGCCAAAGCTACCGGCACCCGCCACCAGCCATATTCCGAAGGTAAAGGTCCAGATTGCCATGATGGCAAAAACAACCACGGCGTAGCCCAGTCCTTCGTCTCCGAAAGCAAATAGCGCCAGCGGCAGACCCAGATTGCCCGTGTTTCCGAATATCATCGGCGCAAGGTAGGTGCGGCGGTGCAGGCCGGACACCCGGACAAAGAGGGCTGCAGTTACAGTGACCCCCAAATAGGCAGCAATTGTTGCCAGTGACAGCGCAGTGAGGGCGGCGGGGTCAATGTCTGTTTTCATCAACGCAGTGAAAATCAGGCAAGGCACCGCCAGCGTTGTGGCCAGCTGTGTTACAAAGTTGATCCGGTATTCAAACCCCAATTTCACCCAAGTAAAACCAATCCCAGCCAGTAAAAATACCGGGGCGACAATTTCCAGCACCGTCAGTGTCAAGTTCACAGACTGTTTCCTTCAAGTAAGCGGCAATGATTGGACAAAATGCACTTGTTTCGAGTAAAGACCAAGAGTAGGGAGCGCATTGCAATGATCAGAACGCGCGCGAAATATCATCTGGGGCAGGTTGTCCGCCACAAGAAACACCCCTTTCGCGGGGTGATCTTTGACGTGGATCCAGAGTTTGCAAATACCGAAGAGTGGTATGAGTCGATCCCAGAGGAAAGCCGCCCGATTAAAGGCCAACCTTATTACCACCTGCTGGCCGAGAACGACCAAAGCTACTATGTCGCGTATGTTTCGGAACAGAATCTGGTGGCTGATTATTCGGGTGAGCCCGTAGATCATCCTGATATCCCTGATCTTTTCGGCCCGTTCGAGAACGGTGCTTACCCGCTGCACTTCCAGCTGAACTAATCGGGGACGCCCGAAGGTATCCCCGAAGAAGAGCTTAGTATCCCAACGCACATCCATCTTTGCGCGGATCAGATGCGCCTTCCAGCACACCGCTTTCGTGGATCTTGATGGTCTGTGCGCCACCAATTGCGGTCCGCGGAATTTCGACCTTGTGACCCATCGCCGACAGCTCTGCGCGGATGGAATCAGAGTATCCCCGCTCAACATTCAGCACGCCTTTGTCGGTAAATGCCCGGGGCGCGTCGATGGCAGTTTGCGGGTCCATCCCGAAATCCGTGAGGTTGGAGGCAAAGCGCGCGTGTCCGCATGATTGATACGCCCCGCCCATCACACCAAACGGCATAATAACGCGACCCTTCTGCCGGATCATGCCGGGAATAATCGTGTGCATCGGGCGCTTTCCGCCCTTCAATTCGTTCGGGTGCCCTTCCTCCAGCGTGAACCCAGCACCGCGGTTCTGCAGCAGAAGGCCAAATTTGTCCGACGCGAGGCCGGACCCGAAGCCGTGGAAGATAGAATAGATCAGCGACACGGACATGCCATCGCGGTCGACAACGGTGATGTAGATCGTGTCCTTGTGGACAGATTCGGAAAGGGCGGTCGGACTCTGCATGGCCTTGGCCGGATCAATCAGCGCCGCAAGCCGTTTGGCTGTATCCATGTCCAGCATGTAGTCGGAGCGGGTGGTATAATCGGCGTCGGCCAAGAAGCGGTTGCGTGCGTCATAGGCCAGCTTGGTCGCTTCAGCCTCGATATGGATACGTTGCGCGCCCAACGGGTCCATTCCTGAGATATCGAGCTGGGACAGCATGTTAAGCATCAACAGCGCTGTGGCGCCTTGACCGTTCGGTGGATGCTCGACCACTTCCAGATCTTTGTACATCGCAGACATGGGTGTGGTGGGCGTGCAGCTGACCGCTGCAAAATCCTCGGCAGTGTGTTTGCCCCCATTTGCGTTGAGGACGGACAACATGTCCTCGGCGATTTCGCCCGTGTAGAAGGCATCACGCCCGTGCTTAGCAACCCGGCGCAGCACTTCGGCTTGACCCGGCGCGCGGAAAACCTGCCCGACCTGCGGTGCTTTGCCGTCAAACAAGTAGTACTCGCGCGCTTTGCCTTGCAGCGCGTCAGCGTCGTTACCCCAGTCAAATGCCACACGGGGAGCAACAACTACACCCTCATCAGCATAGCGGATCGCAGGCGCGAGAACAGCATCCAAGCCCAGTTTCCCCGCCTTGTCTGCCAGGTAGCAGAATGCATCAACTGCGCCGGGAATCGTCACAGCCGCCGCCGAACGCAAGGGAACAACCGTTTCGCCCGCGTCGCGGAGATGTGCGGCATCCAGTGAAGCGGGGGCGCGGCCTGACCCGTTAAGCGCATGCACTGTGTCGCTGCCACCTTCGGACCAAAGCACAAAGCAATCCCCGCCAATGCCTGTCATTTGCGGTTCACAAATTCCCAATAGAACCGCGCCCGCAATGGCTGCATCCATGGCATTGCCACCACGTTCCAGCACATCAATGGCAGCTTTTGCGCCTAACGGGTGGGAAGTGGCGCACATGCCGCCGGTGGCAAGAACCGGCGAACGGCCGGGAAGTTGGAAGTCACGCATGGGAAATGCCTCGCTGAAGTATCTATTCAAGCAAAGCGTAGTACGTTCGCGCAACGGTGCCAATGCGAATGACGCTGGTAATTTAAAGATGCGGGGAGGGGTTAGTGCCCCGGCATCGCGTACTGGGTGGGGGCAATTAAACGCGACGCCGGGGGAAGCTATATGCAGCTACAAGACAGTGTATGGTGGTCAAGAGTGGCGGAAATGTGATGACGTGAAGGCATCTTTATGGACTCGCCAGATCATATGTTGCTGGTTGGATTTCCTGATCTAAAGCGCGACCGCTAACCGCAAGGTTAGGTAATTGTGCTTTCCCCGTCGGACATATGTGACGTCTTGGGCAAGTGTGTGGATCAGAAACCAGCCGAAGCCCCCGTCCGGCAAATCTGCTACATCAACAGTAACATCAGGCGCCGGTAGCCGTGGCACAACGCCATCTGGCATGGCAATACCTTTGTCCACGATACACAGATCAAGGCCACTCGCGCCATGGTGCCCCCTGATTTCAACCGTTGTCTGCCCCCCAGTGCCTGCCAATGCATGCTCGACCACGTTATTCAGGGCCTCTGCCAATACCAGCTGGACTGTGTTCGTTTCGTCCTCCGACAGCTCAAGCGGCGTCAGCCACGCAAGCGTTTGGGCAATCCCCTCGCGTACAGCATCCTCGACGCCGAGAAGCGAAATTGAAAACAAGGGCAGCGGTGGGCGTCTACCCATGGCGTGCTTTCCCGATGGGCTTGCTCATTCTTGCAGCTCATTCAGCGCGGCTTCGACCGTTGCAAAGACGCCAAAGACAGAATCCATTCTGGTCAGCCGGAATACCTTGTCCACAGCGGGGGTCAGTCCGGCCAGTACCAACCGCCTCTTGGGACTGAGGATTTTCATCGAAGCGACAATAGCGCCAAGGCCACTAGAATCAATGAATACAACGTGGTTGAGGTCCAGAAGTACCGTGTCTTGCCCGCCCTCTGTCACGTCTCGCACACGGTCCTTAAAGGCCAGCGCGGCTGCTGCGTCTATGCGTTGTTCCTGAACAGTGACAATCGGGACGCCGCGTTCTGTTGAGCTGGTAAGTTCCATGTTATATTCCTGCAAGGATTGCGTGCGACCCCTTGCTAAGACCAAATGCCTAAGAAGTTGTAAGCACCTCAAAAAAATGGAGACGGTAGATGCGCAAAGTTGTGATAGCAGGGGCGTCACGCACGCCGATGGCTGGGTTTCAGGGTGAATTTTCCGGCATGACGGCTGCCCAGCTTGGTGGTGCTGCCATCCGCGCCGCCCTCGAAGGGGCCGGTCCTGCGGTGGTGCAGGAAGTTCTGATGGGCTGTGTTTTGCCCGCCGGCCAGGGGCAGGCTCCCGCGCGTCAGGCAGGATTCGCTGCCGGTCTGGGCGAGGAAGTGCCGGCCACAACTCTTAATAAAATGTGCGGCAGCGGGATGAAGGCAGCAATGATCGGTTTTGACCAGATCGCCCTTGGCCATACGGATGTGATGGTTGCGGGTGGCATGGAAAGCATGACCAATGCGCCTTACGTCCTGCCCAAAATGCGCGGTGGTGCACGGTTGGGCCATACGGCAGTTGTGGATCATATGTTCCTCGACGGGCTTGAAGACGCTTATGACAAAGGCCGCCTGATGGGCACTTTTGCTGAAGATTGCGCGGAAACATTCCAGTTCACCCGCCAAGTACAGGACGATTACGCGCTGGCTTCGCTCAGCCGTGCGCTGGAAGCCCAGAACAGCGGCGCTTTTGCAGATGAGGTGACAGCAGTGGCGGTTACGTCGCGCAAAGGTACCGTAATCATCGACGCGGATGAGCAGCCAAAAACCGCCCGCCCTGATAAAATCCCCCAGCTTAAACCGGCCTTCCGTGAGGGCGGTACCGTCACGGCGGCCAACTCCTCCTCCATCTCCGACGGGGCAGCAGCGCTGGTTCTGGCGTCCGAGGAGGCAGCCAAGGCGCAAGGCCTCACCATTCGCGCCCATATAGTAGGTCACGCCAGCCACGCGCAGGCGCCCGGACTTTTCACAACCGCTCCGGTTCCCGCAGCCCAAAAGCTACTGGAGAGAATCGGGTGGAGCAAACAGGATGTGGATCTGTGGGAAGTGAACGAAGCATTTGCCGTTGTGCCGTTGGCCTTCATGCAGGAAATGGGCTTGTCGCATGACATTGTGAACGTCAACGGAGGCGCCTGCGCCCTTGGCCATCCCATCGGTGCATCTGGTGCACGGATTATGGTAACCTTGCTGAACGCGCTGGAAAAACGTGGCCTCAAACGCGGCGTTGCAGCAATCTGCATCGGCGGCGGCGAAGGAACAGCAATCGCAATCGAGCTGGCCTAAAGGGCGCACAGCCCCCAACTTCATTGTGCCTATAAACTCATCGTGGCCCCTTGGGGCGACCTCCACAGACGTAAAGAAACTCATGCCTGTCGATTATAATACTCTCTCCAAAGCCATCGCCTCTCTGACGGAAGGTGAAGATGATTCAGTTGCCCTAATGGCCACAGTCGCCTGTGAGGTCCATCATAGCGATGATCGCTTTGACTGGACCGGATTCTACCGGGTAACCGCGCCCGAGCTTCTCAAGATCGGGCCTTATCAAGGCGGGCACGGTTGCCTTGTGATTCCTTTTTCGCGCGGTGTCTGCGGCGCGGCTGCGCGCACGGGCGAGGCGCAACTGGTGGCAGATGTGGATGCCTTTCCGGGGCATATTGCCTGCGCCAGCTCCACCAGGTCCGAGCTGGTCTTGCCAGTGTTTGGCGCGCAAGGTCAACTGTTGGGTGTTTTTGATATCGACAGCGACCAACCTGACGCATTTACCGAAGCAGACGTCGCCGCCCTTAAAGCAATTTTGGCGGATACTTTCAGTCTCGTGAAATAATGCTAGATTATTTCACAAACCTCTGACAGAGTTTTAAAGATCAGCGTTGCGCGTCAAATTGCGTTCTGCTGAGCTCCATTCGCTTGCCAGAGGTTCCATGCGCCACGATCTGCCACTTACGTCACACACGTTGGGTGCCGATCTGCGGGCTTTGCGACGTGCGCGGGGGCTGACGCTGGTTCAGACAGCCGAGGCGCTGGGCCGCTCTGTAGGCTGGCTCAGCCAGGTCGAGCGTGACAAATCCGACCCTTCCATCACCGACCTGCGGCAGCTGGCAGGCCATTTCGACGTGCCCGTCTCGATCCTGTTTCGCCATGAGGCCGCACCCGCCGATGAGGCGGGCTTTATTGTGCGTGCAGGCGCACGGCGGCCCATGGGATCCTCTATTGCTGGACTGGTTGAGGAATTGCTGTCGCCTGACCTCACCGATGATTTCGAAATGGTCCACTCGACCTTCCTGCCGCACAGCCGGATCAAGGATGTCGTGGTTCGCCCGACGCAGGAAGTGGGATATATCATTTCCGGCAGGCTAGAGATCGAGATTAATGCCATCACCCATACCCTGAACGCAGGCGATAGTTTCAGGGTCCGTGGCGAGCCATTCCGCTGGGCCAACCCAACCACAGAACCGACAGTGGCGATCTGGGTCATTGCCCCGCCTGTGTATTGATGATGGAGCATTAAAATGAGCTTTGAGGCATGGACCGTTTTTACGCTATTCTGGACAGTGTTTGTCACAACTCCTGGCCCCAATGCGGTAAACTGCATCAACAACGGTATGACGTTGGGTTTGCGGCGCGCCATGGTGGGTGTGCTGGCGATCCTCACACAAGCAACGCTGTTCCTGATGTTATCTGCACTGGGTGTCACGGCCCTCATCGCGGCTTCACCCACTGCGTTCACCGCCGCTAAACTGATCGGCGCCGGCTTTCTGATCTATCTGGGCGTTCGGGGGTGGATCATGGCGAAGACACCCGTGCGGGTGGAGGAGCGTCCGGCCAAATCCATCTATTTACGCGCGCTTGCTATCGCCACGATCAACCCGAAAAGTGTGGCAGGCTACCTTGCCGCTTTCAGTCAGTTTGTGCAGCCTGATGTTCCAGTCTGGGACCAGATGGCGGTAATTATGCCGACTGCACTCACATTAACTGCGCTGAGCTATACCGGATTTACCGCGCTGGGCGCGGGCATCGGGCGTGCCGCGCTGGGAGCTGTTTTCAACGTCTGGGTCCGGCGCACTATGGCCGTTTGTTTCATCATCTATGGCCTGCTACTTGGCAGTGCCTCAACACCAGTGAGAGGGTAGCATGCTCAAAGGGTCATGCCTGTGCGGGGCAATCAAATTCAAAGCAGAAGGGGCCGCAAGGGACCCCGCCGCCTGCCATTGCACACAATGCCGCAAGCAGTCGGGCCATTATTGGGCCGCTGTGCAAGTTATGGATGACGAGCTGCACATCGCGGGCACGCCGCGTTGGTATGCGGCGAGCAAAACCGCCAAGCGCGGTTTTTGCCCCACCTGCGGATCTTTCCTGTTCTGGAAAGGCAACGGCGATCCTGACACCGGCATCAGCCTTGGCGCACTGGACGGTCCCACAGGCCTGCGGCTGGAGCGCCACATATTTACCGATGACAAAGGCGATTACTACGACATTACCGACAACGTCCCCCAAGAGGAGCAAGAGACATGAGTGAATTTCCAACCACGGCCCGCGTGGTCATTATTGGTGGCGGAGTTGTCGGCACATCGACATTGTACCATCTGGCCAAGGCCGGCTGGAAAGACTGCGTGCTGCTGGAAAAGAACGAACTTACAGCGGGCTCCACATGGCATGCGGCAGGCAACTGCCCGAACTTCTCCAGCTCTTGGGCAGTGATGAACATGCAGCGTTACGGGCTGGAGATGTACCGCACGCTGGGCAAGGACGTCGACTATCCGATGAACTACCACGTCACGGGCAGCTTGCGTCTGGCGCATACACGCGAGCGGATGATGGAGTTTGAACGGGTTGCTTCCATGGGAGCCTATCAGGGCCTCGAGATGGGTATGCTGACCCCTGCCGAGCTAAAAGAATACAACCCCTTTATGGAGGTGCACGACCTTCAGGGTGGCATGTGGGATCCGCTGGACGGGGATATTGATCCTGCCCAGCTGACGCAGGCCATGGCCAAAGGTGCGCGTGAAGCAGGTGGCCGCATTGAGCGGTTCTGCCCTGTGACGGGTCTGGACCGTGACGGCGATGAATGGATCGTTAAAACTGAAAAGGGCGAGATCCGCGCAGAGATCGTTGTGAACTGTGCGGGCTATTACGCCCAGCGTGTGGGCGAGATGTTCAAGCCCTTCGGCGGCCGCACCGTGCCGATGGTCGTTATGTCCCACCAGTACTTCCTGACCGAGCCAATCCCCGAGCTGGAAGCATGGACCAAGGAAAAGGGCCACAAGGTGCCGTTGGTTCGCGACGTGGATATCTCCTATTACCTGCGTCAGGACAAAGCCGGTCTGAACCTCGGACCCTATGAACGGAACTGCAAGGCGCATTGGGTCACGCCCGATGATCCGATGCCGGAAGACTTCAGCTTCCAGCTCTATCCCGATGATCTGGAGCGGTTGGAGTTCTATATCGAAGATGCGATGGCGCGGGTGCCGATCCTTGGCACAGCAGGCGTAGGCCGCAACATCAACGGCCCGATCCCCTACGCGCCCGACGGCTTGCCGATGATTGGCCCGATGCCGGGTGTGAAAAACGCCTTTGAAGGCCACTCGTTCACCTTCGGGATTGCGCAGGGGGGCGGTGCTGGCAAGGTGTTGTCGGAATGGATCATGCACGGGCAGACCGAGCTGGACATGTGGGCCTGTGATCCGCGCCGCTACACCGGCTACGCCGATCACGATTACACACTGGCCAAAGCGCTTGAGACCTACGGCCACGAATACGCGATGCACTTCCCGCACCACGCATGGACCGCAGGGCGTGATAAAAAGCTGTCGCCGGTTCATGCCAAAGTGTTGGAACTTGGCGGCCAGATGGGTGCGTACAACGGGTGGGAGCGCGCGAACTGGTTCGCCAAAGCGGGTGATGACACGTCCGAGGAAGCAACCCAGACATGGGACCGCAACGGCCCATGGGCACCGCGCATCAAGGAAGAGGTCGAGGCGGTGCGCGACAGCGTTGGCGTTTTGGACCTGCCTGGGTTCTCTCGCTTTAACCTGTCGGGTGAGGGTGCTGCGGAATACCTACGCGGGATGATTTCCGGCGGGTTGCCTAAGGTCGGTCGGATGAACCTTGCCTATTTCCCTGACAGCCGTGGCCGTATTCTGACCGAGATGTCGATCATGCGTCACGACGAGGACTTTTTTACCCTGATCACCGCAGCCGTGGCGCAATGGCATGACTTTGACGTGTTGAACAAGAACCTGCCTGCAGGTTTGACCCTGACAGATCACACCGATGAATACTCGACGCTGATTGTTAGCGGCCCCAAATCGCGTGCGCTGTTCGAGGCTATGGGAACCGAAGCCGACCTGACGGCTGGGTGGCTCTCGACCCAACCTGCCAAGGTTGCAGGCATAAACTGTGCCTTGGCGCGGGTGTCCTTTGCAGGCGAGCTGGGTTGGGAAATTCATGCGGCACTGGCGGATATCCCGGCGCTGTACGATGCGGTAATTGCAGCGGGGGCGACACCTTTCGGGATGTACGCGCTGAACGCGATGCGGATCGAGAAGGGCTACCGCGCTTGGAAGGGTGATCTGTCCACGGATTACTCCTTGCTGGAAGCGGGTCTGGACCGCTGGGTGAAGCTGGACAAGCCGCAGGACTTCCCCGGCAAGGCGGCGCTGATTGCGCAAAAAGCCGAGGGCGTCAAAAAGCGCTTTGTCACAATGATTGTGGAGGCTGGAGATCAGGACGCGCCGTACATGTCGACCGTCTATCACAAGGGCGAAGTTGTGGGCGAAACCACCAGTGGTGATTGGGGTTACCGGATCAACAAATCCGTAGCACTGGGCACCATCCGCGCCGATCTGGCCGTGGCGGGCACCGAGCTGGAGATCAACATCTTCGGACGCATGTGCAAGGCAACCGTGCAAGAGGATCAACCGCTGTGGGATCCCGAAAACGCGCGGCTGCGTGCGTGACAGGCCGCTTCACTGCTTTAACGGAGGATGACGTGAGCGCGGAGCTGGCAGTGTCTGTCGCCAGCATGTCTGTCGGCATCACCGTGCCGCCTTGGAAAGACCTGCTGTGTCTCGATATCCTTGTCGAGGCGCGGGAGGAAACAGGCGGGGATGACCCGCTGATGCTGGTTTTCTCCAGCCAGCGGATGGATGTGCCGGTTGCAGCAGCCAAACCCGCTGGCAAGGCGATGTGTGACGGGGTGCATGTGGTTTGGCGCGAGGGGAGCGAGGATGATCTACAACCGCCCGCGTCGGTATATGACGGACGGCACGGGATGGTGACAACGATGGATCTGCGGCTGGCCCATAAGGCGGGCGCGACCTACCGGCTGGTGGTCAGCGGTGCGACCGAGTTTGTGCCGACGTTCCAGATTGATACAGATGTCACGCTGGATGGTTTTACACTAATGAATGACGACAAGACCGTAGATCAGGCGGTTGAGGATTGGTTTGCGGAGCATTTGGGCGACAGCGGCATGACGCCGGTTTGGTGCAAAGGCCCTTCGACCTATTGCGATATGTACTTTTACGAAGGCCTACCCGAACAGAATACAGGAGCGAAATAGATGGCGCAGATTACTCTTTTAGACGGCTCTATCGGGCAGGAACTGGTCAAGCGCAGCAATGCGCCTGCCACCAACCTGTGGTCCACCAGTGTGATGATCGACGAACCGGAGTTGGTGGGTGCTGTGCATGCGGATTACTTCGCGGCAGGTGCGACAATTGCCACCACCAATTCTTACGCTGTGCACCGCAACCGGTTGGAGCGGGTGGGGATCGAGGATCAACAGACCGCTTTGATTACCACGTCGGTGGACCAAGCGGTGCAGGCCCGTGATGCCCACGGCACCGGCCGCGTTGCGGGGTCTATGGGGCCGCTACTGGCCACCTACCGCCCTGACCTGATGCCTGATGTAGGGCTTGCGTCAGAGCAGTTCGCCGAGATGATAGCCCTGCTGGGAGACCGCGTTGACCTGCTGCTGGCCGAGACTGTCTGCTCAGTGCAAGAAGCCAAAGGGATTTTTCAGGGCTATGTCGCGTCTGGAACGGATAAACCGCTTTGGATGGCGTTCTCGGTCGATGATGAGGATGGGACCAAGCTGCGCTCGGGGGAGCCGTTGTTTATCGTGACGCAGATGATGCACCATTACAAACCTGCGGCGGTTTTGCTGAATTGCTCGCTGCCGGAAACTATTACCCAAGGCCTGCCGATCCTGACCGATTGCGGGCTGCCCTTTGGCGCCTATGCCAACGGGTTCACAAAGATCACGGATGCGTTCAAGCAAGACGCACCCACCGTTGATGCGCTGAGTGCGCGGACCGATCTGACACCCGAAGCTTATGCCGATCAGGTCATGAACTGGGTCAGTGCAGGTGCCACAATTGTCGGGGGCTGCTGTGAAGTCGGCCCTGCCCATATCGCCGAAATCGCCCGCCGCTTGCATGCGGTTGGTCACACAATCATCTAGAAAGGTTGCCCCATGGCTGATGTCCCCTTCCACGCGCGTGTTGTCATTATTGGCGGCGGCGTGATCGGTTGTTCTGTTGCGTATCACCTTACCAAGCTGGGGTGGAAAGACGTTGTGCTGCTGGAGCGTAAGCAGCTGACCTCTGGCACCACATGGCATGCGGCGGGCTTGATTGCGCAGCTGCGCGCCTCCAAAAACATGACCAAGCTCGCCAAGTATTCTCAGGAACTATATGGCAGCCTTGAGGAAGAGACAGGCGTTGCCACAGGTTTCAAACGCTGCGGTTCGATTACCGTGGCGCTGACGGCCGAGCGGCGTGAAGAGATTTTCCGTCAAGCGGCCATGGCGCGGGCCTTTGGTGTAGATGTCGAGGAAATCTCGCCCAAAGAAGTGCTGGAGCGCTATGAGCATCTGAACATCGAAGGTGTCACCGGCGGTGTCTATCTGGACAAGGACGGGCAAGGTGACCCCGCCAATATCGCGCTGGCGCTGGCCAAAGGTGCGCGGCAACGCGGTGGACGGGTGATTGAACGCACGGCTGTCACGGGCATCCGCCGCGAGGGACGGCGGGTGACGGGTGTGGATTGGCAAAGCGGCGATGAGACAGGCCACATCACTGCCGACATGATCGTGAATTGCGGCGGCATGTGGGGCCACGAAGTAGGCCGCATGGCAGGCATAAACGTACCCCTGCATGCGTGCGAGCACTTCTATATCGTGACCGAGGCCATCACTGGCCTGACCCAGATGCCTGTGCTGCGGGTGCCGGATGAATGCGCGTATTATAAGGAAGATGCCGGAAAAATCCTGCTGGGCGCATTTGAACCCAACGCTAAACCTTGGGCGATGGAGGGCATCCCCGCCGATTTCGAATTTGACCAGTTGCCCGAAGATTTCGACCACTTCGAGCCGATCCTTGAGGCCGCCGTCAACCGCATGCCCATGCTGGCCGATGCGGGCATCCACACCTTCTTTAACGGTCCTGAATCCTTCACGCCTGATGACGCCTATCACCTTGGCCTCGCGCCCGAAATGGACAACGTTTGGGTGGCCGCGGGCTTCAACTCCATCGGGATCCAGTCTGCGGGCGGGGCCGGCATGGCGCTGAGCCAATGGATGGACGCGGGCGAGAAGCCGTTCGATCTGGGCGATGTGGACATCAGCCGGATGCAGCCTTTCCAAGGCAACAAAACCTATCTGTTCGAGCGCTCAAAAGAGACGCTGGGCCTGCTTTATGCCGATCACTTCCCCTACCGGCAAAAGGCCACCGCGCGCGGTGTGCGCCGTACACCGTTCCACAATCAACTGCTTGAACGCGGCGCGGTGATGGGCGAGCTGGCCGGATGGGAGCGCGCCAACTGGTACGCCCGTGCTGGGCAGGAACGCGAATACAAGTACAGCTGGCAGCGGCAGAACTTCTTTGACAACGTAGCTGCTGAACACAAAGCCGTGCGCACCAATGTCGGCATGTATGACATGTCGTCTTTCGGGAAAATCCGTGTAGAAGGCCGCGACGCCGAAGCCTTTATGAACTACATCGGCGGCGGCGACTATTCCGTGCCGGTGGGCAAGATCGTCTATACCCAGTTCCTCAACCGTCGTGGCGGGATCGAGGCGGATGTGACCGTCACGCGGATGGCGGAGCATGCCTATCTGGTTGTCACCCCTGCGGCGACCCGTTTGGCGGATGAGACATGGATGCGCCGCAATCAGGGTGACTTCAATGTGGTCATCACCGATGTGACCGCGGGCGAGGGCGTGCTGGCTGTGATGGGGCCGCGTGCACGGGACCTGTTGCAAGCGGTATCGCCGAATGATTTCAGCAATGCCGTGAACCCGTTTGGCACGGCGCAAGAGATCGAGGTCGGAATGGGCCTCGGCCGCGTGCACCGCGTGACATACGTTGGTGAGCTGGGCTGGGAGATCTACGTCAGCGCCGATCAGGCGGGCCATGTGTTTGAGACACTGGCGGAGGCCGGACAGGACTTTGACCTCAAACTGTGCGGCATGCATATGATGGATACCTGCCGGATGGAGAAGGGCTTCCGCCACTTCGGTCATGACATCACGTCAGAAGATAATGTGCTGGAGGCGGGCCTCGGCTTTGCAGTGAAAACTGCCAAGCCGGATTTTATCGGGCGTGAAGCCGTGCTGGAGAAGAAAGAGGCGGGACTGGACATGCGCCTTGTGCAGTTCAAACTCACCGATCCGCAGCCGCTGCTCTATCATAACGAGCCTGTGCTGAGGGACGGCGAGATTGTCGGCTTTATCAGTTCGGGGGCCTACGGGCACCATCTGGGGGGTGCGATGGGCATGGCCTATGTACCCTGCAAGGGCGAGACAGCTGCCCAACTGCTGGCGTCGACCTATGAAGTTGACGTCATGGGCACACGGGTCAAGGCCGAGGCCTCGCTGAAACCGATGTATGATCCCGCGTCCGAACGGGTGAAGGTGTAGCGGTACAATCTAGACCTTTCGGATGGTGGTAACTTCCCCTACCCCTGCGGGGGTAGGAGAACCCCATGCGAAATACAGATACCCCGCTTCCCACCACCAGTCAGGACACCCCGCAGGGGCTGTTGTTCGCGGGTGGTGCCTATGTGTTCTGGGGCTTCCTGCCGCTCTACATGAAGCTCCTGAGCCATATCCCCGTGGCCGAAGTGATTGCACACCGCGTGATCTGGTCCGTGCCGGTGGCTGCTGTAGTGCTGATCATCCTGCGCCGGACTGATACGCTGCGCGAGGCATTCCGCAATCTGCGCATGCTGGCGATGGGGTGTGTTACTGCGGCGCTGATCTCGCTGAACTGGGGACTGTATGTTTATGCCATCGTATCCGACCACGCACTTGATGCGGCCATCGGTTATTATATTAACCCGCTGTTTAGCGTGTTTCTGGCAGCTGTTCTGTTGGGAGAGAAGCTGAACCGCGCGCAGCTTGTGGCCGTTGGGCTGGCGTTTGTCGCTGTGTTGGTTCTGATTTTTGATGCCGACCGCACGCCATGGCTGGCCTTTGGTATGATGCTTACATGGGGCTTCTATGCACTGGCGAAAAAGAGCCTTCCGATTGGCCCCAATCAGGGTTTCCTTATGGAGGTGCTGATCCTTCTGCCGCCGGCGCTGGCTTATGCCGTCTATATCGGTACGACTGGTGGCGCTCATTTCATGACAGGAAGCACCTATGACACTTGGCTGCTTTTGGGCTGCGGCGTGGTTACAGCGGTACCATTGTTGTTCTATGCAAATGGTGCAAAACGCCTGCGCCTGTCGACCATCGCCATTATGCAATACATCGCGCCAACGATGATCCTTCTCAATGCGGTGTTTATCTTCGGCGAGCCGTTTGGCCGCGCGCGCGCAATTGCATTGCCACTGATCTGGCTGGCGCTGGTCATCTACACGGTTTCAATGATCCGCCAGATGCGCACCAACCGCCCTTAGGACAGCGCGGATTTGTGCTTGAGGAAGGACGAATCCTTTGCCACGCGCTCGTTCATAGCAGCGCGTAAGGCACCAATGGTCTTGTAAGGACGCATGACCACTTCAAAGGTCTGCATCAACCCGTCGTCATTGAGCGTAATCAGGTCGACGCCCACACAATCCAGCCCCTCAACCTTGCACTGGAACTCAAGCGCCCAATCTTTGCCCGAACCCATCACACGGCGATATTCGAAGTCTGTGAAAACCTGGTTCACATGGCCCAATACGGCAGCAACCGCATCGCGCCCGTTCCATGTTGCCCAATATGTCGGAGGTTGGAATTTGACGTCATCAGCCATAAGTGCAGGCACACCGCTATGGTCGCTGGCCAAAACAAGGTCGTGAAATTTCTGGATCGTTGGATGCATGACTGTACTCCTCTTTTGCAACAGCCTGCCACGCAGCGGGTTGAAAACCTACCCGCCGCGTGGGACTGAGGCAGCTATGGACGCAACGTATTCCCCCCCGATGGACCCTTTGGAGGTTCTGCACCTCGATCACGAAGTCATTCTGGTCGACAAGCCTGCCGGTCTGCTCTCGGTCCCTGGTAAAGGGCCAGACCTGACCGACTGTCTGCTGGCTCGCGTCCAGACTGCTTTCCCCGATGCATTGTTGGTTCACCGGCTGGATCGGGACACATCGGGTGTTATGATCTTTGCGATGACGCCCTACGCCCAGCGGCATCTTGGTCTACAATTTGAAAAACGAATGACAAAAAAAACCTATATGGCGCGAGTCTGGGGTGTACCCGTCGAAAAGTCCGGCACTGTAGATTTACCACTGATCGTAGACTGGCCCAACCGACCCCGTCAGATGGTGTGCCATGAAACTGGAAAAAGCGCGCAGACCGATTGGCGTGTGGTCAAAGATGAAGGCACCACCGCCCGCATCCGCCTGACGCCGCACACTGGCCGAAGTCATCAGCTGCGTGTCCACATGCTCAGCCTCGGTCATCCTATCCTCGGCGATCCGTTCTACGCCACCGGTGAGGCGCTACAGTACCCGCGCATGATGCTGCACTCTGAGGAGTTACGGTTTAAGCATCCCGATGGCGGGCAATCGACCAAAGTACGTAGCAAGGCACCGTTCTGAGAGCAGAGCGTTGTGGGCGCTGAAGGTGTGGGATCGAGTTTAAAGGCAAAATAAAGAAGGCCGTTAGCGTTCTGTTAATTCTGTCGGTCTAGATTAGTATGGCGCGGACAGCTGGAGAGCGACCCCGCGTGCAAAGTGAAGAAGCTCCGTCCTGTCGAAATAGTCAGGACGGAGTTGTTATTTACTCACGCGCGCTTCTTTATTTTGCCTTTAAACTCAATCCTGCCGCTTGACCGAGCGCCATGGGTAGAAAAGAAAAAGGGCCACCCACAGGCAGCCCCTTTCCCAATACTCTTGTGCGTATATTACTCAGCAGCCCAGCCGGAAACGGCTTTGACTTCGAGGAACTCCTCGAGACCAAACAAGCCGCCTTCACGGCCATTGCCGGACTGCTTGTAGCCACCAAAGGGTGACCCTTGGGCAAAGCCCTGACCGTTGGTCTCTACCATACCGGAGCGCAAGCGGCGCGCAACGCGGCGGCGGGTTTCGACATCGGAGGTCTGGATGTAGTTTGTCAGGCCGTAGGGTGTGTCATTCGCAATTGCGATTGCCTCTTCCTCGGTCTCGAAGGGGATGATTGACAGAACGGGGCCAAAGACCTCTTCGCGGGCGATTGTCATTGTGTTGTTCACATCTGCAAAAACGGTGGGTTTAACGTAGTAGCCGCGATTCAGTCCGTCCGGACGGCCCAGGCCACCCGCCGTGAGGCGCGCTTCGCTCATGCCGACTTCGATGAGGCCCTGGATCTTGTTGAATTGTGCTTCGGAGACTACGGGGCCGATGTGTTTGCCTTCTTCTGATGCGGGGCCAACATGGGTGTTGGTTGCGACTTCGGATGCTGATGCAACGGCTTCGTCGTAGCGGGATTTATGGACCAGCATACGGGTTGGGGCGTTGCATGACTGGCCGGAGTTACGGAAGCAGCGGATGGCCCCCTGGGCTGCTGCTTTGGGGTCTGCATCTTCAAAGATAATATTCGCACCTTTGCCGCCCAGCTCGAGGCTGACGCGCTTGAGGGTATCTGCGGCGGCTTTGGAGATAGCGATGCCTGCGCGGGTGGAGCCGGTGAAGCTTACCATGTCAACGTCGGGATGTGCAGACAGCTGGCTGCCGACACCTGGGCCATCGCCATTGACGAGGTTGAAAACGCCTGCGGGGAAGCCCGCTTCATGCACAAACTCTGCGAAGAGCAGACCGGACAAGGGTGCGATCTCGGATGGTTTCAGGATCACGGTGCAGCCTGTTGCCAGCGCGGGGATCACCTTGAGAATGATCTGGTTCATTGGCCAGTTCCATGGGGTGATCAGGGCGCAAACACCGATAGGCTCGCGCAGGGTTTTCTCGGATGCGGTGAAATCGCTCTCGAAGGAGAAGTTCTCAAACGCTTTCAGGAAACCCTCGATGTGCCAGCTGCCTGCGCCGACTTGTTGTTGGCGGCTGAGCAGAATGGGCGCGCCCATTTCCATCGACATGGCCTGTGCCATTTCTTCCTGACGTGCGCCGTAGATTTCGGCCAGCTTCTTGATCAGCGCTGTCCGCTCCTCCTTTGAGGTCTGTGACCAGCTGTCAAAGGATGCGCGGGCTGCGGAAACTGCTGCGTTTGTATCTGCCGCGCCGCCCAGAGAGATGACGGCGCATTGCTCTTCTGTGGAGGGATCGATCACGGGGAAGTCGTTTGCGGCGGCCGGTGCCACCCAGGCGCCGTTGATGTAGAAGTTGCGATACTCTTGCATGTGTTATGCTCCTAGTCTGGGTTTGCGTCACTGTGTCACTGGGAATGTCCGGCTGCAAGTCGGGTATGGTAACCAGCATATGAATGGTTAAGTAAGACTTAACCGAACAATTAATAGAGAGAGCTACAATGAGTTTGCGCATCAACGACATTATTCCCGATCTGACCGTCGAAACAGACCATGGCACCATTACTCTGCACGATTTTGTAGGGGATCACTGGGCGATCCTGTTCTCCCATCCCAAGGATTTCACGCCAGTCTGCACAACCGAATTCGGGGCGGTAGCCCAGCTGGCTGATGAGTGGGCCAAGCGGGACACAAAGGTTCTGGGCATTTCGGTAGATGGCGTAGAAGACCACAAAAAGTGGAAAACCGACATCGAGCATGTTGCGGGTGCCAAGGCTGGCTTCCCGATTGTGGCAGATACCGATCTGGCTCTGTCCAAGGCCTTTGATATGTTTCCCGCGGATGCGTATCTGCCCGACGGCAGCACGCCCGCTGACAGCGCCACAGTCCGCGCTGTTTTCATCATCGGACCGGACAAGAAGCTGAAGCTGTCGATGACCTATCCCATGAATGTGGGCCGCAACTTCGCCGAAGTGCTGCGGGCACTGGACGGCTTGCAGACTGCGAATGGTCAGGGTGTTGCAACGCCTGCAAACTGGAATGTAGGCGATGATGTGATCATCCCGACATCCGTATCGGATGCCGATGCAAAAGCAAAATACGGCGAGTTTGAAACAGTCCTGCCGTATCTGCGTAAGACCAAGCTGAAGGGCTAAACAAGCCTAAGCGAAGAATGAAAAAAGGCGGACCAATGCGGTCCGCCTTTTTTGTGTGGTTGTTCAGAAAAGCCCAAAGAACTTCTTTCTCTTTGTCGGCGGCGGGGCTTGTTCCATAATTTCCAGATAGCGGTGCCAGTTATGGCGGCCAGACACGACGCCTTCGGCCACAGCGCAAAACAGGTCTTGGGTTTACGTGCGCCGTGCTTCGAACAGATGAAAGAACGCGTTGTCACCGTAGAACGAGCCGATGCCATACATGCCGTAGTCGGCCAGTGGCCAGCGCGGCAAAGCCGAGAATGCCGGATATGTCAGGGCCACTTCAACGCCAGCCTCCTGCGCACGGTCTGTGAGGATTTGGGCAACGTCGCCTGTTTTGGTCCGGCACATGGATGGCGCGCCCAGTTGGGAATAGACGCGGCGCTGCACAGCCAGAAACATTGGTGCAGCGTAGATCCGGCTGGGGTCTTTGTGATTGGCGACCTGAGCAAGCCCGGCAACCGCACCTGCTTCGGCCTGGGCTACCAGTTTGTCAAATCCCGCGCGCGACAAGGGGAAGGCGTCAATGTCCGCAATGATCGCTAATGGCCCAAGACTATCGTCGCGCATGATGGTGTTGATCCATTCGCAATGGGTCGCGCTATCGTCTTTCCATTGCTTGAGCGGGATACCGAGGTGGGCAAATACCTGTGCTTGCGCCTCTACCATGCGGGTTGGAATGTTGGATTTGTAGAAGGTGTGAACGGTGGGTGTGCTCATGGTCTGATTTCCCCATCCCGCAGATTAAAGCGGATTTTGTGACGTAATGCGCGAAATTTGTCGCCATACATGCGCTGTGCAGTTCCCCTGAGCAGCGGCGAGCCGGGCAGGGGAGTCATCAAGATTAATCAGGAAAACGGGGAATGAAATCATGACGGCGTGTTAGCTGACAAATACGTCAGGCGCCAGTATGTGCCGCGCCCGCCTCAACGGCGAGCGCGAAATGTTCAGTGTAATACAACGCGGGTGCCGTTTGGCACGCGGTTGTAGAGATCGATCACATGCTCGTTGATCATGCGTACACAGCCGTTCGAGACCCGTGCAGCAACCGTTTGCGGCTTGGGTGTCCCATGAATGCGCAGATAGGGGGCGCGGCCGCCACTGTAGAGATATAGCGCACGCGCCCCTAGTGGATTATTTCCGCCACCTTTCAACCCAGACGCAACCGGCCCGTAAATCTGCGGTTCGCGGCGGATCATCGCGGCGGTGGGTGTCCAGCGGGGCCATTCGGCCTTGCGCCCGATGCGGAACGTGCCGGAATGATAGCGGCCCTCCATACCAATGCCGACAGAATAGCGGATCGCCTTACCGTCTGGCAGCGTCCAATAGAGGGCAAACTGACCCGGATCGACATGGATTTCGTTGGGGCGGAAGCGGTCTTTGATATCTACAATGCGCGGGCGCAGGTGGTTTGGCACCTGATATCCGCCTGTCGCGGCAAAGGAGGGGCCGACGGCGAGGGCAGCAGCGCCCGTCAGCAGCAGAGTACGGCGATCAAATAGTGACATGGCAGTGTCTCCGGATCTCTTTGAATGATTCTCTAAAACAACTCTTAGGTTAATGGAAAAGTTGCAAAGCTGTGAGTCCGGTTTCCACTACCTTCGCCGAATTGAACACCAGCGGCTCAGCGTATTTTTAGGTAATAATTTGATTTTTAATAACTTTATGGAGGATTTGTGATTTTGGAGGGGGTTGTGATCCCCGTGCATTTGTTTCGATCCGCTCTACAATCGTGCACTTCCCGTTAGATAAACGCAAAAGGCCCCTGCATTTCAACAGGGGCCTTCACGTTAGTCAAAGTCGCAGAGGTTTACTCTTCTGCGGCTTTTTCTTCTTTCACTTCTTCGCCGGTTTCCTGATCAACCACTTTCATGGACAGGCGAACCTTGCCGCGATCGTCAAAGCCCAACAGCTTCACTTTCACTTCCTGACCTTCTTTCAGAACATCTGAAGGGTGGTTCAGGCGGCGGTTTTCGATCTGGGAGACATGCACAAGGCCGTCACGCTTGCCGAAGAAGTTTACGAAGGCGCCGAAATCGACGATCTTCACAACAGTACCGGTATAGACGGCACCTTCTTCAGGCTCGGCCACGATGGACCAGATCATGTCGTAGGCTTTCTTGATCGAATCAGCGTTTGGCGATGCAATCTTGATGATACCTTCGTCGTTGATATCAACCTTGGCGCCGGACACTTCGACGATCTCGCGGATGACTTTACCGCCGGAGCCGATGACTTCGCGGATTTTATCCGTTGGGATCTGCATTGTCTCGATCCGTGGTGCGTGGGCAGAGAACTCGCCCGCGCCAGAGATGGATTTGTTCATCTCGCCAAGGATGTGCAGACGGCCCGCCTTGGCCTGAGCCAATGCTTTTTCCATGATGTCAGGCGTGATGCCCGCGATCTTGATGTCCATCTGCAAGGACGTGATACCTGCTTCGGTACCTGCAACCTTAAAGTCCATATCGCCCAGGTGGTCTTCGTCACCCAGAATGTCGGACAGGATCGCATAGGAGCCATCGTCTTCCATGATCAGACCCATGGCAACGCCGGCAACGGCTGCTTTCAGCGGAACGCCCGCATCCATCATGGACAAGGAACCACCGCAAACGGACGCCATGGAGGACGAGCCGTTGGATTCAGTGATCTCGGACACAACGCGGATCGTGTATGGGAAATCTGTCGCGGCGGGCAGAACGGCCTGAAGGGCGCGCCATGCAAGTTTACCGTGACCGATTTCACGACGGCCTGGAGGGCCCACGCGACCCACTTCACCAACCGAATAGGGAGGGAAGTTATAGTGCAGCAGGAAGTTGGATTTGAAGTTGCCGTGCAGCGCATCGATGAACTGCTCGTCGTCTCCGGTACCCAGTGTCGTGACAACCAGACCCTGCGTCTCGCCGCGTGTAAACAGGGCAGAGCCGTGTGTACGGGGCAGGATGCCAGTCTGGGATACGATATCGCGGATTTCGTCTGTGCGACGGCCGTCGATACGCTTGCCGGTTTTCACAACATCGCCACGCAGGATTGAGGCTTCAAGGCCTTTCATCGCGGAGCCGAGGTTGCTGTCGGCCAACTGCTCTTCGGAAAGCGCAGCCTTGATCACATCACGCGCGGCAGAAACCGCCGCGGTACGCTCTTGCTTGTCACCAATCGCGAATGCAGCGCGCATTTCTTTCTCGCCTGCGGCTTTAACAGCAGCGGAGAGGTCCGAGTAATCAACAGGCTGGAAATCAAACGGCTCTTTCGCCGCTGTTTCTGCCAGATCAATGATCAGGTCGATGACTGGCTGGATTGCGTCGTGTGCGAATTTGACCGCGCCCAGCATTTCTTCTTCCGACAGCTCGTAAGCTTCGGATTCAACCATCATCACGGCGTCTTTGGTGCCTGCGACAACAAGGTCCAGACGCTGGTCTGGGTTGTTCTTGAGGTCCTGCATGTCGTCGATTTCAGGGTTCAAGATGTATTCGCCATCCGAGAAACCTACGCGGCAGGCCGCAATCGGGCCCATGAAAGGCGCGCCGGAAATGGTCAGCGCTGCGGAAGCCGCAATCATCGCTACCATGTCGGGGTCGTTCACCAGATCGTGGGACAGAACGGTACACATCACCAGAACTTCGTTTTTGAAGCCGGGGACAAACAGCGGGCGGATCGGACGGTCGATCAGACGGCTTGTCAGTGTTTCTTTTTCAGTCGGGCGTGCTTCACGCTTGAAAAAGCCGCCTGGGATTTTACCGGCGGCGTAATATTTCTCGTTGTAGTGCACTGTCAGCGGGAAGAAGTCCTGACCGGGCTTCTGGCTGCGAGCGAATGTAACGTTCGCCATAACGGAGGTCTCGCCATATGTGGCGATGACAGAACCGTCGGCTTGGCGCGCAACTTTCCCTGTTTCCAGTGTAAGCGTCTCTTCGCCCCACTGCATGCTTTTCTTAACTTCGTTAAACATCATCGTTTCCTTGTTGGCTCATTAGCCATTGCATAGAGGGCGTATTCCCTCTGACCCCCGTATCTTGCTTTGGCTGCCGACGGGGTCTGTTCGACTGCTTTCAGATGTGTGGGCTGTACAGTAGAATGGGAAGGATGGGAAGGGAGCGGGTGTTTTGGGAACCTTCGGCTAATTCAGACCATAAACCAGTTATCAACACCTGCCTTGATTGCAGAAGAGAGGATGACCAAAGCATAGGTGAAAGCAACAAGCCAGAAAATCAGAAAGCAATTTGGAACAGTGCGTGTCCAGCCGCGTGCAAAACCATCGAGAGTTGGATCAACTCCGTCGCCTCTTACGGCTGAAAAGTAGCGCCTATACACTTCGTCGCCATGCTCGTCGTTTAACAGGTACCCTTCCTTTAACTCACGAATTCCTCGTGAAAGCTGACTGGCCAATGCCCGCATCACTAAGGTTAACAGGATTGCAAGAACTGAGAGCGCAAACAAGGCGGCTACAAGGTTGGTTTTTTCGTCGAAGTTTTCGGCAGTCAAAAGTTGCGCGTATCCGACGATCAAGAAAGCTTGAGCAATTAGGAATGACTGGATTCTACCATTTAGAAGTTGATCGGCGGCGTCATGATACATCCATGCTCGCTCTAGGTCATTTTTATCGGTCATTTCAATTCCATTTATACAAACATGCTTCAGCCGATAAGGGCTTTCTAGTGGCGACGCCTAAAATATCTGTGTTTCTGAGGATCGCCTGACGGTAGGACTGACAGTACCTTGGCCGAGCAATATTTTCAAATAATGCCGCAATTGTTATTGTACCAAACGGTGATGCGCCGCCTCAAGCGCCTCAACCAGCCCACCCAAAAACCCGTCCGCTGTAACGTCGATCAGCGCCTTGCCCTCTTCGTCCTGCAACGTAAACGGCGCAGGCTCGATCTTTTCCAGCTCCCGCAGGCTCTTGCCGCCGCCGTGTTTCAGGACATTAGCCGCAAGGTAGTAGGTGTAGACCGTCTGGGCCAAATCGGCGTGACCGCTCGCAGCCAGCTTCCCCCGCAGCTTCACAAAGAACGGGCCACGCGCGAAGTGGTGCTGCAAGCGGGCCTCGAAGGCGGAAACGGTCTCGACCACCATTGCCTCTATCTCGGACACCTCCGCGGCGGGGTTGTCGGCAAGCGCTTGGGCGTTGGCGAGGAGTTGGGCGACGTCTGGGGTGCCAGTCATAGTTGTTTCCTTTGAGAAAAATTTAGCTTTGGTTCTATCAGGCGCTCAGGCCCCACATGATCATAAGCCCCACCCAACCGATCAGGACGGCGATAACAGCCGTGATAAAACCTGCGCCGAGGGCCGACAGCAGGGTCATCAAGTTCGATGCATTCCTGCGTTTGGCCCGCACCGCTGCGATGACAATTGCCACAGGGATCGAGAGCAGCAAAAGGCTACCGCCGCCGAAGAAAAGTAAATCGTCCAAGGCGCTACTTGCTCAGGCTTGGGAAGTAATCCTCGCATTTGCCCTCGCGGTAGACGTCCGCCGTGCAGCAATGCAGACCGCCGCCGAACGCATAAGCGTCGCGCAGCTCGACTTCGACGACCTCCATGCCCAGTTTATCCATCTGCTCGGCCTGATAGACCTCGGATTTCTCGACGCAGACGGTTTTGGGGTCAAGCACCAGCACGTTCATGCTGAGCCATGTAGAGGAATAGCACAGCGGCGGGGGTGAGTTGTGCGCGGGCTGCGCAGCATCGACGATTTCCCAGCCGTTGTCATTGTACATCTTGCGCTGCTCCTCGGGCAGGCGGCGGTGCGGGTTGTTCAGGATCAGACCGGGGCGCAACGGGGTGAAGGTCGCGTCGATGTGGATGGGATAAGGGTCACCGGGGAAGTTGACGGTGTGCACGCGGTGATCGGGGAAGTGGCGACGCAGCCATTCGATGCCTTTGAGGTTTGTCGTGAACCCGTGCTGAACCACCAAGTCCTTGCCAAAGCGCAAGACATCGGCAGCGTCAAACAGCGGCTCTTCCTCGGTGGTGACAAAGAACTTCTTGGCGGCCCACTCAAGGCGCTTGGTGTCGCCGATTTTGTCGCTGAGATAATCGGGGTGATAATCCGCATCGGTCAGGCGCGGTTTGGGCGCGCTCTCGTGCCGGAACTTCGGGTCCTCGTTGAAATACCGCTGCATGAGCGGGCGGTAGTTCAGATACTCGAACCAGCGGCAGCGGTAGGACATGGTTGCTTCCAGCATCTCGGAGCCAACGGTCAACAATACATCGCGGGGCGGCATACAGCCAAACTGGCTGTCAGTGTGGAAATCAGGCGTGGTTGCCGGCAGCGAATGGTCGATACAGGTGGGGCGGTCCACACGCACGCCGCGCTTCTCCAGCATGCCTGCAAAGTTATCGAGCAGCTCGTTCGCGCGGTCGATGGTTTCTTGCGGGCGGCGGCCCCATTGGCCGCGCATATCGCTGTCTTCGGGCACTTTTGCATCCAGCGCCGGTTCTTCGGGTGGGATGTGGCAATTGTCGGCACGGCCCACAATTACATGCTTCAGCGGATCCCACTCATTCCAGCTGTTTACGACTGTCTTTTGCATGATGTGCCCCTCGAACAATGCTATTTGATCAAACTGGTAGGCGCAAAGAAGAGAGTGTGCAAGCGTCGGATGTGCGGGATTGCCCGATACATTGCTTCATGCAAGGCTACCGGAAAACAGGAGGGGTTGATGGCGCTTTGGGAATTGGATGGCGTGGCGATTGCCACGAAGATCAGGAAAGGGGAGGTGACTGCACGCGAAGCGACAGAAGCGACCCTTGCACGGATGGACGCTGTGAATTCGGCCATAAATGCAGTCGTCGCGCGGGATGATGAAGCGGCACTGGTAGCCGCAGATGCCGTGGACGCGGCGCGGGCCGACGGTGCAGAGTTGGGGCCGATGGCTGGGGTTCCAGTGACCATCAAGGAAAATGTGGATCAGACTGGATGTGCTACAACCAACGGGTTGCTTATTCAAAAAGATCTGGTGGCCACGCAGGACAACCCCGTTGTCGCAAACCTCCGCCGTGCGGGGGCTGTGATTGTAGGGCGTACAAATACGCCGGCTTTTTCGTTGCGTTGGTTTACGCGCAATTCGCTGCATGGGCACACCAGGAACCCGCACAATCCCCGCATTACTCCTGGTGGTTCATCCGGTGGTGCAGCAGCGGCTACTGCCGCGGGGATCGGCGCGATGGGGCATGGCACCGACATCGGCGGCTCGATCCGCTATCCTGCCTATGCCTGCGGGTTGCAGGGTATCCGCCCCACCTTGGGACGTGTGGCGGCGTGGAACCCGTCCAGCCCTGACCGTCATATCGGGGCCCAGCTGATGGCGGTGTCCGGACCGCATGCCCGTACAGTGCGGGATGTACGAACATCGCTTGCCGTTATGTCGCAGCCGGACCTGCGCGATCCATGGCAAATGCCCGTTCCGCTGGTCGGGGCCGAATACCCGCGCCGCGCTGCCTTGTGCGTTTCGCCGGAGGGACTGCAAACTCATCCGCTTGTTGAACAGGCGCTGCGCGATACGGCGGCACGGCTGATTGATGCCGGCTGGCGGATTGACGAGGTAGAAAGCCCGCCCTTTCGGGAGCCTGCCCGCCTTCAGGCGCAGCTTTGGCTGGCAGAAATGGCAAGGGGTGCTACGGCCGCATTTGCGGCAGAGGATGATCCGGACGCAAACCATGTGTTGGCAGAAATGCAAAAACTTACAGCTGTACCGGACCTTAACGGGGTGTTGGATGCGTTGCAGGCGCGTGTAGGTTTTGTGCGGGAATGGCAGATGTTTCTGGAGAAATATCCGGTCCTGATTTGTCCAATCTCGTCAGAGCCGCCCTTTCCTGATCTTCTGGATCTGGAGGATTTCCCCCGTGTGATCGAGGCGCAGTTGACGCAAGTTGGTCTCCCATTGCTGGGCCTGCCCGGGATGTCGGTATTTACGGGGTTCGGTGAAAGCGACATGGGCCGCGTGCCTTTGGGCGCGCAACTGATCGGCGGGCGGTATCGCGAGGATATTTTGCTTGATGCGGCCGAGGCGATTGAGGCGCGGGGCGAAGCGATCAAAGTGGTGACGCCCTAAATGGCAACAAAAAAAGCCGCACCTTGTGAAACACGGCGCGGCTTAAATTCGACTAAACAGTTGGGTGTACGCTTAGCGGCGCAGGCCCAGACGTTTGATCAGGTCCTGGTAGCGCGCGTCGTCCTTGGACTTGACGTAGTCCAAAAGCTTGCGGCGTGTCGCAACCATTTTCAACAGACCACGGCGGCCGTGGTTGTCTTTTTTATGTGTCTTGAAGTGCTCTGTAAGTGTCGCGATGCGCGAGCTCAGAACGGCCACTTGAACTTCTGGGGAACCTGTATCGCCTTCTTTGGCACCAAATTCGCTCATCAAGCGTGTTTTTTCTTCTTTCGTAATCGACATCGGGGTCTCCTTGTCAAAGGGTTAAAATAAATGGCGCAGGCCGGGATGTCGTCCAGCACAGGCCCATGGAGGAATCGCAAGCTACTGCCTACGATTGGTGGCGTTTAGGCGTGTTTTGTACCGTTGGCAAATGCTTATTGCTAAGCGGCAAGGGGCGGTTCGGACTTAGACCGCTGATAATCCGACTTGGGTGGCAGTGCTCAGCGGGATCAGGGCGATATCACCGGGTACCAGATCGCTCCCGTTCACGGTTGCGACAACGGCCCCGTCTATCATGATCAGGGTCTGATCTGCGTTGTCTGGATCAACAGACAGCGTGATCCGCGGTTCAAGACTTCCTGCGGCGCTATCGTCCCAGACCAGAACAATACTGTCATCCTCAACGTCGTAATCCGTGATGTGGGCCGCCGCACCGGACGTGAGCCAATCCCCCAGAACAATCTCGTCAGCGCCTGCACCTGCGGTAACGATATCGCCGGAGCCGACCAGAATACTGTCATCACCGCCGCCGCCATTCAGGAAATCTGCATCGTCTTCATCACTGCCCGATGTGTTCCGCATCAGGCCGTTGAGAACGTCATTTCCCCACCCGCCAAATAACACATCCGCACCGGCACCACCTGTCAATGTGTCATCATCCAGTCCGCCACTCAGGGTATCGGCGCCTTCACCACCCTCCAGCACGTCATTTCCGGCAGAGCCCTGCAAGGCATCGTCTCCGGCATCGCCGTACAGAAGTCATCTTCATTGTGACCAAACAGTACGTCGCTGTCCGCGCCGCCGTGTAGGTCATCAACGCCACTCTGGCCATGCAAGGTGTCATTTCCAACATCGCCGGACAGTGTGTCGTCACCCGTCCCGCCGCGCAATTCATCGTTTCCGGCGCTACCATCCAGCGCATCGTCCCCCGCATTGCCGAGCATCCGGTCGTTGCCCTGCGTGCCATCAAGCTGGTCATCATCGGCTGAGCCGTCCGTCAGAGTAACCTGATCGGCATCGGAAGGCGTGGCTGGTTCAAGCAAGGCAGCGTCGTCGCCCCCCCGCGGATCGTAATCCGGCTCAAAATTATCTTCGGGCTGGCTCGAAAAAGACACGTTTGCGGCAATCGCCGAGGGGAGCGTTTCATCCGATGTGCTGGGATCAACGAAGTCGTCTTCTTCATCGCCGTTGGTCTGCGGGTCTACAAATGCAACGGCGCCGACCGCCATAAGCCCCATCAATCCCGCTAACCATAACATAATAATTGTTCGATAAACTTGGCATATGCCACTACAGGCACATAAGCGCAGATTTGCTCTGAGTCGTCAAAAGCGTAACGCACTGAAGGTTAACAGCCTGTGACAATTGTGGGGATTATTCGGGGTGAACCCATTCTTGGGGCTGGGCACTGTAGGGCAGGTATAACGGGTGTCGCGGGTGGCCTGCTTTGGTCAGGCCCAAATGGTGCATCAGATGGCCCGCTGCATGCAGACGTGCGGCGACAACAGCGCCCTGATTGCGGTGCGCTGCGTGCACGCCCCAGGCTGCAATCACCATATCTGCCCAATGCGCCGCGTCATCCAGAGCGTCCATGTTGTGGGGGCCTTCGGGGTCTTGCGCAGCCCGCATCTCGCGCGGGTCGGTGGCGCGCAGGGCGAATATATTCACGGCACGGAACCCGCCAAACCCCAAGGCGCGGGCGCGCTGCTCGCAGCGATGGATCGTCGGGTCGTTCTGGACTTCGGTCGCGGTAGAGGGGTTGAGCATGACAAAGGCAACCCCTGTTGCATTAGTGTTCCAAACCCGGGTCAGGCTGTACCGGTAAAGCTCGCAATCCGAATATACTGCGGTAGAAGGAGCATCACCTTTGATGTGGCTGCGTGTGATCATGGCGGAGGGGACCTGACGCGTTAAAAGTTACTTATTCAGCCTGATCATCGAGGTTGAAGACCCTTGAAGGGTGTAGCTCTCCGGCCCTGAAAATACCGACGGCCACGGCATGGCCATCGTAGGTTGCCCAACACTCGTCGCCGTATTCAACGTCTGTTGCAAAAACCATACCCGGATTGCCGTTGCGCAGCTTTTGCGCGCCCTCGGCCGTGGCCGTAACCATTGGTAAATCCTGCAAACCCATTTCCAGCGGACCAAGGTATTCATCCAGCGCAGGCGTTTTTGCCATCTCGTCTACCTGTGCCAGTGTGATTGCGTTCTCTACGTCAAACGGACCGGACCATGTGCGGCGCAATTCGCGTACGTGGCCTTTGCAGCCCAGAACTTCACCCAGATCGCGCGCGATGGAGCGGACATAGCCGCCCTTGCCGCAGACCATCTCCAGCGTCACATGATCCACATCGGGGCGGTCCAGCATGATCAGGCTTTCGACAAAAAGCGGACGGGCTGCGATGTCCATCGTCTCGCCGTCACGCGCACGTTTATATGCGCGTTCACCGTCGATCTTGACGGCGGAAAACTGCGGCGGCACCTGCTCGATATCGCCGACAAACCCGTGCAGTGCTTCCTTTATTGCCGCATCGTCAGGGCGCAGATCGGATGTGGCGATGACTTCGCCCTCCAGGTCGTCCGTATTGGTCGCGGACCCCAGACGCACGGTAAACACATAAGCCTTCAGCGCATCGGTGATGAAAGGAACCGTTTTAGTGGCCTCGCCCAGCGCGATCGCCAGAACGCCAGTGGCATCGGGATCCAGCGTGCCTGCATGGCCGGCTTTTTTCGCGTCAAACGCCCAGCGCACTTTGTTTACCACTGTGGTCGAGGTGGGCCCCGCCGGTTTGTCGATCACAACCCAGCCGGAAATATCGCGCCCTTTGCGTTTGCGTGCCATGTGGTGTCCTTGGAATAAATGGTGTTGGGCGCCGTTTTGCAGATTGCGCGCGCGGGCGCAACGGGGTCGCTACTCGTCGTAGGGGTCTTCCAGCGGTAAAGGTGGCAGGATTTGCCCTTCAACCACTCCGATAATCGGGCCCAAGGCACCAAAGCCGATATCGTTGCGCCCCAGATCAGGCGCGCGCAGCCGCGAGACATTGCCATCAAAATAGAGCGCGTTGCGCAGCCCCAGATGATCACGGAAAAAGCTGCCAAAGGCGTGGAACGTAACAGGCGTATTGGAAATCACAAAAACGGCTGTCTTGCCGTCGTCACTGGTGCCTACGCCATTGCGGACAAACCGCGATGTCGAATTCCGCAAGAAGCGCGGATGTAGCGCGCCATCAATCACCAGCATCGGGCCCGATTGTGTGGCGCTGGTACAATCGGGGGCTTCGTCGACATAGCGCAGTGTCTCGATCACGTCGGCACGGCGGTCGCGCAAACACAATATGCCGTTGGGCAGCAGGCCGAAGTTTCCCGGTCCAGCGCGGGTGATCACGCTCTGCTCTGTCTGACCGTCCTCGATATAGACGCCGACTGGTTTGCGGTCATCGTGGTACATGCCGGCATTTGCGGCAAAGCCCAGTGCAAAGCCTTGCTCCTCCAGTGCGGCATTCAGTGTGCCGAAATAGCCGTAGGGGCGGCCGGTGTCGGGCTGGTACAAGAACAGCCTCAGCACGTCTTGGGTGAGATCAACCGTGCACACTGCATAATCCGCGCCCTTATAGGCAACTTCATCGCAACTCGCCGCTTGTGCCTGCCATGGCAAAACAAGGGCTACGCCCGCAAGGAGGGCGCGCCAGATCACGTCGCCGGTGTCCAGTCGTCATCATCGTCGTCGGGTGCTTCAGCATCACGGCGCACTACGTCTTGCGCCAGCATGCGCCGCGTCTCGTCCATCTGGTCGAACGTCATATCCAGCTGAAATCGCAGTTCCGGCGCGAATTTGAGCGTCACCTTTTTGGCGACCATGCGGCGCAGTTCGTAATTGTTGCGTGCCAATATTTTGAGCACGTCCTCCCGTCCTTTGCCGCCCAGAGGCAGCACATAGGCCGTCGCGATCCGCAGATCGTTAGACATACGCACTTCGCCCACAGTGATGGACATACGATTCAGTTCTTCGTCATGGACATCGCCACGCGCCAGAACCTCGCTAAGCGCGCGGCGGGTTGTCTCGCCTACGCGCAGTTGCCGTTGATTGGGGCCAGCGCCCGCATTTGATTTGTTATTTGCCATCCCTCCCATCTATGCGCTCTGAACTTCTTTGCCAAGCGGCTGCGCGCGCGCTACACCGCTGATCACCGGATCAAGCAGGAGCACAGCACATGGCACAGACAACAGGTATCACCATCACAGGGGTTTCAGGCCGTATGGGGCAGATGCTGGTGCGGTCGGTGACAGAACATGCGCAGACCCATCTGGCAGGAGCCCTTGAACGCGCGGGCCATAACTGGATCGGTCAGGATCTTGGACTGGCGATGGGCGGTGCCGCAAATGGTATCATCGTCACGGATAACGCAGCGGCTGCATTGGCTGAGGCTGATGCGGTGATTGATTTTACAGCGCCTGCCGCCACGCTGGCCATCGCAAAGGCCGCAGCAGAGGCGGGCATCGTGCATGTAATCGGCACCACAGGGATGAGTGAAGGTGAAATCGCCCAACTGTCCACGCCGGCACATCGCGCTGTGATCGTGCGCGCAGGCAACATGAGCCTCGGCGTAAACCTGCTGACTTTGCTGACGCGCAAGGTTGCCGCGGCACTCGACGCCGACTTTGACATCGAAATCATCGAATCGCATCACAACCAGAAAGTTGATGCACCGTCCGGCACCGCCCTCATGCTGGGCGAAGCAGCCGCCGAAGGGCGCGGTGTAAAGTTGTCCGATGTCAGTGATTCGGGCCGCGATGGCATCACGGGTGCGCGCAAGCGGGGCGATATCGGTTTCTCCGCCATTCGTGGCGGCGACATCATAGGAGAGCATGACGTAATGTTTGCGGGCGCCGGAGAGCGGATCATTCTGCGCCACATCGCGTCTGATCGTGCCCTGTTTGCCCGTGGTGCGATCAAGGCGGCACTCTGGGGGCAGGGGCGCAAAGCGGGTGAATATGACATGCTCGACGTGTTGGGTCTGGGCGACTGACACAGGCGCTGGGTATAAAATTCAGCTTACTTTGAAACCAAAGCGCATTTCATTTCGTATCTATTGCAATGGACCTTGAAGGAGAGACCTGATGCAACGGATGATACCTGTACTGAGTGCCCTAATATTCGGCTTGGCTTCACCAGTTGCGGCGGAGTTCTCGAAAGTAGAAAATGCCGCAGAATTCAAACGCCTGATAGGCGGTAAAATCCTTACCCGTCCGTTGGTTAAGCTAACAGTGGGCACCGATGGTGCGATTGCTGGCAAAGGGGCTGCGTGGCCGATTTCGGGCACCTGGACATGGAAAAACGGTTATTTTTGCCGGAGCCTCGAATGGGGCGGCGATGATCTGGGTTACAACTGTCAGGAGGTGAAAGCCTCGGCTAGCAAGATCCGTTTTATCTTCGATGAAGGGCGTGGCGACAGCGCTGATTTCTCGCTGCGCTGATGTTGTCAGGCGCTGCGGTCAGAAATCGACCGCGATGCCCTTCTTTTCCCAATCGCCATAACGCACGGCCTCGGGCCCGTCGCGGCCGCCCAATTCCGGCGGCAATTCTAACTCTTTTGCGTTTGCACGCCGCTCTGCTGCTTCTGCCAGCGCGCGCTGGGCGGCGGGGGGCAGATCGCGCGGTGCGGCTGCCGGAACGGGAGTATCTTCTGCAGAAGTGTCTTCGGTCATGGGGCGTTCCTTTCTCAACTCTCTCTTGATATACGGCACGCCTTGCCCCAGACAACCGCCAGACCGCTTAAAGAAAGCCCGTATTATGTCAGACACCGGTGTAGCCGCCCGTAAATCCGCTGTTTTCCTGCTCGATGAGATATTGGGGGAAGGGAAACTAATGTCGGAACTGCTGGGCGCAGGTGTGCTGGACCGTCTGCCACCAGATGACCGCGCGCGCGCGCAACGTCTGGCGCAGGACACCCTGCGTGGGCTGGAGCGGGCAGACCGCATTTTACAAAAGCACCTGAACAAATACCCGCCGCTGACCGTGCGCAACGCGCTACGCATCGGCACGGTAGAGCTGTGCACAGGTGGAGCGGCCCACGGTGTAGTCAACGCGATGGTATCTGTCGTGTCGGGTGACCGCCATTTAAGCCACCTCAAGGGGCTGACGAATGCTGTGCTGCGCAAAGTTGCTGCTGAAGGCCCTGACGCATGGACAGCACGCCGCGCGCCGCGTTTGCCGAAATGGCTGCGTGGACCGCTGGTTGAGGCGTGGGGCGCTGATGCGATGGCCGCGATGGAAACTGTGCATTTTAATGGTGCGCCACTGGATCTGACGGCCAAAGGCGATCCGGCAGAGTTGGCGACGCGGCTGGGTGGCACATTGCTGCCGACAGGTTCGGTCCGCCTCTATGATGGCGGCCAAGTCTCCGCGATGGAAGGCTTTGCCGAGGGCGATTGGTGGGTGCAGGATGCCGCGGCTGCATTGCCTGCGAAAATCCTGAACGTCCAAGCAGGCGAAGTTGTGCTGGACCTTTGCGCCGCACCGGGTGGCAAAACCATGCAGCTGGCCGCCACTGGCGCCGAGGTGCGCGCGGTAGACGACAATCATTCGCGCATGCAGCGGGTGAAAGAAAACCTTGCCCGTACCGGCCTGACGGCACGGACCTTTATCAAAGACGCCCGCCAGTTTCAGGGCGAATTCGACGCGATCCTGCTGGACGCACCTTGCTCGGCCACGGGCACTATACGTCGCCACCCCGATTTGCCGCATGCCAAGGACGGCTCGGACTTTGGTGCGCTGATTGAATTGCAAGAAGAGCTGCTGGACCACGCATGGTCGCTGCTCAAACCCGGTGGACGGATGGTGTTCTGCACTTGTAGCCTGCTGCCGGACGAGGGCGAAGTGCACATCGACGAAGCGCTGGAGCGGCACGGTGATATGTCCGTTGACCGTGATGCAGTCGCCATTACGGGCGTTGACCCGGCGTGGATATCCTCCGAAGGCGGCTTGCGCCTGCGCCCTGATTTCTGGGCCGAGCAGGGCGGTATGGACGGCTTTTACATCGTCTGCTTGCGCAAAGCGGGCTAGGTCAGTGCCGCTGCGGGCGGGGTCGGAACTGCTGCATAATCGGCATGTGGTATCCGTACAACGCCGCGCAGGTCCAGCGCCGCGGCATCCTCGGACGGCAGGTTGAACAGGGCTTCGGTGACAGCGTCAAAGACCACATCGGGATTGTGCTGCGGACCCGTGATATAGGGTAGCGCGGGTGTGGGTTCGGTAAACTCCAATACACGCAGATGCTCTGCCATTGGCTCGTACCGCCGTATCAGCCGCCATGTTTGCGCATCGAGTGCCGCAATATCTGCTTTGCCTTCTGCCACCATACGCGCCGAATTCAGATGACCGCCGCTTTGGACCCTGTCGTTGAACCAGAAGCCTTCAGCGCGGGTATGATGGTAGATTGCTGCAAACCCGGACTGTGAATCGCCTGAATTATAGGCGAGTATTGCGGATTCGTAGTCCGGCAGCGACAGGCGGGCATCATCGGCCCGTACCACGATGGCCGAATTGTAATAACCGCCTTTGCAGCCCTCAAGCCCGTAGTCGGGTGTGCACACTAGCTGCACGGTGTCGTGCAGACGTGTCCGGTAAGGCATTCCGCAGGTCTGGCTGAAAACCAGTGTCGGGTCTTGCCAGACGTCCATTTCGGGGGCGTTTTGGGCAAGCGTCGGAGGCGACGCGATACCACGACGGTCCAGGCTGCTGCGCAAGCAGTCCCAAAGGGATGCATGCGCTGTTTGCAGCTCGGGGCGGGCGTACATCATTAAGGAAGCAATCATAGCGCATCTGTGCATGGCGCCAGAGATATCGGCAAGGTGCAATCTGAACACCGGCGACTTCGCGATCCTCGCTTTGCGCAGAATGAAGATCAAAAAGCGGTGACTCCGTCCCTTCCGCGCGCTACAGTGCAAAAAACGCCTCTAGAGCGTATAAGCAGAGCACATGATCCAGTTTTCACAATTGAGCGCGTATCGCACGCGTTTTCTCAACCAGATGCATGCGCGGGCAGCCACCCGTGCGCGGGGTCAGGTGCGTGGGTTTGTCTCTTCGCCAGAGCCGCGCACGATCGGCTCTTTTGCGCGCGGTCGCCAACTGGCTGCGGGAAATTTCCTGTTTGCGGGCAGTCTGATTACCGCCCCTGATAAAACGCCGTGGGAATTGGAAGTCCCCGACAAAAGCTTTGCAGAAGCGTTGCACGGGTTTGCCTGGCTGGATGATCTTGCGGCCGTAGGTGATAGCGCATCGCGGCGCGCGGCACAAAAGTGGCTGTGGCAGTGGATTGATCTGCACGGACGCGGGCGTGGCCCCGGTTGGACGCCTGATTTGACGGGCCGCCGCTTGATCCGCTGGATCAACCATGCGCTGTTTGTTTTGTCTGGCACGGGTGAAAATGAACCCGATAGTGAAGGTTTCTACCGTTCGCTCACCCAACAGACCCGTTTCCTGTCCAAACGCTGGCACGCCGCCGCACCCGGTCTGGCGCGTTTCGAGGCGTTGACGGGGTTGATCTATGCTGGGCTGTCGCTGGAAGGGCTTGAGGCCTTGGCCGATCCTGCGATCAAGGCGCTGGCCCGCGAATGCGAAGCACAGATCGATGCGCAGGGTGGCCTGCCAACCCGCAATCCGGAGGAACTGCTGGATGTATTCACGCTGCTGACATGGGCCGCTGCGGCGCTGTCGGACGCAGGGCGTGGCACGCCGCAGGCCCATCTGGCTGCAATTAACCGGATTGCGCCGACCCTGCGCACCCTGCGCCATGCAGATGGCGGGCTGGCACGGTTTCACGGCGGCGGGCGCGGTGCGGAAGGCTGGCTGGATCACGCGCTTGCCGCGTCGGGCGTGCGCACCATGCAGCCCGAAGGCCTGTCTATGGGATATGCCCGTCTGTCAGCGGGCCGGACAAGTGTCATCATTGACGCCAGCCCGCCGCCGGGTGGTGCCGCTTCGGGCAATGCCCATGCGTCAACGCTGGCGTTTGAGCTGACGTCGGGACGGCGCCCGTTGATTGTCAGCTGTGGCTCTGGCGCATCCTTCGGGTTGGACTGGCGCCGTGCCGGACGTGCGACACCCTCCCACTCCGCGCTGATCCTCGGTGGCTATTCCAGCGCACGGCTGGACACCGCAGACCGGCGAACCGGCATGGAGGCCCTGATTGACGGGCCGACACATGTGCCCGTCGAGATCACCCAAGTCAGTGACTGGATAAAGTTTCAGGGCGGCCATGACGGCTATGCGCTGACTCATGGCCTAACCCATGCCCGCACAATCGAATTGACCCACGATGGCCGCGCCGTTGCGGGCGAAGATATGTTGCTTGCGCTGGAAGATATTGAAAAATGCCGCTTTGACCGGGCCCTGGACCGAACAACTCTAAGGGGCATCGGGTATGAAGTCCGTTTCCACCTTCATCCGGAGGTGGATGCCACACTTGATCTGGGTGGGGCAGCAGTGTCGATGGCACTAAAGTCTGGCGAGATATGGGTTTTCCGCCATGATGGCACCTGTGAGCTGGCGTTGGAGCCGGGCGCTTATCTGGAAGCCACACGTCTGAAACCAAGGGCTGCACAGCAGATTGTTCTGACGGGTCGTGCAATTAATCCCGCAACACGGGTCCGCTGGTCCTTGTCCAAAGCGCAGGAAACTGCGATTGGCGTGCGTGATTTGGAACGGGATGACCCGTACCTAGACCCCGAGTCTGACCAAGACTGACCACAAGGAGCCCTGCCATGGCTGATCTATACCCCGTAAAACGCGCCCTTCTTTCTGTTTCCGACAAGACCGGATTGGTCGAGTTTGGCCGCGCTCTGGCTGCCGCAGGGGTTGAGCTCCTTTCTACGGGTGGTACGGCCAAGACCCTGCGCCAAGCGGGGCTGGACGTGAAGGATGTGGCCGAGGTTACAGGTTTCCCTGAGATGATGGATGGCCGGGTCAAGACGTTGCACCCCGTTGTGCATGGCGGCCTGTTGGCGCTACGCGATGATGCGGGCCATGTGGCGTCCATGGAAGAACATGGTATTGGCGGGATCGACCTTGTGGTGGTGAACCTCTACCCGTTTGAAGAAACTGTCGCCAAGGGCGCTGAATACGCTGAGGTGATCGAAAATATTGACATCGGCGGCCCCGCCATGATCCGCTCTGCCGCGAAAAACCACGGCTTTGTGAGTGTGATCGTCGATGTGGAAGACTACGCGCCTTATATTGCCGAGCTTGAGGTCAATAATGGCCAGACGACATACGCGCTGCGTCAGCTTCTTGCCCAGACGGCTTATGCCCGCACCGCTGCTTATGACACCGCCGTGAGCACATGGATGGCTGCACAAGTTGGCGGCACGCCGCGCCGCCGCACCTTTGGTGGCACGTTGACGCAAACCCTGCGCTATGGCGAGAACCCGCACCAGTCTGCCGCGTTCTACAGCGACGGGTCCAGCCGCGCAGGTGTGGCGACAGCGAAACAGCATCAGGGCAAAGAGCTGTCCTATAACAACATCAACGACACAGATGCCGCGTTTGAGCTGGTGTCGGAGTTTGACCCGGCCAATGGCCCCGCCGTGGCGATCATCAAACATGCCAACCCCTGCGGTGTGGCAACGGGGGCCACGATGGCCGAGGCCTATTCCCGTGCGTTTGACTGTGACCGCACATCGGCTTTCGGTGGCATCATTGCCCTGAACCAGACGCTGGACGCCGCCACTGCCGAGGCCATTACGGGCATCTTTACCGAGGTGGTGATTGCACCTGATGCGGATGCGGATGCGATCAAGATTTTTGCGGCGAAGAAAAACCTGCGTCTGCTGACAACCGGTGGCCTTGCCGACCCGACTGCGGCCCGTTTGGCGCCGCGTCAGGTGTCGGGCGGCTGGTTGGTACAGGACCGCGATGTGGGCCGGATCAGCATGGATGACCTCAAGGTTGTGACCAAGCGCCAGCCGACCGAGCAGGAACTGAAAGACATGCTATTTGCATGGACGGTGGCCAAACACGTCAAATCCAACGCAATTATCTACGTCAAAGATGGCGCGACAGTAGGTGTAGGTGCGGGCCAGATGAGCCGCGTTGACAGCACACGCATCGCAGCCCGCAAGGCGCAAGACATGGCCGAAGTGATGGGCTTGCCTGCCCCGCTGACACAGGGATCTGTTGTTGCGTCTGATGCTTTCTTCCCGTTTGCTGATGGTCTGGTCACAGCGGCAGAGGCAGGTGCAACAGCACTGATCCAGCCCGGTGGCTCCATGCGTGACGAAGAAGTGATTGCGGCTGCTGATGACGCAGGGCTGGCAATGGTCCTTACGGGCATGCGCCACTTCCGGCACTGAGAGGGAAACTGACTGAAATGCGGATGATGTTCTGGGCGGGCTTTGCGGCTTTCTCTATCGATCAGATAAGCAAATATGTGGTGATCCACATGATGGAGCTTTCCCGCATACGCAGTATCGACGTGCTGCCGCCGGTGATCAACTTCCGTTATGGTGAAAATCGCGGGATAAATTTCGGGCTTTTTGGCGGAGGGTCAGACGCAAGCCGTGCTATTTTGATCGCCCTTGCACTGGTGATTTGTATCGCTGTGGTGATGTGGGCGCGCAAAAATGCGCATACCCGCATCGCACAGATGAGCGCGGGACTGCTGGTAGGTGGCGCGCTGGCCAATGTGATTGATCGGTTGATCTATGGCTATGTGCTTGATTTTATTAATATGTCTTGCTGCCGTATTAACAATCCCTTTGTGTTCAACCTTGCTGACGTGTTTATCTTTGCGGGGGCGTTGGGGCTTATTTTCTTCACCGATTCCGACGGCACTGGCGCAAAAGGGGGCGGCAAGAAGAAGCCGCGCAAAGCGACGGGTAAAAAAGCTGGGTGACATTGCAGCCCAGCCTGCGATATTGAGAGGCAATGTCGGTCTGGAGGCCTTTGATGCGTAAACTTGCTTTGTTGATTGTACTGCCCGTGCTGGTCGCGGGATGTGCCAACGTGGGCCTGCGTGATTTGCGGAGTAATTCCAAAGGTCCGGACGAGTTTGGCATTCAGCCTGTAAACTCGCTACAAGAACCGACAAGTTTCACAGAACTGCCAACACCCACTCCGGGCGGCGCCAACCGTGCGGACCGCTCTGCGCTGGCTGAGGGGGCGCAAGCCTTTGGTGGCAACCTTGGTGATCCGAACGCGGGCGTCCCCGCAAGTGACGGCGCGCTGGTACAGCACGCCAGCCGGTTGGGTGTGACGCCGAATATACGCGAAGACCTTGCCCAAACCGATGCTGATTTTCGCCGTCGCAAGCAGCGCTTTACCCAGTTCCGGATTGTGAAGGTTGATCGCTACAATCAAGCCTACCGCAAGCAGGCGCTGGACGCCTACGCCGAGCAGAGCCGCTGGCAGCGCGCTGGTGCGCGCACACCGTCTGCCCCTCCTGCAGACTGATACAGCATTACAAATTTGTGAAAATACGTCGCGCAGCTTGAAGCTGCGCGCGCGCAGCGTACCTATTGTATATCCGCCTTCTTTGGCTGACCGAAAAGGACCCTACCGATGATGCGATACGCCCGAACTGCGCTATTGTCCGCGCTATTGATCCCCACCGCAGCCTTTGCCCAAACCAGCGGAAAAGTGACAGACTTTATGCTAGAGAACGGCATGCAGGTCGTCGTCGTGGAAGATCACCGCGCCCCTGTTGTGCAGCATATGCTGTGGTACCGCGCCGGATCAGCGGACGAGCCCAAAGGCTCCTCCGGTGTGGCGCACTTTCTGGAACACTTGCTGTTCAAGGCAACAGAAAAAATGGAGTCGGGCGAGTTCTCTGCGGTAGTGGCGGCCAATGGCGGGCGCGACAATGCTTTCACCAGCTATGATTATACTGCCTATTTCCAGCGGGTTGCGGCCAACAGGCTGGAACTGATGATGACCATGGAGGCGGACCGGATGAAGAACATCCAGCTTACGCCCGAAAACATTGCGACCGAGCGGAATGTGATCATCGAAGAACGCAACCAGCGCACCGAGAATAATCCCCAAGCGCTCTTCTCCGAGCAGCTGAGCGCGGCGCAATACCTCAACCACCGTTACGGTACGCCGATCATCGGCTGGATGCACGAGATGGAGGAGCTGGACCGCGAAGATGCACTATCGTTTTACGAGCTGTACTATTCGCCCAACAACACCGTTCTGGTCGTGTCGGGTGACGTGACTCCTGAAGGTGTGCGCGAACTGGCCGAAAAACACTATGGCCCGATCCCCGCCAACCCGGCGCTGCCCGAGCGCCTGCGCACGGAAGAGCCGCGCCAGAACGCGGAGCGGCGGGTGATCTTCCGCGATGCGCGCGTGGCCCAGCCCTATATCTCGCGTAGCTATCTGGTGCCCGAACGGGACAGCGGTGCACAGGAAACAGCTGCCGCTTTGACGATCCTGAGTGAAATTCTGGGCGGTGGCACAACATCTTTCCTGACAGAAAAGCTGCAATTTGATACGCAGGTCGCAACCTATGCGGCGGCGGGCTATTCCGGCGTATCGCTGGATGACACAACATTCCGGTTGATTATGGTGCCTTCCGAGGGCGTGTCGCTGGAGGAAGGCGAGGCGGCGCTGGATCAGGCCTTGGCCGATTTCATGACCGCAGGTGTTGACGCGGAGCAGCTGGAACGGATCAAGCTGCAAATTCGCGCCTCCGAGATTTACGCACAAGATAACGTGGACGGCATTGCTAACCGGTACGGTAGCGCTTTGACTTCTGGTCTTACGGTGCAGGACGTGCGGGCATGGCCTGTCATTCTGGATGCCGTGACTGCCGATGATATTATGCAAGCAGCAACTCTGCTGCGCCGCGAGGCATCCGTGACAGGCTGGCTACAGCGCCCCGAAGGAGAAACCCAATGATCCGTTTCGCAACTGCCCTGTTTCTGGGTGCCGCTGCCGCATTCCCGGTCCGTGCTGAAGTTGAAATTCAAACCGTTACCTCCCCGGGAGGCGTTGGCGCATGGTTGGTGGAGGAACACTCCCTTCCATTTGTCGCGATCGAGATTGCCTTTACCGGTGGAACGTCGCTGGACGTTGAAGGCAAACGCGGTGCGGTTAATCTGATGACCGGCCTTCTGGAAGAGGGATCGGGAGATCTGGACGCGCGCGGGTTCGCGCGTGCGAAAGAGGCACTGGCGACGACTTTCGGTTTCGGGGCCAGCTCAGAGCAGCTGACGATTTCGGCGCGCTTTCTGACAGAAAATTTTGACGAGTCGGTAGCACTCCTGCGGGATACAATTCAGGATCCCCGATTTGAAGATGCCGATGTAGAGCGTGTGCGGGCACAGGTTTTGTCAAATCTGGCATTCGATGCAAAGGACCCGAATGAAATTGCAGGCAAGACCTTTGCTGCTATGGCCTATGGTGATCATCCTTATGGCACTGTAGATGTGGGAACCCCCGAAACAGTTGCCGCCCTGACCCGTGACGACCTGATTGAAGCTCACCGCAACGCCCTTGTCCGCGACCGCGTTCTGGTTGGCGCAGTGGGTGATATAACACCCGAGCAATTGGGCACACTGCTGGATGCAGTGCTGGGGAACTTACCCCAATCCGGGCCGCTTTTGCCCCCGAAAGTCGAGCCGCAGATAACGGGAGGCACAACTGTAGTTGATTTCGATACGCCGCAATCCGTGGCCCTGTTTGGTCAGCGCGGTATTGCGGTCGATGACGAGGATTACTTTGCAGCTGTCTTGTTGAACCAGGTTATTGGTGGCGGGGCGTTTGACAGCCGCCTGATGCAAGAAGTGCGTGAAAAGCGCGGTCTGACCTATGGCGTCTATTCCTACCTGTACTCCCGCGATCTGGCGAATGCCTACATGGGGTCGGTCAGTTCGGCCAACGACCGCATTGGCGAGGCGATCACCGTAATCCGCGACCAGTGGCGTTTGGCTGCAGAGGAAGGCGTGAGCGAGAAAGAGCTGCAAGACGCCAAGACCTATCTCACCGGTGCGTATCCGCTACGGTTTGATGGCAACAGCACTATTGCGGGCATCCTTGTGGGGATGCAACTGATCGGGCTGGATCCGGAGTATATCAAAACACGCAACGCGCGGGTGGATGCCGTTACATTGGAAGACGTAAAGCGCGTGGCGGGTGAACTTATGGATCCGGACGGGTTGCACTTTGTTGTTGTGGGCAAGCCAGAGGGCGTTGTGTCCGAGTGATCTGTCGCTGATCTGCCCCCAAGGGGGCAGATGATGAGTTTATTGGCACAATGAAGCCGGGCGTTATTCTCCGTATGGGACCCAGATGTTTTTGACTTCGGTAGATTGGGGCAGGAAACTACGGGCGTCCGGTTTCATCCAGTCGACCGCGTGGCCGTTCTGAACCCATGTGCGTTTGAGATTGCTGGCAGAGCCGTGCTCGACCACGGTATCAAGTGAAGGGTCGCTGAACGACCACAGGGCATCAATGTCCATATGCCGTGCCATTGTGTCGGCGACATCTGCGTGGGGGCCGGTGAGGATGTTCACCACACCAGCAGGCACATCTGACGTCTCCAGAATTTGCGCAAAGTCAGTTGCGGCCAGCGGGAACGGCTGGGACGCACTGAGGACGATCCGGTTGCCCATAGCGATAGCAGGTGCCATGACTGCGACCATACCCAAAAGCGGGGCTGTGGCGGGGCACAGTGCTGCGATGACGCCCACAGGCTCTTTCATGGCAAGGGCCACGCCGCGGATCGGGACGCCGTGTATCTTACCATCGTATTTGTCAGCCCATGCAGCGTAGGTGAACAGGGATTGAACAGCTGCTTCGACCTCTTTTGCACCTGATTTTCCACCCTGCATCGCATCTAGTCTGAGTGCGAATTCATCGGCGCGGATGGCCAGATTTTCAGCGATAAAATACAGGATTTGTGCGCGCAGATGGCCGGTTGTCCTGGCCCATCCCTTTGCGGCTTGGGCGGCTTCAACCGCGTTGCGGATGTCCTTGCGCGAAGCGTTGGGGGCATGGCCGAGTAATGCGCCGTTCTTGGCCCAGATTTCTGTGGAATACCCGCTGTCAGGGCGCGCCTGTTTGCCGCCGATATAGAGTTTGGCGGTGCGGTCGATCCCGTCGGCGGGTCCGCCTGAGCCTGTCATTGGCTGAATTGTCCTGAGGGCTTTTGGTTTGGCTTTTGACTTGGTGTAGGCTGCCAGCCCTTCCCATCCGCCTTCACGGCCGAAGCCGCTTTCGCGTATGCCGCCAAAACCTGCTGCGGCGTCCATCATGTTGGTGCCATTGATCCAGACAATGCCGGCAGCCAGTTTGGGTGCGATATCGAGTGCGAGGTTCACATTCTCGCTCCACACGCTGGCGGCAAGGCCATAGCGGGTGTTGTTGGCGATGCTCACCGCCTCTTCCGGCGTGCGGAAGGTGGTGGATACGAGGACGGGACCGAAGATTTCTTCTTGCATCAAGGTGTCGGCAGGGTGCAGGCCGGTGATCAGCGTGGGAGGATAAAAGCTGCCCTCGACGGGCAGGTCGCAGGGGGCAACGTGGGTTGTGCCGGCCGTGTTTGCCGCAACCAGTGTTGTGATGCTGGCCAGCTGTTTCGGATCAACAATGGCGCCGACGTCGATGCTTTTGTCCAAGGGTGAGCCTATGCGTAGTTTATCCATACGCGCGCGTAATTTGGCGTAAAACAGATCGGCGACGGGTTCGTGCACCAATAGGCGCGAGCCGGCGCAGCAGACTTGTCCCTGATTGAACCAGATTGCGTCCACCAGCCCTTCCACGGCGGAATCTAGATCGGCGTCATCGAAAACGATGTAGGGGGATTTGCCACCCAGTTCCAATGATAGAGCCTTGCCGCTGCCTGCGGTGGCTTCGCGGATGCGGCGGCCCACGGCGGTGGAGCCGGTGAAGGCCACTTTGTCCACTTCGGCGCTCACGATCATCTCGCCCACAGCGCCGTTGCCAGTGACGATGTTCACGACGCCTTTCGGCACGCCGGCCTGCCCGCAGATATCGGCAAACAGCAGGGCCGTGAGGGAGGTATATTCTGCGGGCTTCAAGACGACCGTATTGCCCATCGCCAGTGCCGGTGCCACTTTCCACGCAAGCATGAGCAGTGGGAAGTTCCACGGAATGACCTGACCACATACGCCAAGGGCCGCCGCATCTGGCAATTCGCTCTCCATCAGTTGGGCCATGCCCGCGTGATAGTAAAAGTGCCGCTGGGCAAGGGGGATGTCGATGTCGCGGGCTTCACGGATGGGCTTGCCGTTATCCAGCGTCTCCAACACGGCAAACAGGCGGCTGTGCTTTTGCAACAGACGGGCGAGAGCGTAGAGCACTTTTGCCCGTGCGTGGCCACCTGCGGCCTCCCATTTGGGTTGGGCGCTGCGCGCGGCGCGCACAGCGGCATCTACATCGGCTTGGGTGCCTTGGGTGATATGCGCCAGTATCTCGCCATTGGCGGGATTGCGGCTCTCGAATACTTCGCCGGGGGGTGTCATTTCGCCGTTGATGAAATGGCCAAAGCGGCTGCCTTGGTCCACGATCCATCCCAGCGCTTCGGCGGCGGATTCAGGGGCGGGGCCATAGTCCATGGTCTCGAAAATGTCGGAAACGGTCATTTGGTTAGCCTCTGGATCAGGATGTGGGGTGGCGATAGCTGGCGGAGTAGTTGCCAGTGACGTGATGTTCCAGCTGCCGCTCTATATCGTTTAGCAGGGATGACGCGCCAAAGCGGAACAGGTCCGGCTGCAGCCAGCGGTCACCCAGCTCTTCTTTGATCAGCGCCAGATAGGTGATTGCGTCTTTTGCCTTTGAGATACCGCCGGCAGGTTTATAGCCCACGCGGTAGCCGGTCCGGTCATAGTAATCGCGGATCGCGCGGATCATCACCAGCGTGACGGGCAGGGTCGCGTTTACGGCTTCCTTGCCCGTGGAGGTCTTGATGAAATCCGCACCTGCCATCATACACACAAGGCTGGCGCGGGCGACGTTGCGCAGACTACCAAGCTCTCCCGTGGCAAGGATCGCCTTGACGTGGGCATCACCGCAGGCGGCCCGAAAGGCGCGCATTTCATCATAGAGCGCTTGCCAGTTGCCCTCCAGCACATGGCGGCGGGAAATCACGATGTCGATCTCGGCAGCACCTGCTGCCACCGATTGCTCGATCTCGGCAATACGCAGGGGCAGCGGGGACAGGCCCGCAGGAAAGCCGGTGGAGACCGCGGCAACAGGGATACCACTGCCGCGCAGGGCATCCACAGCGGGCGCGATCATTTCGTGGTAAACGCAGACCGCGCCTGTTGTGATGGGCGGCATGCCCAAAGCATTCAACACCGAGGCCGCGACAGGCTGACGCGCCTTGGCGCACAAACGGCCCACGCGCCGCGCCGTGTCATCACCGGATAGGGTTGTCAGATCAATGCAGGTGACGGCCTTCAAAAGCCACGCGGCCTGATGCGCTTTTTTAACCGACCTTCGCGCGGGCAATGAGGCTGCGCGGCGTTCAATCGCGGATGTATTGGCTTGCGCGCTAAGAACCCAATTCAGATCCAGCGGCATGCCCGCATTGCGCGGCTCTGTCACTTGCGGCAATTGCGCCAGCGCGGTGTTGGTCATGGTATCGACGGGCATAGGACTGCGCCTTTCGGGTAAAATGCTCTTCAAACTCGCATGGTGACCCGATGGTTTGCAAGGCGTGGCAATGCGGTTACCGACAGGTCAGCTGCCCCGATAGGTGGAGTAGCCGAACGGCGACAGCAAAAGTGGCACATGGTAGTGCGCATCCGGATCCGAGATACCAAAGCGCAGCGGGATCACATCCAGAAAACGCGGCGCTTCGGGTGGCGTGCCGATACGGTCCAGATAGGCACCCGCTTCAAAGACCAGCTCATAGGTGCCAGTCCGGAAATCGGCCGCTGGCAGAATATGGGCATCAGTACGGCCATCGTCGTTGGTACGCATCTGGGCGCAGCGCGTCCGGATATCGCCTTCTATCCTGTAAAGCGTGATCAGCAAGCCAGCGGCTGGGCGTCCCAGAGCGGTATCAAGAACATGGGTTGTAAGGTAGCCGGTGGACATTTGGTGCTCCAGTTCGGGGGAATGCGTGGACGTAGGATGTGAGTTCATTTTGCAGATTACCGGTCTGGCGTGCCCGATTATACGAAGAATTTCACGCTCATTCGATACCCATTTTTGCTGATTCGCTCAAAAAGGGACTGGTTCGCCACTTTTCTCCTTTTAAGGGTGTTTTTGCTTTGACCTGCGAATCACTCTCTGCCTATATCTATGCGCACAACCTAGGATAGGCCGCACTTACGGTGGCAATAACAATATCTAGGGCAAAAAGGCTGGGGGGCCGCATGACAAAAAGAGCCGCGTTTTTCGCTGCAACGCTAGTTGCGCATGCAATTTCGGGTGCCGCGCATGCGGACATTTCGCTGGCTCAAGCTTCGTTCATTTTTGACGGCAAGCGCGTAGAAATCGGGCCGAACACGCCGGATGCTGCAAAATATGCCAGCCGGTTTGCCTCCATTCCTGCATCTTGCGATCCCAACTGCATCGCACCGGCCGAGGCGGCTGTCGGGATTGAGACGGTGATCGAGCCTCAGGTGCTGGCGTTCTTGGCAGACGCTGTTGGCAAGAATAAGTGGCTCCTTGTGGATGCCCGTATGCCGTCCGACCGTGGCCTCGGGTTTATTCCCGGATCGGTCAGCTTGCCGCATCCGACCATAGCAGAAGCCGGGGAAACGCGCACGCAGATACTCAAGGCGCTGGGCGCCCGTGCCTTTGACGATATTTACAATTTCGCGGATGCACAGATTGATGGTCTATGACAATGGCCCGTCCCAGAACGATGCGGGCGTGCTGATCGCACACTTGCTTGAGGTCGGCTATCCGCCGGAAAAAATTCGCTACTACCGTGGTGGTATGCAAGTCTGGTCGGTTTTGGCCCTAACAGTACAGGAGTGAAATTGTGAGCAACACTTCCCCAAAGATTTCGTTTAACTCCGGTGCAGCCGAAAGTGTCCGGGCGCATCATTCGGATGGGACAATGGACGCGACAGAGCAAATGGAACCAACGCCAAGGGTTCCAGTCTACGCAAGTGCCGGTTTTGCACCTGTGCCTGAGACAAGTTTTGTTCAGCGAAATGCAGTGGTGCTGGCAGTTGCTGCGATATTTGTTCTGACCTTTATGCTGGGTATCACCACCGCTTTGTTGTGGTCAGGCGGCACACAGCAAGCCGCAGCACCTGAGATACAACAGCAGACCACACAAGTGGCTGGCAATAGCTATGCCGACGCGCAAAGCGTGAGTATCGCAGCGGACCTGAACGAAGTTGTGTCCCGCGCGGCAGTGCCCGACCTCACGGACGTCATAGGCAACACGCAATCCAGCCCCGTTGTGGCGGATCTGGCGGCGGCGGTACTGGAAGGCCTGCAACCGCAGCGCACGGTCGGCACGTTGACGCAGGACGAGCTGGCCCAGAAAGCGGCTGAAGCAACGATGATCCTCAACAACAAGCTGCGGATGTTGCGGGAAGGTGTTTTGGCCGGTGTTTACAGTATTGATACCGTAGATGAAAACGGTGCCAAGCGGGTCAAACTGCGCACAATCAACGCCAAAATGACCAGCGACACCGTGGGCAGTATGCTGATGCAGGCGGCAGCCGAGGGCCGGATCGAGCTGCCAGCGTCACTGCAAACAGCAGATGGCAGCGTTGATATGGACACGATGATGTTCAATCTGGTCCAGACGTCGCTGGCAAATGATGGCACACCTGAAGGGGCCGAGGCGGCCCGCGAGATGTCACGCAAGATATTTGCGGCGTCGACCGTGCAATCGAAAGATGTGGGGGGCAAGCGCGTCTATGTCGTAGAGCCCGGCGACGGCCTTGCCTATATCTCCCTGCAATTTTACGGCAAGCCGAGCGCCTTCCAGCGTATTTTCGATGCAAACCGTGACACGCTACAATCGCCCGACAAAATCAAGGTAGGCCAGCGGTTGATTATCCCCAGCTGATAAAAACAAGAACAAACGCCTCAGTGATATTCGGACGAGCGGTGGGTCGGGCAGAAATGTCCGGCCCACTGTATTTGCAGGGCCGCTTTGCAAATTGCGGGGCGCTGCCTTTTTGTGCAATGTGCCAATACACGCTTACCAAAGGACACTTTATGATCCGCTATCCCAGAGATTTTACCGGCTATGGTGCTACGTCGCCAAACGTTCAGTGGCCAAACGGTGCGCGGATCGCCGTGCAATTTGTTCTGAACTACGAAGAGGGTGGGGAGAACTGCCTGTTGCATGGCGATGCGGCGTCAGAGGCGTTTTTGTCCGAAATCGTCGGAGCAGCCCCATGGCAGGGCCAGCGGCATTGGAACATGGAGAGCATCTATGACTATGGCGCGCGTGCGGGGTTCTGGCGGCTGCACCGCTTGTTCACGGGCGCAGATGTGCCTGTTACGGTCTACGGCGTTGCCAGTGCGCTGGCCCGTGCGCCAGAGCAGGTGGAAGCGATGCAAACCGCCGGTTGGGAGATTGCCAGCCACGGTCTGAAATGGATCGACTACCGTGACCATAGTGAAGAGGCCGAAGCCGCAGATATGGCGGAGGCAATCCGCTTGCACACAGAAGTCACGGGCGAAGCGCCGCGCGGCTGGTACTGTGGTCGGACCAGTGAAAACACTGTGCGGCTGGCCGCCCAAACCGGCGTGTTTGATTATGTTTCGGACACCTACGATGATGATCTTCCCTATTGGTCGGATATCGCGGGCACGGATCAGTTGATCATCCCCTATACGCTTGATTGCAACGATATGCGATTTGCCACGCCGCAGGGCTTCAATTCGGGCGACCAGTTTTACAGCTACCTGAAAGACACGTTTGACGCGCTTTATGTCGAAGGGCAGGGGGGCGCGGCCAAGATGATGTCGATCGGGTTGCACTGCCGTCTGATCGGGCGTCCGGGCCGGGTGCAGGCGCTGGCGCGGTTTGTGGATTACATCAAAGGGTTCGAGGGCGTCTGGACGCCGCGCCGGATCGAGATTGCAGAGCATTGGAAGGCGGCACACCCGCCCGTTAAGCGGCTGATGCCATGCCGGATGGAGCGGGCGGAGTTCGTCCAGCACTTTGGCGGCGTGTTTGAACATTCCGCATGGATCGCCGAGCGCGCCTTTGATCTGGAGCTGGGCCCTGCTCACAATAGTGCCGCAGGCCTGCATAACGCACTGGCCCGCATGTTCCGCTCTGCCAGCACAGCCGAGCGTCTTGGCGTGCTAAACGCCCACCCCGATCTGGCGGGCAAGCTGGCCGCAGCAAAGCGCCTGACAGCCGAAAGCACGTCAGAGCAGGCAAGTGCGGGCCTTGATGCGCTAACCGATGCGGAGCGTGCCCAGTTCACTGATATGAACACGGCCTATGTGGTCAAACACGGATTCCCCTTCATCATCGCGGTGAAGGAAAACACCAAAGACAGCATTCTGGCAGCGTTTCAAGCACGCATCGCCAATGATACCGAAACCGAATTCACAACGGCCTGTAAACAGGTCGAGCGCATTGCGCGCATCAGATTGGAGCAAATCCTGTGACCTACGCATTCCCCCCCGGCGGCCTGCCCGACCAGTCCGTATCGCCGGAAGGCACCGCCGTTTTTACCGAAGCCTATGCCGTGCTGCCTGCCGTCACCCAGCGTGACATTGTGACCAGCCTTCTGCCCGGCTGGACCGGCATGCGCATGTGGGTGCTTGCCCGCCCGATGTCTGGTTTCTCCGAGACGTTCAGCCAATACGCGGTTGAGCTGCAACCGGCGGGCGGTACGGACGCACCCGAAGTCGACGACGAAGTGCAATCCGTGATCTTTGTCGCTGGTGGTCAGGTAACAGTGAACATCGACGGTGCGCGCCATGTCCTAGACGCGGGTGGCTACGGCTATATTCCAGCGGGTGCCATGTGGACCGTCTGGAATGATAGCGATGCGGTCAGCCAGTTCCATTGGGTGCGCAAGCGTTATGTCGGGGCCGACGGTGTCGATATGCCCGAAGCTTTCGTGACTTCCGATCACGCTGTAGCCCCAACCGAGATGCCCGATTGCGACGGCGTCTGGGCCACGACACGCTTCGTCGACCCGAACGATCTGCGCCATGATATGCACGTCAACATCGTTACCTTCCAGCCGGGTGGTGTCATCCCCTTTGCCGAAACCCATGTGATGGAGCACGGCCTCTATGTGCTGCAAGGCACGGCAGATTATCTGCTGAACAAAGACTGGGTACCGGTCGAGGCGGGTGACTTTATGTGGCTGCGCGCTTTTTGCCCGCAGGCTTGCGTGGCAACGGGCGACAAGCCGTTCCGCTATCTTTTGTATAAAGACGTAAACCGTCACATGCCGCTATGAGCATCGAGATCGGTCTGGAGCCATTAACACCGGAGGCCTTTGCGGCCTTCGGAGATGTGCTGGATACTGCAGGCGCGCCTGATAAGTTGATCAATGCAGGTCTATGCGGGCGCTATCACGATCGTGCGACGCTCGATTTCGGGCCGGACGGGCGCGCAGGAATCAGCATCTTCAATGCGCAACCCCGCAGCCTGCCCTATCGGTTTGACCTCATGGAGCGGCACCCCGAAGGCTCGCAAGCCTTTATCCCGATGGCTGCTGCATCTTTTCTGGTAATTGTGGCTGAAGATGAAGACGGTAAGCCGGGGCGACCACGCGCCTTCCTGTCTAAGCCTTTGCAGGGTATCAATTTTCACCGCGGTGTCTGGCATGGAGTCTTGACCCCGCTTGAGGCGCCCGGAATTTTTGCAGTTGTGGACCGTATCGGCACAACTCCGAACCTTGAAGAGATTTACCTTGATTCACCCTATGTCGTAGTCCAACTCTAGCAGAGCCAGAAAATACTGGCCGTTTGAAAACAAGACGACAGGGGCACAATATGACTTCTTCCTCAATGGGGACGCCGGAACAGCTGCGCGACCCGAACTATACACCACCAATGGCCCAAGCGATCCCGCTGGGCATCCAGCACGTTCTGGCGATGTTCGTATCCAACATCACGCCAGCCATCATCGTGTGTGGCGCGGCAGGCATCGGCTTTGGCTCTGACCAGGGCGCGCTCGGCTTTCCGGACATGAGCTATATGATCCAGATGGCGATGTTGTTTGCAGGCGTTGCAACACTGATCCAGACCATCGGTATTGGTCCGGTGGGGGCACGTCTGCCCATCGTGCAAGGCACCAGCTTTGCCTTTGTGCCGATCATGATCCCCGCTGTTCTGGGCGCAGGAACTGCCGGCCTTGCCGGCCTGATGACCGGTGTTGTTATCGGCGGCATTTTCCATTTCTGCCTCGGCTTTTTTGTGGGCAAATTCCGCTTTGCCCTGCCGCCTCTGATCACCGGCTTGATTGTTCTGATGATCGGTTTGGCGCTGGTAAAGGTCGGCATCCAGTATTCCGCAGGCGGTGTGCTGAACTACAATGCGGTTCACCTGCAAACGGCTGCCCAGAACGCGTTTGTCTTTTCCGGTCAGCCGGACGCAGTCAAAGGCGACGCCGCCGCATTTGGCACCATGCAATACTGGTTCCCCGCGTTGGTTGTTGTGTTGGTAACGCTTGCGATCAAGTTCTTCACCCGTGGCTTTCTGGCGATTTCGGCGGTATTTCTGGGCATTATAGCCGGATACATCGTCGCCTACTTCATGGGGCAGGTTAGCTTTGCCAACGTTGGCAAGGCGGCGCTGTTTCAGGTACCCATGCCCTTCAAATACGGTTGGGAAATGAACTGGGCCATCATCATTGGTATGTGCTTTATGGCCGTCCTTTCGATGATTGAAACGGTTGGTGACACAAATGGTATCACCAAAGGGGGTGCGGGCCGCGAAGCGACTGACAAAGAGATCACCGGTGCAACCTTCGCTGACGGCGCGGGTACGGCTATCGCCGGTGTCTTTGGCAGCTTGCCCAATACCTCGTTCAGTCAGAACGTTGGTCTTGTTGCCATGACCGGCGTGATGAGTCGCCATGTGGTGACCATCGGCGCGATCTTCCTGATTATTTGCGGATGTATGCCCATCGTCGGCGCGGTGATCCGCACTATGCCAGAGCACGTCTTGGGCGGCGGTGTGATCGTGATGTTCGGTATGGTTGCAGCCTCTGGCGTCAATATGCTGTCCGAGGTGAACTGGAACCGTCGCAACATGGTGATCTTCGCCACTGCGCTGTCTGTTGGTCTTGGGTTGCAAATGGTACCAGAGGCGCTTCAGCATCTGGGCGATACGGCACAGGTTCTGCTGACCTCAGGTCTGCTGCCTTCAGCTGTGATTGCGATTGTGCTGAACTTGGCACTGCCTGAAGACTTGGACTGATTAACAATTTGAAAGGGGCCGCGCTTGTATTGGCAACGCGGCCCCTTTTTTCTTTCAGTCCTGCATGGACCGGCGTGAAAATCCTTCGGGTTTACAGCTGGTGGATAGAGCAAATTAGCGGGGGATAACCTTACGCTGCTGCTTTCAGAATCGCGGCCAACCATGCTAGGTATTGCGTCATGGCCCAATCAAACCCCAATATAAGCACCTCCCAGCCTGTTATCCGTCAGCTGGACGAGGCCGCAATCAATCGCATCGCCGCAGGCGAGGTGGTAGAGCGGCCCGCATCTGCCGTTAAGGAACTAGTCGAAAACGCAATTGATGCAGGCGCGCGGCGGATCACCGTTGAATATGCCGACGGCGGCAAGACCATGATCCGTGTCACGGATGACGGCTGTGGCATCGCGGGCGATGATCTGCCTTTGGCCTTGTCGCGGCATGCCACCTCTAAAATTGATGGTAGCGACCTGTTGAACATCCACTCCTTCGGGTTTCGCGGTGAGGCACTGCCGTCACTTGGTGCTGTGGGCCGTCTGACCATTACCAGCCGTGCCGCAGGGCATGAAGGCGCGGAGATCAGCGTGATCGGCGGCAAACATGTGCCGGTGAAACCTGCGGGGCTGAGCGCGGGAACGGTTGTGGTCCTGCGGGATCTTTTCTATGCCACGCCTGCGCGCCTGAAATTCCTGCGTACCGACCGCGCCGAGGCGCAAGCGATCGGCGATGTGATCAAACGTCTTGCGATGGCGGAACCGTTTGTCCGCTTTGTGCTGCGCGATGTATCGGGCGAGGGCGAGGGGCGAGAGGTGTTCCGCGTTGAGCCCGAACAGGGCGATCTGTTTGATGCGTTGCATGGCCGCCTGCGTCAGGTGCTGGGCCGTGAATTTGCTGAAAATGCGCTGGCCATTGATGCAGAACGGGAGGGATTCCACCTGACCGGCTTTGCGGCTTTGCCGACCTATTCGCGCGGGTCCGCTGTTGCGCAATATCTGTTTGTGAACGGGCGTCCGGTGAAAGATAAAATGCTGATCGGCGCGCTGCGCGGGGCGTATTTCGACTTTCTCAGTCGTGACCGGCATCCCGCTGCTGCCCTGTTTGTGGACTGCGACCCCAATCTGGTGGACGTAAACGTACACCCAGCCAAATCCGAGGTTCGCTTCCGTGATCCGGGTGTTGTGCGCGGCTTGATTGTCTCTGCGTTGCGTCATGCGCTGGCCAATGCAGGTCACCGCGCATCGACTACAGTCGCGGATGCAACGCTGGGTGCTATGCGACCCGAGCCTACGGGTGAAGTGCGCATTTACCAGATGGACCGTCCCTCAACCGGTGCGCGTCATGCGGCCTATCAGGCCCAAGCGCCGCAAGGCTTTGCCGAGACGCAAGGCATGTGGGGGCGTGTGGAAACCCCCGTCGAGCCGCAGGGGGAGACACGCGTTAACTATCCCTTAGGCACTGCACGCGGGCAGGTGCACGAGAATTACATTATCGCCCAAACCGAGACGGGGATGGTGATCGTTGATCAGCATGCTGCCCATGAGCGGCTGGTTTATGAGAAGTTGAAGAGCCAGATGGCCGCAAATGGCGTCCCCGCGCAGGCGCTGCTGATCCCCGAGATTATTGCGCTGTCCTCGGGTGACCGCGCCGCGATCCTGAGCGTGGCAGAGGACCTTGCCAAATTCGGACTGGGGATTGAGCCGTTCGGTGGGGATGCTATTGCGGTGCGGGAAACGCCCGCAATTTTGGGAGAGGTCAACGCCGAAGCGATGATCCGCGATATTCTGGACGAGTTGGAGGGCGAGGGCGAGAGCCTGCTGGTGCAAGCGCGGATCGAAGCGATCCTGAGCCGCGTTGCCTGCCACGGTTCTATCCGTTCGGGCCGCTGGATGCGCGCGGAAGAGATGAACGCCCTGCTGCGCGAGATGGAAGCAACGCCGCATTCCGGCCAGTGCAACCATGGTCGCCCCACCTATGTGGAGCTGAAGTTGAGTGACATCGAACGGCTGTTCGGACGCACATGATCCAACTGGGTGAAGTGCAGTTTGATCTGAGCGATCCTGTGGCGCTGGCGGCGCTGCTGGCCATCGGGGTTCTGGCGCTGATCCTTGTGTTACTCGTCGTGATGCTCTTGCGTCCGGCACGTATTCCGGCACCTTTGGCCCATCAGTTGTATAGTCTCGGGCGGGGGCAGGAGCAGTTGCGCGGCAATCTTCAAACTGTCTCGGATACGCAGGCCAATGCGCAGACCCAACTGATCCAAAGCCTTGAGGCGCGGCTTGCCACGGTGCAATTGCAGATGCAGCAGCAGTTGGCGCAAATGCAGGAACGCACCAACCAAACCCTGCACGGCAGCGCCCAGCGGACCACAACCAGCCTGACCCAGCTGCAAGAGCGGTTGAAATCCATTGACCGTGCGCAAGACAATATCACGAAATTGTCGGGCGATGTGCTGTCGCTGCAAGACATCCTGAGCAACAAGCAGACGCGTGGTGCATTTGGTGAAATCCAGCTGAATGATATCGTCTCAAAGGCACTACCGTCCGACAGCTACACCATGCAGAAAACGCTGAGCAACGGTCGGCGTGCCGATTGCCTGATCCATTTGCCGAACCCGCCGGGCCCTATTGTGATTGATGCGAAATTCCCGCTGGAAGCCTATGAGGCACTGCACCGCGCGCAGACGGATTGGGAGCTGAAGTCAGCCGTCGCCAATATGCGCACAAGCGTGCGCAAGCACATCCGCGACATCGCGGAGAAGTACATTCTGGATGGCGAAACCGCCGATGGCGCGCTGATGTTCCTCCCGTCCGAGGCCGTCTACGCCGAGCTGCACGCCAACTTTCCGGAGCTGGTGCGCGAAGGCTTTGACGCGCGCGTCTGGATCGTGTCGCCGACCACTTGCATGGCCACGTTGAACACAATGCGTGCGATCCTCAAAGATGCCCGGATGCGTGAGCAAGCAGGTGAAATCCGCAAAACCCTGCGCCTTCTACACCGCGATGTGGAGTTGGTGGTGGAGCGCGTCGGCAAGCTGGATACACATTTCCGGCAGGCCCGTGAAGATCTTGAAGGGATCGGCACCGCAGCGGAGCGCGCAGGAAAACGTGCGGCGCGTCTTGATAACTTCGACTTTGAAGAGATCGAGAAAGACGAGACGCTGCCACCCCTAGTCCGGCCAAAAACTGTCATACCGATTGACGGTTCCGAATCCTGATGTTGGCTGGCGTCATGCGGCGCGGGTAGGGTTAAATCCGGACGAACTTTTGCAAAATACGCGGCAGTAGGCCCTCGAACCGCAAGGGTGCGTCGGTAACAGCAAGGCAGATGCAATCCTCATGAATGTCAGCAACGGGAATGTGCTGTACATCGCTATCCGCAATCTCGATGTCGCCGCGGGCAAAGTAGCCATCGGCATCCTGAAACGCCCCCTTCAGGACCAGTGTTAATTCTGTTCCGTTGTGACTGTGGTTGGGCATTGCAGCGCCTGCAGGGATAAACAGAAGGCGTGCAGTCGCGCCTTTGGATGTGGGCAGGATTGCCTGTTTCACACCCATACCAACGGGGCGCCAGCGGATACTGTCGAGATCGCCACCAACGTAGTCGTGCAGGGGTGCGGGGAAATCACCCGTTGTTGCCTGCTTCACGGGGGCCGCTCCCAGCCCGTCCAACATCGCCAAAGTCTGGGCCAGACAATCTGCTGAAACAGGAGCAGTCGCATCATCCAATAGCGCACCGCCCACAGCATCATAGGCCTGCGCGTCTGCACGGCAGGTGTCGCACATAGAGATGTGTGTTGCGACGATCAGGTTAAAAGCCTCTGGCAGAATGCCAGCGGAATAGGCCAGCAGCGTTGCCTCATCGAGGTGGTGCTTGATCGCGTTTGGCGCAGGGGATGTATTTGTATTTGTCATATCAGCTACTTTAATGAATGGCGCAGGCGGTCCAGCGCAAGACGGAGACGGGATTTGATGGTGCCAAGAGGCAGTCCGGTTATTTCAGCGATTTCGGCTTGGGTCATCTCGCCGAAATAGGCTTGTTCGATCAATTTCCGCTGGTTTTGCGGCAGGTTCGACACCGCTTCTACCAGTCGTGCACTTTCTTGCTGAAGCTCCAGCACATGGGACTGTTCAGGCTCTGGTGCGGGGCCCCATGGTAAATCTTCGGGGTCGGGGCGGCGGTCACGGCGCAGCATGTCTATGCGACGGTTGCGCGCGATCGTGAATATCCAAGTTGTAACGGAGGCACGCGTGGGGTCGAACTGATCTGCCTTGCGCCACAGGGTGGTCATCACGTCCTGTGCACATTCCTCGGCTGTGGTGGCATCTGCACCTGATTTTATCAAATAGCCTTTGATGCGAGGCGCAAAATGGGAAAACAGCGCAGAAAAGGCTGCCTTGTCGCGGCTGTCCCTGACACGCAACATCTCGTCTATCCAGACGGGTTGGGTATGTTTCTCATCTGTGTCGTTCACGCGTCGGCGCCTTGAAAGCTTCACTGGCCCCGCCATAGCAATCGGTGTCAGCGGGCCGGAGCCAGAGGAGATTTCGCGCGATGAGGACTGATTGCAATCTAACATGTAGACTATACGGGGCAAAGGAGTTCTTGGATCAAAAAAGATTATTCCAATTCATTTACATCCACTTTCCCTTTAGGACCGTATACCTGTTAACCGATGAATTATTTGAGGATAACGCCCAGCGATGACCGTTCAAGCGCAAGTACCTGTCAAGTCTAACGCCCGCCGGATCGCCGTGATTGGCGCAGGAATTTCGGGTATGGGGGCCGCGCATATGCTGGCACCTGACCATCAGGTTACCCTGTATGAAAGTGGGGCGCGTCTGGGTGGGCATGCACGCACTGTGATGGCGGGTAAAAACGGTGACCAGCCTGTGGATACCGGCTTTATCGTGTTCAACTACGCGAATTACCCACACCTTGCCGCATTATTTAAAGAGCTGGATGTGCCCGTTGTTCCCTCCAACATGAGCTTTGGCGCGTCTTTTGATAACGGACGGCTGGAGTACGCACTGACAAGCCTGAATGCGATGTTTGCGCAGCGGCGCAATCTGGTAAACCCGCGCTTCCTCGGAATGCTGCGTGATATTGTGAAATTCAACAAAAACGCGTTGATTTTGGCAGAAGACAAGACCCTCTCGCTGGGCGAGTTTTTGGCCAAGCTGGGGACAGGTGACTATTTCAGAGACCACTACCTGCTGCCGTTCTCCGGTGCTATCTGGTCGACGCCGTTGGATAAGATCATGGATTTTCCTGCGCATGCGTTGATCCGGTTCTTCGAGAACCACGCACTGCTGGGGTATTCGGGACAACACCAATGGTACACGGTGCAAGGCGGCTCGATCTCTTATGTGAACAGGCTTGAGGCTGCGCTGCGGGGCAACGGCGTTGATATCCGCCTGAACGCGGCCATCCATGGTGTCCGCCGTGATGCGCAAGGTGTTGAGGTGAAGACACAAGGTGGCGATTGGGAGCGTTTTGACGAAGTGGTGATGGCCACACATTCCGATGACAGTCTTGCCATGCTCGCCGACCCGAGCGAGGATGAACAGCGCGCGCTGGGTGCTGTCGCCTATCAACCCAACAATATTGTTTTGCACGCCGATACCTCCATCATGCCCAAGCGCCGGGCGACGTGGGCATCGTGGGTCTACACAGAAGACGCAAATGCCAAGTCTGACCGGATTGACCTGACCTATTGGATGAACTCCCTCCAACCCATCCCCGATAACGATCCGCATTTTGTGACGCTCAATACCAAACGCACTATCCGCGAAGAGCTGATTTATGATCAGGTCACGCTGCGGCATCCGGTGTATGATCTGGCAGCACTTGATGCACAGGTCGCTGTGCGTGGCATGAACGGCAGCAACAACACTTGGTTCTGCGGTGCGTGGATGCGCCACGGCTTCCATGAGGATGGTCTGGCGAGCGCTGTGGATGTCGTGGCCGGGATCAAGGCAAAGAGGCCCAAGGCAATGGCTGCGGAATAATGACAGCAACTGTAGATCATATTGTTGGGCAAACCTATCACGGCCGAAAGGGCGCGATCGAAAATGCGTTCCGTTATTCCGTTGACTATTTGCTGCTGGACGCCGAGGCGGACGTTCAAGCGCCGCGCCTGTTTGCGCGCAATGCGCGCGGGTTAACTTCACTTCAGGATATTGACCATGGCGGTGCGCCCGGTCACGGGCGCGGCGCGGCTTGGGTGCGTGACGTGCTGGAGCAATACCAGATCACAGGCGTTACCAAGATCGAGCTTTTGGCGCAGCCGCGTGTTCTGGGCCACGTCTTTAATCCCGTCAGTTTCTGGCTGTGCCGCCGCCAGGATGGCGCGCTGATTGCGGTGATCTCTGAAGTCACAAACACCTATGGCGACCGCCACAGCTATCTTTGTCACCATGCCGACCTGCGTGAAATCACCCGCAGTGACCAGCTGCACGCCAAGAAACTGATGTATGTGTCGCCGTTTCAGCCGGTGGAGGGGGACTATACCTTCCGGTTCGATGTGACGGATGCGCATGTGGGCATCTGGATTGACTACGGGCGCACCGCTGGTGGGTTGATTGCGACCCTTACAGGCAAGCGCGCACCGCTGAGCAACGCAGGAATTCTGCGCAGCATGCTGCGGCGTCCGTTGGGTGCCCGCAGGGTTCTGGCGCTGATCCACTGGCAAGCGCTGAAACTTTGGATCAAAGGCGCGTTGTTCCGCACACGGCAGGAGGCGCCGGCGGACGAAGTATCCAAGGGATGAGCGGCGCTGTCTCCAGCCGCTTGCCGTCCTATGCATTGTTTGCAGCCCTTTTGGCATGTGCCGGACTGCCGATCTATATCCACGCCCCTAAGTTCTATGTTGATGAATATGGTGTCTCTCTCACCGCTTTGGCCGCTGTCCTGTTTGGCCTGCGCCTGCTGGATGTGGTGCAGGACCCGCTGTTAGGGCGGCTGTCGGAGAAGCTGCGCCATCACCGTGGACTGGCTGTTGGGTTGGGCCGCGCAGTGATTGCTGTGGCGATGCTGGGGTTGTTCGCGGTTGAGCCGATGACGCCCCCCGTGCTGTGGTTCGGAATCATGCTGACCCTCGTGTTCTCCGCTTATAGCTTTCTGACGATCTGCTTTTATGCCCAAGGTGTTGCCAAGGCTGACCGCTTGGCCGGAAACGGGCATCTCCGCCTTGCCCGCTGGCGCGAAACGGGTGCGCTTTTGGGTGTTTGTGTAGCCTCTGTGGCACCCGTGGCGCTGGGCATGGTAATGGATGCGCCGTTTGCGGGCTTTGCCGTTGGGTTTGCCGTGCTGGCAGTAGCCTCCGCGCTGGCCATGCGGGGCGAGTGGCTGTCGGTCGATGTGCCTGCAAGTACGGGCTTTGGCACTGTTCTGCGCGATCCGTTGGCCCGACGGTTGCTGCTGATCGCGCTGCTGAACGCGGCACCGGTCGCGGTCAGCTCAACCCTGTTTCTGTTCTATGTAGAGAGTGCGCTGGAAGCCCCGGGATTTGAAGGCCCGCTTTTGTTGATATTCTTCCTGTCTGCCGCAGGGGCGGCCCCTGTCTGGGGAATGCTTGCCGAAAAACACGGAACCCAGCCTGTTCTACTGTCTGCGATGGTGTTGGCCATCTTCGCATTTGGCGGGGCGATGTTTTTGGGCGCCGGTGATCAGTGGTGGTTCGCACTGGTCTGTGTGGCATCCGGGGCTGCAATGGGCGCGGATCTGACGCTGTTGCCTGCGCTATTCGCCACCCGAATGGCCGAAATTTCCCCGTCAGCTGCCGAAGGTTTCGGTTTGTGGTCTTTCGTCTCCAAGTTTACGCTCGCTCTCGCCGCGGCGGTTTTACTACCGGCTCTGGAAGGGGCGGGCTATGCCGGCGGCATGCAGGGTCCGCAACCTGAGGAAGCTGTGAATTTGTTGCGCTTGCTCTATGCAGGAGTGCCGTGCCTGCTCAAGCTTGCGGCGATTGTGATGCTTTGGCGTACAAAACTGGATAGGTCTGTGTAATGGGTGACGAAGTGTTCTTGTTTCTAGCGGGTGCCGCATTGGTGCTGATCGTGTTAGCACTGCGCCGCCGGTTTGCGGATTTTTCAGGTCAGACAGCTGATGACTATGCGGATGACTATCCGCAGTTTGATATGCGGACACACCTGAACGGAAAAATGACCTGTGATGGCGTGATTTTTGGCCCGTTGGGGCGTGTGACAAGCACCTTCGACGCGGATTTCGATATCGTTTGGGATGGTAATAAATGCTCTATGAAAGAGCATTTCCGCTATCATGACGGCTCGCTTCAGGACCGTGAATGGCGGATTGTGCTGGACGGGGGCGGCGGGTTTGAAGCCTTGGCTGATGACGTCCCGGGGAAAGGGCACGGTGAGATGTCGGGTCCGGCTGTCCTATTTCGCTATGCGATAACGCTGCCCGCAGAGTCTGGTGGGCACACGCTAAAAGCTTTTGATTGCATGTATTTGACAAAAAACGGAACCGTGGTGAACAGAAGCCAGTTTCGTAAGTATGGGTTCAAGGTCGCGGAATTGGTTGCGACCATACGAAAGAAGGAAACGGTATGACTGAATGGCAAGGCAAACGATATTGGCTGGTAGGTGCAAGTGACGGCTTGGGTGCAGCACTGGCATTACGGCTCAGCCGTGCCGGCGCAGAAGTCATCCTGTCGGCGCGCTCGGAAGACAAATTGACTGCTTTGGCCGACAGCCTGCCCGCCAAGGCGCAGGTAGTTCCGGTCGATGTGGCTGATGAGGCCAGCGTCGCCGCTGCGGCAAAGACGGTGGGTAAGGTGGACGGTGTTGTGTATCTGGCGGGGGTCTACTGGCCGTTCGGCGCCAAGGACTGGAACGCGGAACAGGCGACCGCAATGGCGGATATCAACTTCACCGGATTGATGCGCGTAATGGGGCAGGTGGTGCCTGCGATGGTGGCGCGGGATGCGGGCCATATCGTGATCACCTCCAGCCTGACAGGCTTTCGCGGGCTGCCCGGCTCGATCGGCTATACGGCCTCCAAGGCGGCGACGATGTCACTGGCGGAATGTATGTACGCAGATCTGCGCAAGACAGGTGTGAAGGTTCAGGTGGTTAATCCGGGCTTTATCAAAACCCAACTGACCGACAAAAACGACTTCAAGATGCCCTTCATCATGGAGCCGGACGATGCCGCTCGCGAGATGTTCGAGCATATGACAACGGACAAATTCAAAAAAAGCTTCCCGTTTGGATTCTCCCTGTTGTTCCGTGGCAGTCAGTTTTTACCCGATTGGTTGTACTACAGAATTTTCAGCTAGTCGTTTTACCTGCCCAAACGTAGAAATGCCGCCCTGATTGAGGGCGGCATTTTTGGTTTCAACGGTGCGTAGTGTAGGGTGGAGCAGCTACATCATACCCTTCGCGCGCACGGTTTTTACGCTGTCACGGGTTTCCATCCGCGCCATAAACGCGGAGATTTTAGGATAATCGGCCACAGATACGCCGTCACCGGCCAGCCAGTTGCAGACCACAAACAAATAGGGGTCGGCAATGCTGAATGTATCTCCGCAGACATAGTCACCGCGCAGGCATTCTGCCTCGACGTAAGCGGCGCAAGCAGCCATCGTGGAGGGCACTTTTGCTGCCATGTCTGCAAAACTCTCGGCTTTGTCAGCCCAGCGGTTGCCGCGCATTTTATGGGCGTGGGCGATGTGCATTGTGGAGGCGAGGTAATACATCACGCTACGCATGTGTACGGCGTCTGTGGGGGAGGCGGGAACCAGCTTTGCCGCAGGTGCAATCGCTGCGATGTAATCAAGCAGTGCACCCGTCTCTGTCAGAACCGATCCATCGTCCAACACAAGCGCGGGCACACGGCCTTTGGGGTTGATGGCAAGGTATTCAGGTTTCGTCTGGGCCGCTTCGGCAAAATCAAGGCGGCTCAGATCATGGTCCAATCCCGCTTCGAGCAGTGCAAGGGCGGGCGCGATCGAGACAGTACCTTTGGCGTAAAACAGGTTCATGGGTGTGACCTCTTAAATGTTGGTTTTCGACAGGCCGCGTTCCGGCGTGTCGAGATGGGGTGTCGCGTTAAAGAGTACCGGCGAAAGATGCCCGCCGATAGGATGAAACTGGTGCAGGGACGTATGAAAAATCGCAATAGCTGTCCGCGCGGTTGCTGCCACGCTCAGCTCCATCTGCTGTGCGATGACATGGGCGATTAGTCCGCCGGATGTCACCACCAGCGCAGGCCCGCTACCGCTTGCTATCTCGGTCAGTGCATCGCGGATACGGGACTGGAATGCCGCATAGGTTTCGGGGGCGCCTTCCAGCTTGCCGTCTTTCCAGTGCTGGAAAACCGCGGGTAGATGGTTAATGAACTCCGGCTGCTCCGTAGGGAAGGGAATCCCGTGCTGATCATTGAGCAGTTGGCCAAGGGTGAAATACTCAAGCTCGTTCAGGCGCGGATCGCGGGTGGGTGTTAGGCCGGTCGCCATGCCGTCTGCGGTTTCGATGTGGCGGCGCAGCGTCCCCGTGAACAGCCGCGTGTGGTGGGCGCCCGTTTCGCGCAAATGTGCTCCCAGCCATCGTGCTTGGCTGTGCCCCAGATCGCTGAGCCGGTCATAGCTGGCCTCGTCTTTTGCGGTAGAATTGGCCTGACCGTGACGAATTAGGGTAATGGTAGACATGCGCGCTCCTGCTGATTGTTCCTCTTGGTAAGGGAGATGCACAGGCAGGGAAAGAGGGCTTGCCTGAACCTTGCACAGGGCTTCATGGCGGAAATGCGTGGCGTGGTGTCGGGAACAGCCTTACCGGAGGGGGTTCGCACGGCTAAGACTCGGCAAAGCGCTTTGGAGGAGACGGGCATGACGGATAAGGTCACATTCACGCTGGACGGTCAAACCGTTGAGGCGGACGCAGGGATGACAATCTGGGAAGTGGCCAATGGCCGCGGCCTCAAGATCCCGCATCTATGCCATAAACCTGCGCCGGGTTACCGCCCTGATGGTAACTGCCGCGCTTGCATGGTCGAGATCGAAGGCGAGCGGACGCTGGCCGCATCGTGTATCCGCGAACCCTCCGAAGGCATGGTTGTTGTCACCAACAACGCCCGCGCCGAAAGTGCCCGCAAAATGGTTGTGGAGCTGTTGATGGCGGATCAGCCCGCGCAGGACATCGCCCACGATAAATCCAGCCATATGTGGGACATGGCAGCCCTCAACGGCGTGAGCGAAAGCCGTTTCCCCAAGCTGGACGCGGGCCGCATTCCGCTGCTGGACGATAGCCATGTCGCGATGAGCGTGAACCTTGATGCCTGCATCTCGTGCGGCTTGTGCGTGCGTGCCTGCCGCGAAGTGCAGGTGAATGACGTGATCGGTATGTCCGGTCGCGGGCATGACAGCTATCCCACGTTTGACATGGCCGACCCCATGGGCGCTTCTACCTGTGTGGCCTGCGGTGAATGTGTACAGGCCTGCCCGACAGGCGCGCTGATGCCTGCCAATGTGGTGGATGAGAATCAGGTAGGCGATAGCGCCGATTTCGACCGCGAAGTAGAGAGCATTTGCCCTTTCTGTGGTGTTGGCTGCCAAATCTCGCTCAAGATCAAAGACGACAAGATCAAATATGTGGACGGTATCAATGGCCCCGCCAATGAGGGACGTCTGTGCGTTAAGGGGCGCTTTGGTTTTGACTATATCAATCACTCACACCGCCTGACAAAACCGTTGATCCGCCGCGATGACGCACCCGCCAAGGGGCTGAACGTGGACCCTGGCAACTATCTGGACTTCTTCCGCGAGGCGACATGGGACGAGGCGCTTGATTTCGCCGCCAAGGGTTTGCGCGACATTGACGGTAAGGGTGTGGCGGGTTTCGGCTCTGCCAAATGCACAAATGAAGAAGCCTACCTGTTCCAGAAAATAATCCGTCAGGGCTTTGGTCACAACAATGTCGATCACTGTACGCGGCTGTGCCACGCTTCGTCGGTTTCTGCGTTGCTGGAAAACGTCGGCTCGGGTGCAGTGTCTGCCACGTTTAACGAGATCGAGAACGCTGATGTGGCGATTGTGATCGGGGCGAACCCGACCGAAAACCACCCCGTTGCAGCGACCTATTTCAAGCAGTTCACCAAGCGCGGTGGCAAGCTGATTGTGATGGACCCGCGCGGTCAGGCGCTCAAGCGGTTCTCGTCCCACATGTTGCAATTCCAGCCCGGCACAGATGTGTCGATGCTGAACGCGATCATGAATGTGATTGTGGAAGAGAAGCTGTACGACGAGCAGTATATCCAAGCCTATACCGAGAACTGGGAAGCCGAGAAGGCGCATCTCAAGGACTTTACGCCTGAAAAGATGGCGCCGATCTGCGGTATCGATGCCGAGATGATCCGCGATGTGGCGCGCACCTTTGCGGGTGCGAATGCCGCAATGATTTTCTGGGGTATGGGGGTGAGCCAACACATTCACGGCACGGACAACGCGCGCTGCTTGATCAGTCTTGCACTGATGACGGGCCAAGTCGGTCGTCCGGGTGCGGGTTTGCACCCGCTACGCGGTCAGAACAACGTACAAGGTGCCTCTGACGCGGGCATGATTCCGATGTTCCTGCCAGATTACCAGTCTGTGACCGATGACGGTGTCCGCTCGGCCTTTACCGAAGTGTGGGAGAGCGGCGATTTCAGCGCGGAGAAGGGCCTGACGGTTACCGAAATTCTGGATGCCGTGCACGAAGGCCACATCAAGGGCATGTATATTCTGGGTGAGAATCCCGCTATGTCCGATCCCGATGTAGAGCACGCGCGTGACGCGCTGGCCAAGCTGGATCATCTGGTGGTTCAGGATATCTTCATCACCGAGACAGCCAACTTTGCGGATGTGATTCTGCCTGCGTCGGCATTCGCCGAGAAATCGGGCACAGTGACCAACACCAACCGTCAGGTCCAGATGGGTCGCGTGGCCGTACCGCCCCCTGGTGATGCGCGTGAGGATTGGTGGATTGAAGTGGAGCTGGCCAAACGTCTTGGCCTGCCATGGCATTACGAATCTCCAGCCGATATCTTTGCCGAGATGAAGTTGAACATGAAGTCGCTTAACAACATCACTTGGGACCGTCTGGAGCAGCAAAATGCTGTGACCTATCCGTCGCTCAGCCCCGAAGATCCCGGGCAGCCGATTGTGTTTATGGATGGCTTCCCCCGTGCCGGTGGCCGCGCGCGGTTTACACCCGCCAGCATTATTGCCCCCGATGACACGCCGGACGCGGAATATCCAATGATCCTGACGACAGGTCGACAGCTTGAGCATTGGCACACAGGGTCGATGACCCGCCGAGCCACAATACTCGACGGTCTGGAGCCAGAGGCAAACTGCTCGCTTCATCCGTCGACTTTGCGCAAGCTGGGAGTGGAGCCGGGCGAATTCGTGCGCCTGAGCACCAAACGTGGCAGCATCGAGATTATGGCGCGAATGGACCGTGCGGTATCACCAGATATGGTGTTCCTGCCTTTCGCTTATGTAGAAGCAGCGGCAAATATCCTGACAAACCCTGCTGTTGACCCTTATGGCAAAATCCCCGAATTCAAGTTCTCGGCAGTGAAGGTTGAGGCGGTAAAATCATCGGTAGCGGCTGAATGAGGGCATTGAGGGGCTAGCCCCTCAAACTCCCCAGAGGATTTAGGGCCAAATGAGATTGGGGACTGGTGATGAAAGTCGATGCGGCGCGGTTTTTGGCAGACCTTCATAAGCTGATGGAATTCGGAGCCTCCGGTTTTGGGAAGGGCGTCGTGCGTCCAGCTTACTCTGCTGCCGACATGGCTGCGCGGGACTGGTTGGCCAAGCGGATGCGCGAGGCGGGACTGCGGGTTGAAGTCGACCCGATGGGTAATCTGTTTGGATTAGCTGGGGGCCCGTCACTGTTGCTGGGCTCACATAGTGACAGCCAGCCGGAAGGGGGGTGGTTGGACGGAGCGCTGGGCGTGATTGCAGCGCTTGAGGTGGCACGCGCCAGCAGCGAAGCGGGCGGGCCTGCTGTGTCTGTTGTCTCGTTTCAGGATGAAGAGGGCCGGTTTGGCGTGACCACGGGTAGTGCTGTGTGGTCAGGGCATCTGGATCAGGATGCGGCTGATGTCTTGTGTGATCACGCAGGCATACCACTGGCGCAAGCGCGCAGCGTGGTGGCGGCTAGCGGCACCGTTGATCCTGCCCAATTTACCGGTTTCATCGAGATGCACATCGAGCAGGGACCTGTGCTGGACCAGTCCGGCGAGCGGATCGGTGTTGTGAGCGATATAGTGGGTATCCGCGATATGAACATCACTTTTGAAGGTCAGCAGAACCATGCAGGGACAACGCCGATGGGGTTGCGACGGGATGCGTTTCAGGCGGTTTCCAGCTTTAATCAGGTCTTGGCCGAACGGTTTGCAAATGTGGTCACACCTGCCACGGTCTGGACCATTGGGCACCTGAGCCTGCATCCCAATGCATCATCCATTGTGCCCGGGAAGGCTGTTTTTTCCATGCAGTGGCGTGATGGTGACGCTGACCGATTGGGCCGGATGGAAGCGATTATTAGGGGGCTGGCGCAGGAAGTTGCGGATGCGCTGGGGATGCGTGTGACTTTTGGTCAGATGCTGGGGCTGGAGCCTGTGGCGATGGATATGCGGCTGAGGCGCGCACTCGAGGTTAGCGCAGAAAAGGTGGCCCCTGCGCAGTGGCGGGTGATGCCCTCAGGTGCGTTGCATGATGCCACCAATGTCTCGCGGTTGATGCCGGTGGCGATGCTGTTTGTGCCTTCTATTGGTGGCATCAGTCATGCCTTTGAAGAAGACACATCCGAGGATGATCTGGTGGCTGGACTGCATGTTCTGGCTAAAGCAGTCGCGGCCCTAAAGGGTTAGATCCACGCTACATCGCCCAGGAAAATATAGCCGGCGCCGTAGATTGTCTTGATCAGTTGCGGATTTTTGGGGTCTTCGCGTAGTTTGGTGCGCAGGCGTGAGATGCGGACATCCATGGCGCGGTCAAAGCTCTCGGACGCGGCGCCACCAAGGCTGGTTTGCATCTGGGCGCGGCTGATCAGGCGTTTGGGGGCATCCAGAAACAGGCGCAAGACTTCACCTTCTGCATGGCTGAACGGGGTCTCGAGACCTTCGGAGTCCTCTAGCATGTAGCGGTCGAAATGGGCGGTCCAGTTTTTGAATTGCGCGGTGTTGGAGGCGCGTGTGGTGGGGCGGGTGCTGCGCAGGCGTGCGCGGATGCGGGCGACCACTTCGGCAGGGTCAAACGGTTTGCTGATGTAGTCGTCTGCGCCTAATTCAAGCCCGGTCACGCGGTCCTGCACCTGTGCGCGGCCAGAAATGATGATGACCACAGCGCCTTGTTCCAGCGCCAGCCGGTGCACCAGCGTCAGCCCGTCCGTATCCGGCAGGGATAGATCGACAAGGCAGACATCGGGCGTGCGTTTGGCTAACGCGGCCTCAAAGGCGGAGGCGCGGCCGAAGCTCTGGGTGTCAAAACCCGCTTCTTGCAGGACGTCTGACAACAGCGTCCGTATCTCGGGTTCGTCATCTAGGATGCTGACCAGTGGCTTTGTCATTCGGCGGAGTCCTGTATGGGTGTGATCAGTGCCGAAATGTCATCGACGGTGAAGGGTTTGCGTAAAACGGGTGCCAGTGATTGCGCCTCAAGAAATAGGGGGGATTCGGGCGGTAGTGATGTCATCAGGATCAGGGGCGGGCTGTCACGACCAAGGCGGCGGGCAAGGTCAATTCCGGTATTATCGCCTTCTAGCTGGATATCCGACAGGATAAGGGCAATGTCGGGCAGATCGGCAAGCAGCGCTGTCGCTTCGTCTGCCGAGGCAGCTTCGATCACCGAATGACCCAACGCCATCAGCATGTCACGCATCAAAGCGCGCAGATCGTCACGGTCTTCAACAAGCAGCGCCAGACCTGTCGTTGCAGGTACGCAAGCACGGTAGGGCAAGCGCAGCGTGACCTTTGCGCCTTGCGTCGTGTTGCCAAGGTGAAGATCCCCTCCCGCCAGCTTCGTCATATCGTAGACCATCGGCAGGCCAAGGCCAGACCCTTCGGCGCCTTTGGTTGTGAAAAACGGGTCTAGTGCTTGTGTCAGTGCTGTCTCGGAGAAGCCGGAACCGGTATCACTGACTTCGAATTCGATCCAGATGTCATGTACGCGGCGGACGCAGAGTGTGATGTTCCCACTTGTGCCCATGGCGTCGCGTGCATTCAGGATGAGGTTGAGCAATCCGTCCTGCAACATGCCACGGTCCAGCAAAACAGTCTCTAATGTCGTGTCTAACAGGGGCATATGCAGTGTTAATGACATGCTGGCGGGCAGGGTTGGTTCGGCCAGTGTGACAAGGTCTTGCATCATCGCAGACAGGTCTGTTGCGGTCGGGCGCAGGCTGCGCGAGCCGTTGATCTGCGCGATAGAGCTGAGCAGCGTGCCGCCGCGCCGTGCTGCGGCGAGTGTGCCCTCAATCAGCGCGGCGGCGTCGCCTGGCATGTCGGGAAGGCGCTCCAAACGCGATTGCAAGCCGAGGATGATGGTGAGCAGGTTGGAGAAGTCATGGGCAAGGCCTGAGGTGATCTGGGCGGCCAAAGCCCGTTTGCTGGTCTGTTGCAGTGCGGCGCGGGTTTGGGTTTCTTCGGTCACGTCCATCGTCAGTATATAGACGCCGCCCATGCGATCGGGCGTGAAGGCGCTACGGATGCGGCGGGCGCTGGCCTCGTCCGTGAACTCTTGGATGGCAGGCACGCCGCCGTAGGCCGAGGTGAGTGCGCCGGTGATTTTGTCGTAGATCGCGGAACCTAAAACGGCGCGAATGGGTTGGCCCAAAATGTCGGACGAGCGACCGGGAATGACTGTGCTGAGGCGCTGGTTGGAGTAGGTATAGTGCCCTCTTGGATCGACATGGGCGACATGGGCGGGCAGCATCTCGGTTGTCAGGCGGGCGCGGGCCTCGGATGCGGTGAGCTGGCGTTTGGTTTCCTCCAGTGCGGTGATCATCGCAGCGAGTTCGCGGTTGGATTGGGCCAGCTGCTCGGCGTGGGATAGCACCTGATCACTGAGCGCATCGGAGCGGGCGCGCAGCAGCGCCTCTTGCGCCTTGGTGGCCGAAATGTCGGTGTAGACAGTGACCCAGCCGCCTTCCGGCAGGGGGGAACCTTCGACCGAGATTGTGCGGCCATTGGCGCGGGTGCGCTCCATATAATGGGGTATAAATGCGCGGGCTTGGTCGATCCGCTCTTTCACAAAGACATCAACATTATCAACCCGCCCGTATTCGCCACTTTGGGCAAGGTGGGTAATGGTGTCCCGAAATGTGGCGCCGGGGCTGACGAATCTGTCGGGCAGATCAAACATGTTCTGAAAAGGCGCATTGCACAGAACCAGCCGCAGATCGCGGTCATAAATCGTCAAGGCCTGCCCGATCAGGTTCAGGCCCGCAATTGTCATGGATTTGGTTTGTTCATCGCGCAAGAGCATAGGCAGCAGTTTGCACCGCAAGAGGAGGCTGTCAAAGGCTGAGTCAGCGCTGTTACAATTCGTAAGGATTGAGAAAACATCAGGAAAAAGTTGACGCACAGTGTAACCCTGCCATTCTAAGCACTACACTGAATCGCGCATACGCGGTCTGCCTGTCGGGAGAGACAGGATTGGGAGGATACAAACTTGGCTTTGATACAATGCCCCGCAGGGCAACCTGCATCTGTTCCAGCGCTGCTGCACCGCAACGCGAAGCAGTTTGCGAATGCGCCCGCCTACCGTGAAAAAGAATACGGCATCTGGCAAAGCTGGACATGGTCGCAGACGCGCGATGAAGTTGAGGCCCTTGCGCTCGGCTTTCTTGAGTTGGGTTTGAAAGAGGGCGATTTTGTATCCGTCATTGGTCGGAACCGTCCCTACCTTTATTGGGCAATGATGGCGGCAGAGATGTGCGGTGCAGTCCCTGTGCCACTGTATCAGGACGCCAACGCCGAAGAGATGGCGTATGTGATGAACCACTGTGGCGCACGTTTTGCCGTTGTGGGCGATCAGGAGCAGGTGGATAAGATACTCGATATTCAGGGCCAACTGCCCGAATTCGAGCGGATGATCTATCTGGATCCACGCGGATTACGCAAATACGATCCTGCAACGCTGGACCAGTATACATCGGTACAAGAGATGGGCCGCAAGAACCGCGACAAGCACATCAAAGAGCTTGAAGCACGTCAGGCCAAGCTTGATTACGATAGCACAGGTGTGATGCTCTATACCTCCGGCACAACCGGTAAGCCGAAAGGCGTGGTGCTGAGCAACCGCAATGTGATCGAGACGGCCAAGTCATCGTCAGAGTTTGATAAACTGCGTCAGACAGATGAAATCCTTGCCTATCTGCCGATGGCATGGGTCGGGGATTTTATCTTCTCTGTCGGTCAGGCGCTTTGGACGGGTTTCTGCACAAACTGTCCCGAGAGTGCGGAAACGATGCATGTGGACCTGCGTGAAATCGGGCCTACCTATTACTTTGCCCCGCCGCGCGTGTTCGAGACACAGTTGACTAACGTGATGATCCGCATGGAGGACGCAAGCCGTTTCAAAAAGAAGCTGTTTGATTACTACATGGCTGTAGCACGCAAGGTTGGGCCGGCAATTCTCGACGGTAAGGATGTGAGCTTTGGCGACAAGCTGAAGTACCGTCTGGGTGAGTTGTTCATCTATGGACCGCTGAAAAACACATTAGGCTTTAGCCGCGTGCGTGTAGGCTATACCGCTGGTGAGGCTATCGGTCCTGAGATTTTTGATTTCTATCGCTCGCTGGGAATCAACCTCAAGCAGCTGTACGGCCAGACCGAAGCAACGGTGTTCATCACCGCACAGCCCGACGGGCAGGTGCGGAGTGACACGGTGGGCATAACATGCCCCGGTGTAGAGTTGAAGATTGCCGACAATGGCGAGGTGTTCTACCGCTCGCCGGGTGTGTTTGTAGAATACTACAAGAACCCCGAAAGCACAGCAGATACCAAGGATGCCGAAGGCTGGGTGGCGACGGGCGATGCGGGCTTTGTCGAGCCAGATACAGGGCATTTGCGCATCATCGACCGCGCCAAGGACGTGGGTAAAATGGCGGATGGATCGCTGTTTGCCCCGAAATATGTCGAGAACAAGCTGAAGTTTTTTCCGAACATTCTGGAAGTTGTGGTGTTTGGCAACGGCAAGGATGAATGCACCGCGTTTATCAACATCGATCTGACGGCGGTGGGCAACTGGGCCGAGCGCAACAACATCGGCTATGCCTCGTACCAAGAGCTGGCGCGCCATCCGCAGGTGATGGACACCATCCAGAGCCACGTCGAAGAAGTGAACAAATCGGTTGCCCAAGACGAGATGTTGTCGGGCTGTCAGGTGCATCGCTTTGTGGTGCTGCACAAAGAGCTTGACGCGGATGACGGCGAGTTGACGCGGACGCGCAAGGTGCGCCGCCGGATCATCGAAGAGAAGTATCACGACATTATCACAGCGCTTTATGACGGGTCGCCGCAGGTGAGCACCGAGACAGAAGTGACATATGAAGATGGTCGTAAGGGAAGCATCAAAGCCACGCTGGAAGTGCGTAGCGCTAAGGTGATGCCTGTAGCGCATAAGATGGCCGCGCAATGAGTGTGCTGCGACGCGCGTCTGCGACGACGCCCCGCCCACACTCCCGCTTGTGCGGATTAACATATGTCGTGTGCGTTGAGGGTCCGGGATTGAGTTTAATTGGCACAATGAAACAGGGGGCAGTCGCGTGAAAGATAACGCTGAGAGCTACGTCACCAAAGACGGGCGCACGATTGGCCCTGTTGTGATGGAAATGAAGAACATTACCCTGCGTTTTGGCGGGGTTGAGGCGATCAAGGATATTTCGTTTGATATCCGCGAGGGAGAAATTCGCGCAATCATCGGGCCGAATGGTGCGGGTAAATCCTCGATGCTGAATGTGATTTCAGGATTCTATGTGCCGCAAGATGGTGAGGTCTGGTACAAGGGCGCGCGCCGTCCATCCATGAAGCCGTTTGAGGTGGCCCAGCAGGGCATTGCGCGGACATTCCAGAACATTGCTTTGTTCGAGGGGATGACAGTGCTGGACAACGTGATGACGGGCCGCTTGACCCATATGAAATCTGGCATGTTGTCCCAGATGATGTGGCGCGGCGCGGCGGAGCGCGAAGAGATCGAGAACCGCGAAATTGCGGAGAAGATTATCGATTTTCTCGAGATTCAGGCGATCCGCAAAACGCCAGTGGCGCGGTTGCCGTATGGTTTGAAAAAGCGGGTCGAGCTGGCGCGGGCCTTGGCGGCCGAGCCGTCATTGTTGTTGCTGGACGAGCCGATGGCGGGAATGAACGTTGAGGAGAAAGAGGACATGAGCCGCTTTATCCTTGATGTGAATGATGAATTTGGCACCACAATCGCGCTGATCGAGCACGACATGGGCGTTGTCATGGACCTGAGCGACCGGGTGGTTGTAATGGATTATGGCAAAAAGATCGGCGACGGCACGCCGCATGAGGTGCGCAACAACCAAGAGGTGATTGATGCCTATCTGGGTGTGGCACATGATTGATTTTCAAGGGGCTTTGTCATGAACGAGCAGCTGGCATTTACAATTGAGGTCTTTGCAAACGGGCTGATGGCAGGCGTTTTGTATGCCCTTGTCGCGCTCGGGTTTGTCCTGATCTATAAGGCGTCGGGCATTTTTAACTATGCTCAAGGGGTTATGGCGCTGTTTGCGGCGATGACGCTGGTGGGTATCCAGAACGGGCAGGTGCCGTTCGCCCATTTGATCAATGCGATTTTTGGCACGGATGTTCACAAGTTCGGATGGCACGTTCATTCCTTCCTTGCGATCTTGTTGACGGTTGGTGTGATGATCTTGCTGGCCTGGGCAGTGCAGCGGTTTGTGTTCCGGCATCTGGTGGGCCAAGAGCCGATCATTCTGTTTATGGCGACCATCGGTTTGGCCTATTTCCTTGAAGGCGTAGCGGATCTGATGTGGGGATCCGAGCTGAAGGCGCTGGATGTCTGTGCAGCTGAGGGCGCATGTTTGCCGCAGGGTATGAACATGTGGCTGGAGGGCACAACTTATGAGGCCTTTGGTTACGGGTTCTTTATCGACAATCTGGATATCGTAGCGAGCATTATTGCAGCACTTCTGGTGGCTGGTCTGGTGATGTTTGCGCAATACACCAAGCAGGGCCGTGCGATGCGGGCCGTGGCGGACGATCATCAGGCGGCGCTGTCTGTTGGTGTGTCGTTGAACTTTATCTGGATCTTGGTCTGGTCGCTGGCGGGGTTTGTCGCCTTGGTTGCGGGGATCATGTGGGGCGCGAAGTCTGGCGTGCAGTTCTCGCTGAGTTTGATCGCGTTGAAGGCGCTGCCGGTTCTGATGCTGGGTGGGTTTACCTCCATTCCCGGGGCCATCGTTGGCGGCCTGATCATCGGTGTGGGCGAGAAACTGTTTGAGTTCCTGATTGGTGCGCCGTTCCTTGGCGGGGCGACGGAGAACTGGTTTGCCTACATGCTGGCGCTTTTGTTCCTGGTGTTCCGTCCGCAGGGCTTGTTCGGGGAGAAGATCATTGAGCGTGTTTAGCGCGACTATCGGATGCCGCAGCTTCGCTTTCTTCGGCTGCTGCTTTCTGGTTCTGGGTCTTGTGAATGCTTTGTACCTGAATTCGGTTTTCGGGATGATCTACGGTGTGCTTGCCGGTGCTCATTTGATGAAGGCTTTCGCCTTATGGAAAGAGCAGGACGATTACGACAATACTAATAATAGGGATGCCAACTGATGTTTTACCGTGAAGCAGGCGACTTTAGTACGACCTATGCCGAGGATCAGCAGACGTTCCCGATCAAGTTTGATCGCTACCGCTATTATCTGGTGCTGTTTGTGGCCATCTTTATTGTGCCGTTTGTGCTCAACGACTATTGGGTCAACTCTTTGATGATGCCGTTTTTGATCTATTCAATTGCGGCGTTGGGGTTAAATATCCTTGTGGGGTATTGCGGGCAGGTATCGTTGGGAACTGGCGGTTTTATGGCTGTGGGGGCCTATAGCTGTTACAAATTCATGACCGGCGTTGATATTTGGTGGGGTGGCGAATTGCTGTTCCGGCTTCCGGAGTTCAACATCTTTTTCGCCGTGATTATGGGCGGTGTGATGACGGCCTTTGTCGGCGTGTTGTTTGGTCTGCCCAGCCTGCGGATTAAAGGGTTCTATCTGGCGGTGGCAACGCTGGCCGCGCAGTTCTTCCTTGTTTGGCTGTTTAACCGCGTGTCGTGGTTCTACAACTACTCGGCCTCTGGCCAGATCAGCGCGCCTGAGCGCGAGCTGTTTGGTGTGTTGATTACGGGGCCGTCCACCACGCCTTGGGCCGTTTACTTGTTCTGTCTGTTCTTCACGATTGCCAGCGCGGTAATTGCGCGGAACCTGACACGCGGCGCTGCGGGACGTAAATGGATGGCGATCCGCGATATGGATATCGCTGCCGAGATCATCGGGGTGAACCCGCTGAAAGCCAAGTTGACTGCGTTTATGGTGTCGTCCTTCTTTATCGGCATCTCTGGCGCGCTGTTCTTCTCCGTCTATCTGGGCGCTGTGGAAGTCGGCGAGGCATTCGGCATCCAGAAGTCATTCCTTGTCCTGTTCATGATCATCATTGGCGGACTTGGCAGTATCTTTGGCTCTTTTGCGGGTGCGGCGTTTCTTGTGCTGCTGCCTGTTGCGTTGAAGGTTGTGGGCGTTGACTGGCTGGGTTGGCCCACGGATATCGTGGCGCATTTGCAACTGGTGATTGTTGGCTTGTTGATTATCGTATTCCTGATCGCGGAGCCGCACGGCATCAACCAGCTGTGGCGCGTGGCCAAGGAGAAACTGAGATTGTGGCCCTTCCCGCACTGACGCGGCGGGCCATGAGAGACGAAGGCGGGGAGAACCCGCCCATCAAAACCAATCGGATAAAATCCAAGGGAGGAAACACCGATGAAATATAAACTAGGTACAATGGCCGTAGCGGCCATGATGGCAGCAAGCCCCGTTCTGGCGGATCTTGTGTTCCCGTCAATGAGCTATCGCACGGGTCCATATGCGGCGGGCGGTATCCCGTTTGCAGATGGCTATGCGGATTACTTCACGATGCTGAACGCGCGTGATGGTGGTATCGGTGGCGTTATGACGTCCGTGCCAGAGTGCGAAACAGCCTATAACACTGAAAAAGGTGTGGAGTGCTACGAGTCGCTGAAAGACACTGGCGGTCTGGTGTACCAGCCCCTCTCCACAGGTATCACATACCAGCTGATTCCAAAGACCACTGCTGATGATATCCCGATGCATACCATGGGCTATGGCCGTACGTCTGCAAAGAACGGCGAAGTGTTTACACACACGTTCAACTATCCTGCGAACTACTGGAATGGCGCCTCGGGTGCGATCAATTATCTGCTGAAAGAGAATGCGGGTGACTTGAAGGGCAAGAAAATTGCGCTGGTCTACCACAACTCCGCATACGGCAAAGAGCCTATCCGCACGCTGACAGAGCTGGGCGCAAAGCTTGGTTTTGAATTGCTGGAAGTGCCAGTTGACCACCCCGGTCAGGAGCAGAAATCACAGTGGCTGCAAATCCGCCGTGACAAGCCTGATTATGTGATCATGTACGGCTGGGGCGTAATGAACCAGGTTGCGGTTCAGGAAGCTGCGAACATCCGTTTCCCGATGGAAAACTTCATCGGCATCTGGTGGTCCGGTTCCGAGAACGACGTTCTGGCGGCAGGCGACGCGGCGAATGGCTATAAGGCGCTGACGTTCCACGGTGTGGGCAAAGACTTCCCAGTGTTTGCGGACATCCAGAAGTACGTTGTTGATGCGGGCAAAGCTGCCGGCGCTGGCGACCAGATCGGTACCGTTCTGTACAACCGTGGTCTCTATGCTGCGATGCTGGCTGCTGAAGCTGCAAAAACAGCACAAGGCATCCACGGTGTAGCCCAGATCACTCCGGGACAGATGCGTGATGGTATGGAAGCTCTTGAGATGACCGAAGAGAAGATGGCCGCACTTGGTCTTCCGAACTTTGGCCCATCGTTCAAAGTGTCTTGCCAGAACCACGGTGGTGACGGCCTTGTTGGTGTGACCCAGTGGGACGCGACAGCCAAGACTTGGAGTCTGATTTCCGAATTTGCGGCGACTGACAAAGACCTGATCGACGGTTTGATTGCTGAAGATTCCGCAGCCTATGCGGCGGAAAACAACATCGAAGCCGGCTGCAAATAAGCGCCACTTTCTCTGGCCGCCGCACAGGTGGCGGCCAGAGACAACACGAATTTCAAGAAGGGTACGAGGGATATGTTGGACGCGAACACCGCTGACGTTCAGGTGGAAAACCTGCTCGAGGTGAACAACATCGAAGTGATCTATAACCACGTTATCCTTGTGCTCAAGGGCGTGAGCCTGAACGTACCCAAAGGCGGCATTACAGCCATTCTGGGTGGTAACGGCGCGGGTAAGACTACAACGCTCAAGGCGATTTCGGGGCTTCTGGCGTCCGAGCGCGGCGAAGTGACCAAAGGCACGATCAAATATCGTGGCCAGTCGATAGCGGCGCAGGACCCCTCCGAGACGGTAAAAAAAGGTGTTGTTCAGGTGATGGAAGGCCGTCACTGTTTTGAACACCTGACGATCGAGGAAAACCTGCTGACTGGCGCTTACACCCGGTCGGATGGCAAAGGTGCCATCGCGGCGGATCTGGAGATGGTTTACAATTATTTCCCGCGTTTGCGCGAGCGGCGTAAATCACAGGCGGGCTATACATCCGGTGGCGAGCAGCAGATGTGCGCCATGGGCCGCGCATTGATGAGCCGTCCGGAAACGATCCTGCTGGACGAGCCATCCATGGGCCTTGCTCCGCAACTGGTTGAACAGATTTTTGACATCGTAAAATCGGTCAACGAAAAGGAAGGCGTGACCTTCCTGCTGGCCGAACAGAACACAAACGTAGCACTGCGGTTTGCACACTACGGCTATATTCTGGAGAGCGGTCGTGTGGTGATGGATGGCCCCGCTGCCGACCTGCGTGAAAATCAAGACGTGAAAGAGTTCTATCTCGGCATGTCCGACAACGGTCGTAAATCCTTCCGTGATGTTCGCAGCTACCGCCGTCGCAAGCGCTGGCTGTCATAATATGGAACCTACTGCACATGGCGATGATCCACATCTGGTGGACCGCGTCGGCTGGTTGCGTGCAGCTGTACTGGGCGCAAATGATGGTATTGTCTCGGTTGCTTCCCTGATTGTCGGCGTTGCCGCCGCCGACCCGTCGACGCGTGCCGTTCTGATTGCGGGCGCGGCGGGACTGGCGGCCGGCGCTATGTCGATGGCGGCAGGGGAGTATGTCAGTGTATCCTCTCAGGCTGATCTGGAGAACGCTGATATTGCCCGCGAAAAGCAGGCACTTCTTGATGACCCGATTGGCGAAGAGGCCGAACTGGCAGCGATTTATGTGGCACGGGGCCTGTCCGAAGCAACAGCACGCCAAGTGGCGCGCGAGTTGACCGAAAGTGATGCACTGGGCGCCCATGTGCGCGATGAGCTGGGCCTCACCGATGAGCAATCGGCCCAACCGTTGTTGGCAGCAGTGGCGTCCGCGATGACGTTCAGTGCCTTCGCCGCAATTCCCCTGATTGCGGCCGTGTTGGCCCCTGCCGCAGTACTGATCCCGACCGTCGTAGTTGTCACCCTTATCGCGCTTACGGGCCTTGGTGCTTTGGGTGCGATTGCGGGTGGGGCCGCTATCGGCCCTGCCGCGTTGCGGGTTGTCGTTTGGGGCGGGCTTGCCATGGCCGTTACCGCAGGGGTCGGACGTTTGTTCGGCGTTTCGGTATAACCCTTCCAACAGATGAGTAGGCGCAGGCCTGCGCGAAAACGAGTGATTGATATGAGCAACTTCGACAATCTAGAAACCCGCAATTCTGCTCAACGTGCTGCCGATCTTGGCCGCACGCTACCCGAACAGATTGCCCGCGCCAAAGCGCTAGCGGGTTACGCCGGTGCGCTTGATCATATCGATCCGGCTACAATTACCAGCCGGGAGGCACTGGCAGCACTGCCAGTATTGCGCAAGTCAGAGCTTGGGAAAGCACAGGCCGCTTCTGCGCCCTTCGGGGGGTTCACGACCAAACCGGCACACGGGTTTAGCCATATCTTCCAGTCTCCGGGTCCGATTTACGAGCCTTCTTCTACTGACCCTGACTGGTGGCGTATGGGGCGCTTCTTGCATGGGATGGGCATCGGCGCGGGTGACGTTGTGCACAATTGCTTTGGCTACCACCTGACACCGGCTGGTATGATTTTCGAGAGTGGTGCACGCGCTGTTGGGGCTGCTGTTCTGCCAGCGGGGACCGGCCAGACAGAGCTGCAAGTGATTGCGGCGCGCGATATTGGTACAACCGCCTATGCGGGCACGCCAGACTATCTCAAGATCATCCTTGAGAAAGCGGACGAGATGGGCGTGACCCTTGGCATCACCCGCGCGGCAGTGGGCGGCGGCGCGCTGTTTCCCAGCCTGCGTGCTTGGTACGCCGACCGGGGCATCACTTGCCTCCAGTGCTATGCCACTGCCGACTTGGGCAACATCGCGTACGAATCTCCGGCTGCCGAAGGTATGATTGTGGATGAGGGTGTGATCGTCGAGATTGTAACCCCCGGTACCGGCAATCCCGTGCCAGAAGGCGAAGTGGGCGAAGTGGTGGTAACTACATTGAACCCTGATTACCCGCTGATCCGTTTTGCGACCGGTGATCTGAGTGCTGTATTGGCGGGCGAATCTCCCTGTGGCCGTACCAACATGCGGATTAAGGGCTGGATGGGCCGTGCGGACCAGACCACCAAAATCAAAGGGATGTTTGTGCGTCCCGAGCAGGTGGCGCAACTGGTCGCACATCACAGCGAGATCACCCGCGCGCGCGTGATTGCAACCCGCGAGGGTGAGCACGATGTGATGACGGTCAAGATCGAGAGCGCGTCACCAGATGCAGAGGCATATGCCACCTCCGTTGCCGCATTGCTGAAGCTTAAAGGCCGCATTGAAGTGGTGGCACCTGACAGCCTGCCCAAAGACGGCTTGGTGATCGAGGATCAGCGCACCTACGATTGAGGAATGGTCTAAAAGTTGGGGCATTGCCCCACTTTTCATTCCGACTAAAATAGTCGACATAGGGCTATGAGCAACGCAGACACCTCTTTGACCAAGACCACCCGTGACGGTGCGCGGGCGCTGTCGTGGATTGCTCTTTTTATCGCGTGCCTATGTGCATTGCCGATGATTGCGGTGCTTGTTGCGGCCCTGTCTGGCGGGACACAGACAGTTCAGCTGTTGGCGGAGACGGTTTTAGGTGGCTACGCGCGCACGACCCTGACGCTGGTTGTTTTGGTCGCCTGCGGTACATTTGCAATTGGTGTGGGCGCTGCATGGCTGGTTACGATGACGCGTTTTCCGGGTGTCCGGTTCTTTGAGATTGCGCTGGTTCTGCCGCTGGCATTCCCAGCCTATGTGCTGGCGTATGCCTATACCCATATTCTGGACCATCCGGGGGTTGTGCAGACCACCCTACGGAGCGTGACAGGGTGGGGACCGCGCGATTATTGGTTCCCTGAGATACGCTCGCTTGGCGGGGCGGCAGTCATGCTGGTCCTTGTTCTCTATCCATATGTCTATTTGCTGGCCCGTGCAGCATTCCTGCAGCAGAGCGGGACAACATTCCTCGCCGCCCGCGCTTTGGGGTCTTCGCCTTGGGCGGCTTTTTTCAAAGTCAGTTTGCCGCTTGCACGCCCTGCCATTGCAGGGGGGGTGCTGCTGACCGTAATGGAAACTGTAGCGGATTTCGGCACGGTGGCCTATTTCGGTGTGCAGACCTTTGCCACTGGCATCTACACCAGTTGGTTTTCGTTGTTTGACCGCGTGGGTGCGGCCCAGCTTGCGCTATGCCTGCTAAGCTTTGCTTTGCTGTTGGCGATGCTGGAGCGGCTCCAGCGGGGGGACGCAAAATATCACGACCCGGCACGGCAGTCGAAAGCAGCACCGGCGATCCCGTTGCGGAAGTGGCAGGCCGTGGCGGCAGTGCTGTTGTGTGGCATACCGGTTTTGTTTGGTGCCTTGCTGCCGATTGTCGTTCTTTTCTCGATGGGTCTGGGATCAGAGCAGAACCTGCTAAGTGCCCGTTATCTGGGGTTCATCCAGAATTCGGCCACTCTTGCTTCAGTGGCAGCAGTTGTGACGGTTCTGGCCGCAATCTGTGTTGGGTATTTCCAGCGTATGCAGGGTGGGCGTTTAGCGCAGAGTGCTACCTATGTTGCCCGCTTGGGCTATGCTGTTCCCGGTGGCGTGATCGCGGTCGGGTTGCTGGTGCCATTTGCTGCCTTTGACAACGCCTTGGATGCGTGGATGCGCAGCACATTCGATATCTCAACGGGGTTGTTGATTACAGGCTCCATCTGGTTGCTGGTCATTGCCTATATGGTGCGGTTCCTTGCTGCTGCACTCGGGGCGTATGAGGGGGGGCAGGCGATGGTACATGTGAACATGGATTCTGCCTCGAGATCCTTGGGGCAGGGCCCGCTGGGCACATTGCGGCGTGTCCATCTTCCGATTCTCGCGCCTAGCCTTCTAACGGCGCTGTTGATTGTGTTTGTGGATGTGATGAAAGAACTGCCCGCCACATTGATCATGCGACCATTCAACTTTGATACACTTGCAGTTCAAGCCTACCGGCTGGCGAGTGACGAACGGTTGGAAGGCGCCGCTGTGCCCAGTCTTGTGATTGTTGCAATGGGGCTGTTGCCGGTTATCCTGATTTGCCGTCAGGTGGGGCGCCGCTGAGAACTGTGGCACCTGAACTCAGGTGTTTTCGCCTGTGGTTGGCGACAGGATTGAGTTTAAGAGCACAATAAAGAAGGCAGGCCGCGCAGACCGTAATAGCTGGCGCGCGCGGCGCGGGTCAGGCCTTGGTGATCTTGTCTTGGGTCTTGGTGTCAAAATCACTGGCATCATGGCGCTCGTGCAGTTGCATGGCCAGATCATCGCCAAAGGCTCGGTTTACCATGCGGCCGCGGGTGACGGCGGGGCGCGCATCAATTTCTTTTGCCCAACGCATAACGTTTTTGTAGGAGGCAACGTCGAGGAATTCTGCTGCGGAGTATAGGCGGCCCAGAACCAATTGGCCGTACCACGACCAGATGGCGATATCTGCGATCGAATATTCGCCTGCGAACCATTTGTTTTCAGCCAAATGGCGATCCATGACGTCCAGCTGGCGCTTTGTCTCCATTGAGAAGCGGTTGATTGGGTATTCGAATTTTTCTGGGGCGTAGGCGTAGAAGTGGCCAAAGCCGCCACCCAGATAGGGGGCGGATCCCATCTGCCAGAATAGCCAGCTCATCATTTCGGTTTTCTGCGCGGGGTAGGTCGGGATGAAAGCGCCGAATTTTTCTGCAAGATACAGCAGGATTGCGCCGCTCTCGAATACACGTTGAGGGGTGTCGGTAGAGTGGTCCATCAGAGCGGGGATTTTGGAATTGGGGTTCACATCTACAAAACCGGAGCCGAATTGCGTACCCTCACGGATGTTTACCAGCCATGCGTCGTATTCTGCACCTGCGTGACCTGCAGCCAGAAGCTCTTCGAGTAGAATAGTGACTTTTACTCCGTTTGGCGTGGCCAGCGAATAGAGTTGTATCGGGTGTTTTCCGACCCGGAGTTCCTTTTCATGGGTGGGCCCCGCGATAGGGCGATTGATGGAGGCGAACTGTCCGCCGTTCTCTGACTCCCATGTCCAGACTTTCGGCGGTGTATATGTATCGGTCATGTGATGAGTTCCTTCATGTAGGGTTCGGAGGGCAGTAACGACTTTTCCTGCTTGCTGCACAAGGGGGTGCACCTTTTCGTTATCTAGGTCACAACTGGTTGTGTTGTGGCGGATACTGGTGCCCCGCGTGGATGGTGGAGTGCGGAAATGACGATATTCTTGCTGATGGTTGCTCTGATTGCTGCGGGTGTAATGTACGGGGTGCGGGCGCGTAAACGGCGGCGTGAAGGCTTGCTCCGTAGCTTGCTGACAGAACATGATCATGCCGTGATTGCGCAGCAGGTGCCATTGGTGGCACGGATGCCTCCAGAGTTGCGCGAAAAATTGGAAGGCAAGATTTGCCTGTTTCTGGATCAGGTTGAGTTTCAAGGCTGTAACGGGCTGGATGTGACCGAGGAAATGGCGTTGTCTATTGCGGCGCAGGCCTGTCTGCTCGTTGTGAATACAGATGCCTGGTATGACAATTTGACGACAATCATGGTCTATCCGGGTGCTTTCAAATCAAAGGGCACACAAGTGGACGGGTTTGTGGTGACGCAAACCGAAACGGTACGTACGGGGGAAAGCTGGTCACGCGGGCCTGTTATCCTGTCGTGGGCGCATAGCCAACAGGGCGCGCTGGACGACCATGACGGCCATAATGTTGTAATACACGAATTTGCCCATCAATTTGATGATCGTTCAGGACGCACAGATGGTGTGCCGCTTCTTAATAGAGCGCAAAGCCATGCAAAATGGGTAGAGGTGTTTTTGGACGGTTTTGCGCGTCATCAGCGCCTCGCGGCGCAGGGGCGACAGACTGTCATCGACCCATACGGTGCAACTGGGCATGAGGAGTATTTTGCCACGTCCGTAGAAGCATTCTTCGAGAGGGCGGTCGACCTGCGCGCGGCAGAGCCTGACGTCTACGCGAAACTGGCCGATGTGTTCCAGCTTGACCCGGCTGGCTGGAGTTAATTCAACTGCAGAAACAACAAAAAGGCCGCTCCGGCGGGAGCAGCCTTTTTAAGTCGCCAGCTGTGCGCGGCTCAACCCTGACGGGCTTTGAAGCGACGCTGGGTCTTGTTGATCACGTAAACGCGGCCTTTGCGACGCACAACGCGGCAGTCACGGTGCCGGTTTTTCAGCGAGCGGAGCGAATTGCGAACTTTCATGGGTTCGATCCTTCCAGTTTTTAGGGCGCGGTTCAGCGCCGGTTTACGGGCAGCGCAGCCGTTAGACGGATACGCCAGTGAATACATGGTGGGCGATACTGGGATCGAACCAGTGACCCCTTCGATGTCAACGAAGTGCTCTACCGCTGAGCTAATCACCCACTTATATGAACGCGCTGACCGAACCCCAAACAAAAATGGGGCGCGAAATCACCGCGCCGTCCGCGTGCTATAAAAGGAGTCGCAAGCGTGATCAAGGGCTTTTGGCTTTGTGACAAACTACGCTATGTCTTTTATTTGAAAGGATACACATATGCCCGCCACTGCTTTTGATGTTTTATTGCCCGCAGCGCCTGCGTCATGTGTTGTATTTGCTTCACCGCATTCGGGGCGTGACTATAGCTGGTCCTTCTTGCGGAAGACGGTTTTGAACGAACACGCAATCCGCTCGTCCGAAGATGCTTTTGTTGATCAGCTTTTTGAGTGCGCGTCGGAATACGGCGCAGCCTTTATCAAGGCAGGTGCCCCGCGGGCCTACGTTGATCTCAATCGCGCGCGGGACGAGCTTGATCCCGCTCTGATCGAAGGGGTTCGCCGCACGGGGCATAACCCGCGAGTCGCATCGGGCCTTGGGGTTATCCCACGCGTCGTGGCAAACGGACGTGCGATTTATCGCGGTAAGATGACGATGTATGAGGCCGAAGACCGGATCGCCCGCTACTGGGATCCTTATCACAACCGTCTGCAGAGCCTGCTGGACACAGCACATGCCCGCCACGGGCAGACTGTGCTGATCGATTGTCATTCGATGCCGCATGAGGCGATGGATGGTGTGGCGCGCGCGGGCATGCGACGCCCCGATGTTGTTCTGGGAGACCGTTTCGGCGCGGCGGCCAGTGGTGATGTCGTGGACCGCATCGAGGCTGCGTTTTCGAGCGCAGGGTTCATTGTGACACGGAATGCGCCATTTGCAGGGGCCTATATTACGCAGGCCTACGGCAAACCTTCGAAGGGCCAACATGCAATTCAGGTGGAAATTGACCGCTCGCTTTACATGAACGAGCAGTTGATTCGCCCGAATGGTAACTTTGAAGCCGTTCAGGCCGCATTGCGGGGCGTGGTGAAAGAAGTGGCCAAAATCGGGGAGGGCCGCATCCCGCTGGCTGCAGAATAACGGCCGCTCATCTCATTTGGCCGTAAATCCTCCGGGGGAGTCTTTGCCTTAGCAAAGACGGGGGCTGGCCCCCTCCCGCTTCATCGCAATGTCCGCCCCTTAACAATGGCCTTTGCGCCAAAGCGACCGCGGATTGCATCTGTGGCGCGCTCCGCATCGGAACGGCGGGCGGCGCCCGGGTCCAGTAAATCCCCCAGCTTATCCGCGTCTTTTTCGTCGCAAAGATCGGAGAGACCGCAGCCGAGCAAACGGTAGGGGCCATCTTCTTTCACCTGATCAAACAGGCCGCGCGCGGTGCGGTATATCCGGTCTGCCAACTGTGTGGGGTCGCTCAGGGCGACGCGGCGTGACAAGAGCGTATGATCGCTGCGTTTGAGTTTGAGCGTGACAACCCGACCGGCAAGATGTTTGGCTTTTGCACGGTCTGCGACCTTTTCAGCCATGCGCCAGATGTGACCGTCCAGCAGATCAGGGTTGGAGGTGTTATCGTGAAAAGTCGTCTCGTTCGAGATGGATTTCATCGGGGCGTCGGCGGATACGCGGCGCCGGTCCTCGCCGCGCGCAAGATGGAACAGGCGTTCCCCCATGCTCCCAAAGCGCGCAACCAGATCGCTCTGCTCCCAACGCAGTAAATCGGAAAAGCTGCGTATACCTGCCTTCTCCAGCGAAGCCTGCGCGGCAGCACCTACCCCCCAGATCATACGCACAGGTTTGTCCCGCAGGAAATCCATCGTTTCGGCCTTGCCGATCACGGAGAAGCCGTGCGGCTTATCCAGATCAGAGGCAACTTTGGCCAGAAACTTGTTGTGACTGAGGCCAATGGAGCCTGTAAGCCCAAGCTCATTCTTCATACGGCGGACCAGCCGCGCCAGCATCACGGCAGGGGGCGCGCCGTGCAGGCGGGTGGTGCCGCTCATGTCCAGAAAGGCCTCGTCTAGGGACAAGGGTTCAATCGCGGGTGTCAGTTCTTCCATCATTACGCGGATTGCGCGCGAGGCTTTGACGTATTCCTCCATGCGCGGGCGGATCACGACGGCGTTCGGGCAAAGCTTGAGCGCTTGAAACATGGGCATGGCCGAGCGCACACCGCGAATGCGCGCGACATAGCAGGCAGTCGAGACAACGCCGCGGTGGCCACCGCCAATGATCACGGGTTTGCCCTCTAGGGATGGATCATCGCGTTTCTCGACCGAGGCGTAGAACGCGTCGCAATCCATATGGGCAATGTTCAAATCCCACAGTTCCGGATGCCGCGTCACGCGCGGGCTGGCGCAGGCAGGACATCTGCGCGCATCGTCAAACTGGGTCAGGCAATCACGGCAGAGTGCGGACATAGCGGGGATTGTGATCTACTTAGGGATGCTTGATCATAGGGCGACCAGCCGGAGAGAGCCATGCAATTCGACGTCGAGCAATATCAGGGCACGCCTTTTGGTGGTGCAAAAATGGCTTTGTATCTGGGTGACCAACTGGCGGTCATCTTGCGTGATGCAAAGCCGGGGCTGATATTTGCCGACCATTGGGATCTTCCGGGCGGAGGACGCGAAGGGTCGGAGACGCCACTGGAGTGTGCATTGCGGGAATGTCGCGAAGAGTTGGGTCTGGATGTGCCGCGAGAAGCAGTCGTCTGGTGCCGCGAGTTTCACGAGGGCGATGTGGCCAAATGGTTTTTTGTGGCACAAATTCCGCGATCGGCGCGCTGTGACGTAATATTTGGCGATGAGGGCCAGATGTGGAGGTTGATGGAAGAAGATGATTTTTTGTCCCATCCAAAAGCGGTGCCGGCTTTTCAGGCACGTTTGTCCGTATGGGTCGGCGAGCGTGATGCAAAATGCTGATTAACAGTTTTTACTCCTAAAAACCCCCCCCGCTGCTGTTAGCGGGGGGAAGGTGACGAACATCAGAAAGACTGTTCGTCGGGGAGTATCACCATCACATACTTACCATGAATGCAGTTTTTGACCTAGTTCGCCGCACAAGGGGAGAGTGTCATAATTATCCCCTGTGATGGATATGGCACACGTTCAGGTTGTTGGTGCGGCTGACGCGATCTCCGCAAGGACGGCGCGTGCTGCTTCTGCCGGATCATTCGCTTGATGGATTGGCCGGCCAACAACCACATGATCCGCGCCATTCTGGATGGCTTGCGCAGGTGTTGTGACCCGCTTTTGATCACCCATAGCTGCGCCTGTTGGCCGTACACCCGGTGTGACAATCAATCTTCCCGCGGCTTCGGGCAGCGCGCGGATCATTGCGGCTTCTTGGGGGGAGGCAATGACACCGTCCGCGCCTGCTTTAAAAGCGTTCAGGGCACGGGCGACGACAAGTTCGGGCACATCACCCGCACGGATCAGGCTGGCATCAAGGTCCGCACGGTCCAGCGAGGTCAGGATTGTGACGCCAAGGATCTTCATGTTGCTGCCTGCGGCCCCTTCTTTGGCGGCGCGCACAACATGGGGGTCACCGTGGACGGTCAGAAAATCCAGATCAAACTGGGCCAGACCGCGCACTGCGGCCTCGACGGTGGCGCCAATGTCGAACAGCTTCATATCCAGAAAGATGCGCTTGCCGTGTTCCTGCTTTAGCTCATTGGCTAGGGCCAGCCCGCCGCCGGTCAGCATACCGAGCCCGATTTTGTAGAAACTGACGGCATCGCCCAATTTGTTAGCAAGTTCCAAGCCGACAACGGCATTGGGAACATCTAGGGCAACGATCAGGCGGTCATTGGAAATCAGGTCAGACATTGGCAAACGCTCCATCAGGGTCAGGATATGACAAACGCCTTGCGGCATAGGTGATGGGGCGGCTGCTGTACAGAAAAAAGGCCCGGTCACGCATATGCGGGCCGGGCCAGGCCGTCAGAGACAGTGCAGGCAGGCAAACGTCTCTGGTATTGCGCAGTTTCAGCGGTGTGCAGGGACAGTGCACATCACCGTCTAGTGGGCTGCGCAAATTCTATTGGTCAAAGCTTGGCTTTATGCAGCGCGGTCACTTGGCATAAAGCCAAGCTGGGCCAGCCACTGGCGCGGATCAAAGGTTGCACGTCCGGCACGGACATTAGCCACCTGTCGGCGCATCTGCGAATACATGCCACTGCGCGTCTTGTGGCGCCGCAGGGCCTGCTTCCGGAGGCCTTGTGCTGCTTGCTCGAAACTCATGGTGATAGGTGCTTCGATCTCGCAGGCGTATTTCTTGGCGTGGGTGCCCGTGTCGACAGTCACCATCGCTTCAAAGCACTGCGTGGCGGCATTATACACTACGTCGCTGATCCGGATTTTTGGTTGTGTCATCGTCATAACCTTCATGTGTCCCAATTTTTTGCGGGAACTTTGTTGCCTCTGGTGAATAGTTGGGCACTCTTTTTGCTAAATAAACTGTTCAGCCGCGAAAAAGTTTCCCCGTATACGTCAAATAGCTGTGAGAATTGTTAATATATTTTTAAAACAAAGGCTTGAGTTGAGTGGATTTTTGCCTATCCGTGGTCACCACACCTTTCCGATTGAAACAGATCGTGCAGATGAAGGGGATGTCAGGCGAAATTTGATCCATTTTGCGTCTTGATCGGGCGGGATATGCATCCAAATAACATGTGTGAGGTCCACACCGGATGTATGCCGCCAAGCGGGTGCACCCTCCCCGTGGACGCTTTTGAAAAGGAGAATGCCATGGACTTGAGCAAGTTCACGGAACGGTCGCGCGGTTTTGTGCAGGCGGCCCAAACGATTGCAACGCGGGACAGCCATCAACGGCTGGCGCCAGAGCATCTGCTAAAAGTGCTGATGGATGATGAAGAGGGGCTTGCGAGCAACCTCATCAATGCGGCTGGTGGCAATGCGGCAGCGGTTAAGCAAGCGGTGGATATCGCCCTTGGAAAAATGCCTAAAGTGACAGGCGACGCGGCCCAGACCTACCTGGACAGTGCGACGACCCGCGTTCTGGCCGAGGCCGAGGCGCTGGCCAAGAAAGCTGGCGACAGCTTTGTGCCGGTTGAACGGGTCTTGATGGCGCTTTGTATGGTAAAATCCGGTGCCAAAACGGCGCTGGAGGCAGGTAAGGTTTCAGCGCAGGCCCTAAACAGCGCTGTAAATGATCTGCGCAAGGGCCGGACGGCCGACAGCGCCAGCGCCGAAGACGGTTATGACGCGCTGAAGAAATACGCGCAGGATCTGACCGCACGGGCCAGTGAAGGCAAGATTGACCCGATCATCGGCCGCGACGAGGAAATCCGCCGCGCGATGCAAGTGCTCAGCCGCCGGACGAAAAACAACCCCGTTCTGATCGGTGAGCCGGGTGTGGGTAAAACCGCAATCGCCGAAGGCTTGGCATTGCGCATCGTCAATGGCGATGTGCCTGAAAGCTTGCGCAACAAAAAGCTGATGTCACTTGATATGGGCGCGCTGATCGCCGGTGCGAAATATCGCGGTGAGTTTGAGGAGCGGTTGAAGGCTGTTCTGACCGAAGTCACCGAGGCCGCAGGCCAGATCATCCTGTTCATCGACGAGATGCACACGCTGGTTGGTGCAGGCAAAGCAGATGGTGCGATGGACGCAGCCAACCTGATTAAACCGGCGCTTGCGCGTGGGGAGCTGCATTGCATCGGTGCAACCACTTTGGATGAATATCGTAAGTATGTAGAAAAGGACGCGGCCCTTGCACGGCGTTTCCAGCCGGTCATGGTCTTGGAGCCTACTGTAGAGGACACCATCAGCATCCTGCGCGGCATCAAGGAGAAGTACGAGTTGCACCACGGCGTGCGGATTGCGGACAGTGCACTGGTCGCGGCGGCAACGCTGAGCCATCGTTACATAACCGACCGTTTTCTGCCCGACAAAGCGATTGACCTGATGGACGAGGCGGCAAGCCGCTTGCGCATGGAGGTCGACAGCAAGCCCGAAGAGTTGGACGCGCTGGACCGCCAGATTTTGCAGCTGCAAATCGAGGAAGAAGCGCTGAAGGCCGAGGACGATCAGGCCAGCAAGGATCGTCTGGAAGCGCTCCAGAAGGATTTGGCGGGTCTGAAGGAACGTAGTGACGCGCTGACAGCCGCTTGGCAGGCCGAGCGGGACAAGCTGGCAGGCGCGCGTGATATCAAGGAAAAACTGGACCGCGCGCGTGCCGATCTGGACATCGCCAAACGTGATGGCAATCTAGCGAAGGCCGGTGAGCTGTCGTATGGTGTGATCCCGCAGTTGGAGCGTGAACTGGTTGAAGCAGAAAGTCGTGACGAAGGCATGATGGTCGAAGAGGCGGTGCGCCCTGACCAGATTGCATCCGTGGTCGAGCGGTGGACCGGTATTCCGGCGGGTAAAATGCTGGAAGGCGAGCGCGAGAAGCTGTTGCAGATGGAAGAGCAACTGCACAGCCGCGTGATCGGTCAGGATGCTGCCGTTAAGGCCGTGGCCAATGCGGTGCGCCGTTCGCGTGCTGGTCTGAACGACGAAGACCGTCCGCTGGGCAGCTTCCTGTTCCTTGGACCCACAGGTGTGGGTAAGACCGAGCTGACCAAGGCAGTGGCCGAGTTCATGTTTGACGACGACAGTGCCATGGTGCGGATTGATATGTCGGAGTTCATGGAGAAACACGCGGTGTCCCGTCTGATTGGCGCCCCTCCGGGCTATGTGGGCTATGATGAAGGCGGTGTGTTGACCGAGGCCGTGCGTCGCCGCCCCTATCAGGTGGTACTGTTCGACGAGGTCGAGAAGGCCCACCCCGATGTGTTCAACGTGCTCTTGCAGGTCCTGGACGACGGTGTGTTGACGGACGGGCAAGGCCGGACGGTGGATTTCAAGCAGACGCTGATCATCCTCACGTCCAACCTTGGTGCCCAAGCACTCAGCATGGCCCCTGATGGCAGTGATATGGTGCAGGCCAAGAAAGACGTGATGGAAGCGGTCCGCGGTCATTTTCGCCCCGAGTTCCTGAACCGTCTGGACGAGACGATCATCTTTGACCGCCTGAACCGTGAAAACATGGACGGCATCGTGACAATCCAGATGGCGCGCCTGCTCAAGCGGCTGGCCGCCCGCAAGATCGAGCTGTCGCTTGACGATGCGGCGCGCAAATGGCTGGCGGATGAGGGGTATGACCCCGTGTTCGGGGCGCGTCCTCTCAAGCGGGTGATCCAGTCGGCGTTGCAGAACCCGCTGGCAGAAATGCTGCTGGCTGGCGATGTGAGTGACGGAGACCTCGTGCCGGTGACGGCAGGAGCGGACGGGTTGATCATCGGTGACCGTGTCGCCGCCAGCAACCGGCCCAAGCCCGATGAGGCGACCGTTCATTAACGCAAAAAGGCCCGCAGCGATGCGGGCCTTTTCATTTCAGATCAGGAGACTTCAGAAGATGAAGTCGGCATCACTAATCAGCAGGGCATCGGTATCTAGTAGGGTGACCGAAGCAGGCCCGCCTGTGGTGATGATGGTATCTGTACCATTCTGGGTGATGAACAGATCAGCGGCGCTGTTGACGCCGACGTAACCGGAGAAGTCGAGCAGATCGACGCCGTCTTCGAAATCGGTGATCGTGTCGCGGTGCGATGTAATCTCGAAGATGAAGATGTCCGCGCCTGCGCCGCCGGTCATCAGGTCCTTGCCGATACCGCCGTTCAGGATGTCATTACCGTCGCCACCATCAAGCAGGTCATTGCCATGATCGCCGGTCAGCGTAACGTTGCCCGTCCCGCCGTAGAGACGGTCATTGTTCCGGCCGCCGCCCAGTGCCACATCATTGCCGTCACCGCCGGTCAGCTTGTCCTTGCCTGCGCCGCCATCAAGGAAGTCGTCGCCCGCCTTGCCGTCAAGCTGGCCATTGCCGTCGTTGCCGCACATGAAATCAACACCGGATTTGCCGTTTACCTTGTCGTCGATCACATCGCCGTTAAAGACTTTGTCCACGAGAATGAAATCGTCGTTGTCGAGCTCTGCTGCCGCGCGGCCCTCAAGCGTGATCTGGTTGCCGTCGCCCAGATCAATCACGACATTGCCTTCGACATCCGTCAGCGTCAGATCTTCGATGGCGTTGATGCCCAGTGCTTGCAGGTCGATCTTGTCCGCGCCGAGGGTGAAATCGGTGATGGTATCCGCGCCGCTGCTGGCGCCGATCACGAACACATCATTATCCGCACCGCCGGTGAGGGTGTCATTGCCCGCGTCGCCATTGACGGTGTCATTGCCTGCGCCGCCATCGAATGTGTCATCACCGCCCAGCAGCGAGACATTGTCATCGGAGGATGTACCGACGAAATTGTCAGCGCCTTCGGTGATGGGGGGCACAACCACGGCTTCGTTGAAGGTAATGGAGTAACTTTCGGGCGTGCCATCCCCCATTACCTGAAATGCGAGGCTGGTGTGCTGCAAAGGTGTGAAGTTGAAAGAGAAGGTATTGCCGTTGATGGTCAGCGGGGAGGTCACGACAAAATCACGAACCCAGCCGGTGTCAGCCTGAGGCGAGGCCGCCGCGCCATCGGTGATATAGTAATTCATGGAGTGAAAGTTGGAGGAGTTGATCAGCGTCAGGGCAGTTGTGTCAGAGACATCATCGACTGTCACTGTGACAGTATATTCCTGACCAATTGTCATCCCCTGAAAGTTGACGCCGTCCTGGGTGTCACCGCCGCCGATTGCGCCGTTGAAAACATCGCCTTCGAGAACGCTGTAGTTGCCCGTCGCATAGGCGCTGATGGACGCGTCCACGCCTTCATTGATAATTGCCATGTATTAATACCTCATTAGAGTTTCTTACAAATGCGCCGGGCGGGGCGCCAATCGCGGTCGCGGCCCGGTCGTCCTGTAGAGGTACTGAGGTATTTCGGCGAATCTGCGGATGAATTGAGGCAATTTCAAATCTAATCTTGGGGAGCTTAGGACAATGCGTTTCAACTTGAGGCCTGCTTGCACGGCGCCCATGGAAAAGCCCGCCGACGGGGGATGTCGGCGGGCTGGTCATATGCTCTATTATATAGAGTTATGAACCGGGCATGATCACCTTGTCGATGACGTGGATCACACCGTTTGTTGCTTCGATGTCTGCTGTGACAACGGTGGCGTCATCCACCATCACGCCATTGTCCAGATCGATCATGACGGTGTCGCCGTTGACAGTAGCGGCTTCCATGTCGTCGGTCAGGTCTGTGGACATCACTTTGCCCGCGATGACGTGGTAGGTCAGGATGGCGGCCAGCGCTTCCTTGTTCTCGGGTTTCAGCAGATCGGCCACTGTGCCTTCTGGCAGGGCAGCAAAGGCTGCATCGGTTGGGGCGAATACGGTGAACGGGCCTTCGCCTTTCAGTGTGTCGACCAGACCGGCGGCTTCTGCGGCGGCCAGCAATGTGCCGAAATCACCAGCGGCGGCGGCTGTGTCTACGATGTCTTTCGCGTGGCCGGCGGCAAAGGCGGACGTTGCGAGTGCTGCGGCTGCGGTCAGGGAAAGTACTGTAGTGCGGAACATAGTGATCTCCTTGGGTTGGGTTAAATGCGTGTTGTCGCATTGGAAGGAATACACGGGGGATCGCGTTTGGTTCACATTCGCATGCAGGTATATTTCCTTGACGGAACGCGTGCATGAACTGGCAGGCGCAGCAGTGGCAGTATTCGGCCAAGGTGTTGTTCGGCAGGCGAAAAGGCGCAGGATTACAGCGATGCACTGCGACATTTCATCCGGACCTCTTGCCCTCCATGTGTTGCGATTGGCTGCACTAGGGCTTCTGACAATCGAGTGTATGGAATGAAACCTTAGATGATTTGGTTTGGTGGTTGGGGTGTGGTGCCCTAGGTATAGTGTAATCGTTAAGGAGACAGGCCCATGGCCATGCGTTGGAAAAACACCCTCAAAGATCACCACGTCACGGACGAGGCGGCGTTTATGAACCGTCGCCAGTTGATGGGGGGCGCAGCGGCCTGGCTGGGTCTGGCCACGATCGGGACAGGGGCCGTGCGCGCGGCGGGTGAGGATCTGGTACCCAACAGCTATGAGGACATCACACAGTATAACAACTACTACGAATTCGGCACCGGCAAGGATGATCCAGCCCGCTATGCAGACCGCCTCACGACGCAGCCCTGGACCGTCAAGATCGACGGGTTAGTGGACAAGCCGGGGGATTACGCCTTTGAAGATATCATGAAGGCCATGACCATCGAGGAACGCATCTACCGGTTCCGTTGTGTCGAGGCGTGGTCGATGGTTGTGCCGTGGAACGGGTTTGAGCTGGCCGATTTGCTGGCGATGGCGGGCGTACAGTCCGGCGCGAAGTATGTAGCGTTTGAAACTGCACTGCGTCCCGACGAAATGCCGGGCGTCGCCTTCCCTGTTCTGGACTGGCCGTATGTTGAGGGCCTGCGTCTGGACGAGGCGATGCATCCGCTGACGATGATGGCGACAGGCATCTACGGCAAAGACATCCCTAACCAGAACGGCGCGCCGCTTCGTTTGGTGGTGCCGTGGAAGTATGGTTATAAATCCATCAAGTCTGTCGTGCGGATCACCCTGACGGACAAGCAGCCCGCGACCAGCTGGAACAAAGCCAACGCGCGCGAGTACGGATTCTATAGTAACGTAAACCCTGAAGTGGATCACCCCCGCTGGTCGCAGGCGTCCGAGCGTATGATTGGTGGCGGGCTGTTTTCCAAGCGTATCCCGACATTGATGATGAACGGCTATACAGATGAAGTGAGCAGCCTGTACGCCGGAATGGACCTTCCCAAAGACATATAAGGTACCACCAGTGTGAACACGGGCCGGAACTTATCCAAGCTCCGGCCCGTGTTTGGTTTTAAGTGATGTATATAGTAGCCGTGATTACCCGCTCCGCGGGGAGGAGTATATGTGACCGCCATCATCGACCGTATCAACACCACCCTGCGCCGCATCCCGACTTGGGCTGTCTATATACTATGTCTTCTGCCGGTTCCGTGGCTGCTCTATCTGGGTATGACAAACGGCTTGGGCCGTGAGCCGATCAAGGCACTGGAGCACGAGCTGGGTGAGATCGCCCTACAGCTGTTGATCGTTGGCCTATGCGTGACACCTTTGCGCAAATATGCCGGCCTCAACCTGATGAAGTTCCGCAGGGCGATTGGCGTGCTGGCATTCACCTATGTCGCATTGCATCTGGCCGTATGGGTTGTTCTGGATATGAGCCTCCTGTGGCAGCAGATGTGGGCGGATGTCTGGAAGCGCCCTTACATCACAATCGGGATGGCGGGGTTTATCCTTCTGTTGCCGCTGGCGTCGACCTCCAACAACCTGTCTGTGCGCAAGCTGGGTGCAGCGGGTTGGCGTAAGCTCCATAAACTAACCTATGTCGCGGTGTTGTTGGGGGGGATCCATTACATATGGCTGGTAAAGGGCATCCAGCTGGAGCCGATCCTCTATATGGCGGCGATTCTAGGTCTACTTGCTATGCGGGCGGTGGAGATTCGTAAGAACTGATCGTTTGATTCCCTGTCCGAGGCCGGATTCGGGGTGATTTGGTGCAGAATAGAGAGGGGGCTTGTGGGTAAGTCTGTGGATAACACCATATCTTGAAAATGGCGTTCGTAAGTTGACCTTAGGGATGCGTAACAAAGCTGCGCAGAATGAGGTGTTCGCGCAATCAATTGAATCTAACGCGTTGAATTTCATAAAAAATCAGAAAAAACGGAAAACCTTCAAAAAAGCACTTGCGGCTGTAGGGAAGTAACCCTAGAACCCCCCTTACCGAAGCGCAGCAATGAGCGACGGGGCAGCGGACGGGACACGGTGGAGACGCCGGGGATTGGAAGCGAAGT
>JAQXCD010000003.1 GCA_029252045.1 Sulfitobacter sp.
GCCGCACCATTTGCGCTTCTGTCAGCCAATAGAGATTACTCATCTGTCCCCCAAATCATTGGGGTTCGTGAAACATGACAACAACTCAGCATCAAGCCGTTTAACGGGTCCTGACCCTAGAACACCTGCCAGCTCATCCAGCGCACTTAACTCCGGATCGCTACAAATAGCTATTTCAGTCTCCGTCGCTGCTTTGTCGCAGTCAAAACTCGCTGCCAGCGTAAGACTTGGCGCTCCTACGAGCAGCATGAGGCCTATTAAGAGCTTTCTAATCATCTGCGGTGCCTCCAAGTGCGTTGCTTGATCACCACGCTACGAGCTGGTGCAGGGCGCTGCAAGCTGCGTGCGGGTCGACCACATTTCCTCCACCGGACAACTCCAAGGCGTGGTTTACTGCACCCGAAGATCCCACCATTGCCGTCCTACAGCCAGCCATGTGTCGAGAGAGCTGTCGTTATCTGAACCACCCACAGGGCAACTAACGGGGATAAAGACCCATTCCCCATTGGACCACAGGCCGACCTCCCGCCACGCTATTGTACACTGGGGGTCGTCTGGGTAGCCAGTGTTGTGGAATGGCCTGACAAATTCGTCGCAGCCACCAAACCCTCGCCAACCTTCGGTCACCCATGATTCACATGATGCCGCTCGCTCGCCAGCCGTCATTGCTTCGAGGCGTGAAAAGACGAGATGGCAAGTGCAGCAAAACACTGTGAGGTCGCACAGCGCCTTGGGATACCGACCACCCGCGCCGGAGAGCCTCTTTCCAATGGACCAGAGGCCCAGGATGCACTAGCATTTAATCTAGACCATCCAATGGGACGCGTCTGAGGCAGTGGCCAAAACTACAAGTCGCACTCAAGAGGCTGATCGATGAAGACCATTTTCAAAATTATGACGTTCATTTCTTTAATGCTCGCATCTTCAGCTAGTTCTGCTCAAGATTGGGAAAGAGGGTACGCTGCCGCCGAAGCTGGAGATTACGAAACTGCGCTACGCGAACTGCAGCCCCTTGCTGAAGACGGACATGAAGGTGCGTTAGCGATCGTGGGAGCCATGTATCACCTCGGCTCAGGCATTGAGAAAGACAACATACAGGCTTACTTCTATTGGGCGATTGGGGACGCGCTTGGCTCTGAGATGAATAGCAACCTCATAAATTCAATAATCGGAGAGATGTCAGTCGACGAAATCGATACCGCGCGATCACTAGTTACAAATTTTCTTTACATGAAGTGCCAAGAAACGAGATCTGGAATCTGCTGAATGAGGCCGACGAATTTGGAGGTAGGTTTCAATATTGCCATCACGTCAACTTATGTGGGGAAACTACAGAACATTGTCATGGAAAGGCATAATTTTTACGAGCATCGTTGCAACTTTTGTTACTGTTGCTCCACCACGTTTAGTGCCGACAGAGAGTTTTGAATGCGCAGGTACCATAACTTAGACAGAAGCGGCGATCTGTAATGATGAAGAACTAAGTACTCTTGATGCCATAATGGGGTATGCATGGGACGATACCTTTGAAACACCATTGACTGCAGAGGAACGACCAGTTGAAACAAGCATCCAAAGAAGTTGGCTTATTGCAAGAAACTCATGCGGGTCACTTGGCTAATATCCATACTTTGAGTTAGCGCCGAGATTGGAGCTATTGCTAGCTATGAATAAATCAAAATTTGCACTCAGCTTTTGTGTTTTCTCTGCTCTGACTTCGTTGGGACAGATAGCGTTTGGGCAACCCCTTTTGGACTTTGAGAGCTACGAAACGTTTCTCTATTCGGAAATGTCATCTATCCCAACAAACGATGCCGCCAAATTCGAGGATGCCTCCCATTGCTTCCTAGAAACACCAACCACAACAGAAGGCTCTGTAATTTCTAACAATGGTTGGGCTGTGACCTCAGAGGTCATAATTGCAAATTACACCTTTGTTTCATTCAATGGTCGAATTGATACGGGCACTAGCGGGACCTGCTGGAAAGCTGAAGGTAACATTGCCGTATTTCGAAATTCTGATCTACAGGGGGTGATTTATACAAATGATCCAACCAATACCTCTATTGGTCGATTAAGCCGACATGAAGGCGGAATTGTTAGGCTCCACACGGGAGAACCAACAGATTTTCCTATACTCGATGTTCGATATGATAACGAACAATTCACAATGTCGGAGGTTAGCGAATTCACAACGTATTGTCAGGGAAGATACCTTGTTCCGAGCGTATACGGAATGGACATCAACGAAGCTCGACACGAATTAATTCAAATCGGCTGGAAGCCAATCTTTGAGAGTGAAGACATCGGGTTCATTGCTGAGCTTATGCGTAAAGATGGCATCACCGAAGTAAGCGGGTGCTCGGGCACTGGTATGGGCTATTGCGGTTATCAATACGCGCAAGATGGAGCAATCTTGCGAGTCTCAAGCATTGATCCAGCTCGGGTTAACGGACTTTGGGTCGACTGTAGGAACTAAACTTGGAAACAGCTTGATTGCGAACGAGATTATCAATGGCTTTCAAGCCAAATAGATCATCGACAATTGGATTGACTTCTACAACTCTGAGAGGCCTCACAACGCTCTCGACAAGTGAACGCCAGACACGGCATACTTGCGCCAAGTGGAGATACAAAAAGTAGCATGACGCCAACCAGATAAGATTTTCGCTGAGCCGCAAAACCGTTCGAATTAGTAGGACCACTTCAGTCCTGTGCGTGATTATCATAACAGGTGTTTTCCTGACCGTGGGATATGACGGATTTTGGCAGGGGATGATTAAGTTCGGTCGCTGGTACGCAAACCGCCGGCCTGCGCGCGCGGCACTGCTGCATGCGCGTCTTGACCGTTTTGCTGTGGCTTGGGACGGGATTTTGGACCGGTTTCCCGAAGGCACTGTGGATGGGCTGTACCTGCCCGACTTTGGCGAATTGGCCGCAGCCGACGACCGTCACACCGAGGCGATGGACCGCCGGCTGTCGGGGTTGCACGGCTAGGGGATGGGGCAAGGCAAATTGCAGCCTTGAAACACAGCACGCCAGCCGCTAGATGCATCTAACACTAAAATTCAGGATGTGATCCATGGCCACCATCAACCCACTTCAGTTTATCCAGCAGGTCCGCTCCGAAGTGGCAAAGGTCGTTTGGCCGACACGCCGCGAAGTGATGTTGACCACTGTTATGGTGTTTATTCTTGCCGCGATTACTGCTGTATTCTTTGCGCTGGTTGACATCCTGATCCGCGGCGGGCTTCAGCACATCCTGAATATGTTCGGCTAGGGCCGGACGGCTTCGCGGCGCCGGACAAAAACTGCCCGCAAAACTTAGGCTAACACTTGAATCTCAATGTCGTGTGGGCTAGTTCGCAAGCCTGCCCTATAGCATGGCGTGCGATGATTCGAGTCGCGCGCAGTTTGTTGTTGCTGGCGGCACGGGGCAAGGCTCTGATGTGTTTTAGGAATTCGCAAGCGTGCAAGACGCGCTTCAGGACAAGGACGGAAAGATCAAATGGCAAAACGGTGGTATTCGGTCAGTGTCCTTTCCAACTTTGAGAAAAAGATTGCCGAGCAGATTCGCACAACTGTAGCGGAGCAGCAGCTTGAGGATCAGATCGACGAAGTGTTGGTCCCCACAGAAGAAGTGATCGAAATCCGCCGTGGCAAGAAGGTCACGACCGAGCGTCGCTTTATGCCCGGCTATGTGCTGGTGCACATGGAAATGTCCGACCGTGGCTATCACCTGATCAGCTCGATCAACCGCGTTACAGGTTTCTTGGGGCCACAAGGCCGCCCGATGCCCATGCGTGACGCTGAAGTGATTGCGATCCTTGGTCGCGTTCAGGAAGGCGAAGAAGCCCCACGCACGCTCATCCACTTCGAGATCGGCGAGCGCGTTAAGGTGGCTGATGGCCCGTTTGAGGATTTCGACGGCATGGTCGAGCAGGTGGACGAAGATAACCAGAAGCTCAAAGTTATGGTGTCGATCTTTGGTCGTGAAACGCCAGTTGAGCTGGATTTCACTCAGGTGAACAAGCAGGTCTGATTGCGCAACAGTCCTTTATAAAAAATTATATGGCGCCACTCCATGAGGAGGGCGCCATTTTTTTTCTCTATCGGGCTCTTGAAGATTTTGTTAGCGCTGGAATCGCGCGAAGCTCAGTCTGTTACAAGGTTTTCCTAAAACGGTGGTTTTTGGGATGGGCTGAAATTCCCAAAGCGGACGCTCGATGCGAGGTGCATTGAGGTCCGGTGTGCGGGACAAAACAGCCTTTTGCTGGCGCTGTGATTGCGCACGCAGCACATCCTCTCCGTTGCAGCATCTTTCTGCTGCGAGGCGGCCTGTCGCGTCTAAGAAGCCGTCTGATATTGCCCATTTGGTGGAGTTTCAAACCCACCATTCACGGTGGACAGATCCAAAAATTCGGATGATTTGTCTCAGGCTGAAAATTGATATTCAATCCCGGAGAACGCGTCTTCACCAAAGCCATAGGCAAACTTCAGTCCGTTTGGGCCTGCGGTTACACCGTGCTCCGCATTTGCGGGGATGAAGACAGCGGAACCGGCTGAAATATGCAGAGGCTGCCCGTCCATCATCACAACGCCTGATCCCTCAAGACAGAAGTAGAACTCTGGCGGTGCATGGCGGTGCAGGTGCAATACACCGTTTGCGGGAAACGTCGCCACGCCCAACACCAAGCCGCTCGACGACGTCTTGTCACCCGAGATCAGCGTCTGCCATGTCACATCACCGAAAACGGGATCAAAGCCGCCCTCGACAGGCTGCTCTTCCAGAACAGTGACAAAGCCTGTGGGGTTGTCATTTGCCGCTGCCGGGACGAAATCGAAATCTGGGGCGGATTCGGTCAAAATTGATACAGACATGAGGCATTTTCCTGAGGATAAGTGTTGAGCTATGCCGCAGATATCCACCACTTGTACTAAAAGTAAAAACGATGAAATATGCAATTTATGATCAAATATTTTTGGTGATAGGCGATGTTGGAAAAGCAGATTAATCTCACGTGGCTTCGCACTTTTGAAGCCGCCGCCCGACACCTGAATTTCACTGAGACAGCGTCGGAGCTTGGACTGACCCAAACAGCCGTCAGCCTGCACATACGGTCATTGGAGGAGCGGCTCGGCAGCCGTTTATTTCATCGGCGCGCCCGACACCTTTCCTTGACCGAAATCGGACAGGCCTACGTGCCCACGGTACGACAATCCTTGTCGGACATCGGTCTCGCAACCACGAGCCTGTTCGGATCTGCAACAAGCCGGATGATCACTTTGAAAGCTCCGATATCAACATCAGCCCTTTGGCTTGCCCCGCGTTTGCCGACATTCAGACAAATGCACCCGGATGTCGAACTGCGTCTGGTGTCGAACATTTGGACAGACGCGACAGGGTTCGAGGACGTCGATGTAGAATTGCGTGTGGGGCGAGGCGATTGGACCGATACGCCTTCGGAAAAACTCTCGGATGAATATATCGTCCCGATATGCGGCATCGATTTGGCAAAGACAGTCAGGAAACCAGAAGACCTCCAGAATGGGCCACTTATTCGGATTCTGGGACAAGAGGCGGATTGGGGGCGATACTTTGCGGCTCATGAAATTGCGATGCCAACGGGTGTTTCCGAATACTTCGTCGATACCATGACAGCGGCGATCGAGCTTGCTGCAACCGGTGGCGGCTATGCCGTTGTGATAAAGCGGCTGGTGGACATGGCGAATGCTGCGCGCCCGCGCGTCGGGGTCGTTGGGGAAGCGGTCCCAATTGCAAACGCGCATTATCTCATGCGGCCCCGGTCAAAACGCTCCAAACGGCCTGAGGTGCTGCTGTTTGAAAATTGGCTACGAGAAGAGTTTTCTAAGGACGCCGTGTTTGGATCTTTGATCAGTTCCCTCGATAATATCCAAACTCATCGCTGACATAACTAAAATCGGCAGCATGCGTAAATTCTTCGACAGGTTGCATTGTTCGTAGCTTTCAAGCTCACCGCAATGGTCATGCTGGGATTTACATGAATGGCTGGTCTCTCAGTTGCAGGGCGAAAAGCGGAGCAGAGCGGCAAGTGATTGCTGCTCCGTCCTAATCTGATCAGGCGGCAGCCGCCTCTGGCAGCGCCACGACGGCGATCATTTCAACGCGCATGCCGGGGCGCGCAAGCGATGTGCCACCGGTCGCACGTGCAGGTGGGGCGTCTGCGCTGACCCACTCGTCCCAGACTGCGTTCATACCTTGGAAATCTGCCATATTTGCCAGCCAAACCTGCACCGATGCAATGTCGGATTTCGTCGCACCAAGATCGGCAACAACTTTGTCCAGACTGGCCAAAACCTGTCGTGTCTGGGTTTCAATGTCAGCGGTCAGATCATCTGGCACTTGGCCCGCGAGAAATGCTATGTTTCCGATAGTGACTGCTTCGCTCATACGAGGGCCGGGGTTGAGGCGGGAGAGTGTCATGATATTTCCTTTTTTAATCATTATCGCTAAGGTTTGATCCAGCGCCTGCGCGCGATGCTTCTGTGGCTGGTACGGTGGTGCGCATGGCGAAATTGTTGAGGGCCACAATGGTCGTAGCGGTGGTTTGGGCGTTGGGCGTGGTTACCGCAGAAGGTTCATGTGGGGGGGCGGCCTTGGTGGATAATGCCAGCACAAGTTGCGGCACGCCAAGGGACTGCAAGGACGCTTGGAGCCACGTTTCATCCGCGTCGATACGGACCGCGCCCTCCGGCCAAGATAATGTGAAAGCCAGACCGTTACTACGGGCTACTTTGGCTAGAAAAGGCGCCAATAGAAGGGGTGCGCTGACCGGACCAAGAGTAATCGTTGTGCCAGAGTGAGGTCCTTCGGGCAGGTCGGCAAAGTCGCACATGGTGGCCCCCAGAATGATCGGACAGGCAGGCTGACCATTTGCATTTTGCCAGCCATCGGGGGTTACAGTGGGGTACAGGTCCGCCCAGTCGCGCCCATCCGCGCGTTCCAGATGTGCGCACAAATGGGACGGTCCATCAATGCCATGCGACACCAGCCAAGCCGCGGCAAATCCGGCCTCTTCGGCCATGCCCCAACTCATACCAGCGCCGCGCGCGGCTTTCATACACAAAGATGCCGCCTCATTACACGACAGCGGCGCGGGCTGTGTGTCGCTAAAGAACGGAGTGGAATCGCCGCGGGTCTGGTCCTGAGGTTCGACGCTCATGCGGTACTTCCCGCTTTGATGTCATCGGGGAATGGCGCACCTGCAAACAGGTTGATGCGCACCCAACGATCCGATCGTGGATCGAACTGGCTTGCCCCGAAAAAGGCAAGTTTGCAGCGCAAAAGATCAATGGGCAGCATGTCGGCAGCGATGAGGTTGTCCTGTACTTCGGCGTATGGGTGGTCCGCTGTGATCTGCGCGCGCCGTACCGCAAAGCGGTGTTCAGGGTGCGCCAACATAAGCGCAGCGACCGATTGCTTAGCGTCAAAAATTCGCGCTGTTGCATGAAGCTCTGACACGAGGCGCGCGATGCAAAGCGGCTGTTCCAGCGCCGCGCCGTCCTCGGTCGCGCGTTCGCCCAAACGGGGCTCAAGCTTTTCTTCGGAGACATACCAGAACCGGGCGACATTTTCGGGTGAGGTGAAATCAATTGCAAGCGCCCAGGCGTAATCGATTTCCAGGATGCGCAGCAACTCGGCCACGGGCATCGCGCCGTTGATCCTGAAACTCGTCGCTTCATTGGCCCCCATGTGGTCGGCCAGATCGTCGACAAGCGCGCCGTGAGGCTCCAGCATAAGCGACAAAAGCGCCTCTTGTCCTTCAACGGTGAGACTTTGGGAACCCCACATCCAAAGAGCATCCCAAGGATGTTCGCCGTTCCAGTCCCACGTATTGAGTGTCGTCAAGAGCAAGGCCAGATCATGGCGTAGTTCATGCAGCTTGCGGATCTGAATGGGATGTTCCGAGTGCCAAACCCTAGCGTTTGAGATTGCCGCATCCAGCGCAGAAGTCAGGTCTGAAACAGCCTGAGACTGAGCAGTGGGCTGCGCACGAACGCGGGCGAATGCCTCTTCACGGGCCATCATCCAATTATTAAGCAAAACAGGGTGGCGCACAATGAAAGGGGCCATCCCGAGGCCGGTAGAATTACCAACACCAAGGCTGCGGCGGATGTCGCGATCCAGCTTTACAGCGGTCTCGCCACCTCGGGCAGTCGCGATATGCTCGACGATATCGACGGTAAAGGCGCGGATCAGCCAGACTGTGAGCATTTCCACCTGAAACGGCGCGGCAAGTTCGGGCCGCTGAGCGATATCGGCGCGGTCTGATGCGCCAAACTTGCCCGATCCGTAAACTGCCGTGGTGCGCATCAGATATCCTACGGCGGCAATCTCGGCCGGATCAGGTTGGCATCCTTGCGCCAATGCTTTGACCACATGTTCGAATAACCGCACCGAGCGATTGGCGCGGGCGAGCGTCAATTCCTTGGGGCTAATGCGCCCGGCTTCTTGGTAGGGAACATTGTCTGCCAGCCGTGCGATATCTTCTCCTGTTGGTTCACCGTCGAACAAGGTAAATGTCGCGTCCCATGCGGTCGCGATCACACGGTCGGACCGCATTTCTGGTGGCAGGTCGTGGGCAAAGGCGACGAGACTATATGTGCGCTCAGTACTTTTGACGCGGTAAACGCCGTGCCCGACACCGTTCGCGTCCACGTTCCAGACCGGACGGTCAACTTGCCAATCGCTCGATGCGAGACGCCGCAATAGCACGCGCAGAAATGACAGGCGGGTCGGGTGGCTGCTGCCCATGCGGGCAAGGTGCATGACCTCGGTTGCCGGGCGCATGTAGCCTGCCGTTTTTGGGGATAGGCTTAAGGTATTCGTTGACATCGCAGATCCTCACAAATGTGCAGATTTGTGGCAAACGTGGCGCACCCGAGGCGCGCCACGTTATTGGATTATTCAGTCTCAGCTTTAGGTTCACGACCCAGCATCAGCGTGATCCGCAACGCATCCCAAAGGGACGGCAGCAAGATCAGTGATACCGGCACCGCCGTCACAACGATGAAGCTTTGTAATTTGCCGACCCCCCCCGATCCGGTCGAGATCAGGATCAAAGACATGACACCCATCGCCAAGCCCCAGAACGCACGCATTGCGGACGAAGGCTCGCCTGAGGTCATGGTGCTGGAGATAACATAGCTCATGGAGTCGCTTGTCGTGGCGACAAAGCACATCGTCAGAACCAGAAACAGGACCGACAGGATGAACCCCATTGGCATGGCTTGGGTGATTGCCAGCAGACCCGCAGGCAGGTTGAAGCCTTCGAATGGAGCGGAGATGATGCCGGGCTCAGCAATCTCGAAAAAGATGCCGGTGCCGCCGATGATAGTGAACCAGAAGTTCGTGATCAGGGGTGCCATGATTGACAGCGTCAGGATGATTTGGCGGATCGAACGGCCACGGCTGATACGTGCGATGAAAACGGCCATCAGAGGACCGTAGCCCATGAACCAACCCCAAAAGAATACGGTCCACCAGCCCAGCCAGCCTGCATCGCCAAACAGACCCGCGTCGCCGCGATACATAGCCATGTCAAAGAAATGCGTAGCGTAAACCTGCATGCCGCCAAAGAAGCCTGCAAAAATATCCATTGTAGGGCCTGCAACAAGCATGAAAGCGAGCAGTGCACCTGCAAGGATCACATTGATCTGCGACAGGATCTTGATGCCTTTCGCCAATCCGGTAATCGCGGAAACGGTATACAGGCCCACAAGTGCCATGATCGCGACGACCTGTGTGGCGAAGTTGTCGGGAATTCCGGTTAACTCGTTTAACCCGTAGGACATCTGTAGCCCGAGAAAACCAATAGGGCCAACAGTTCCCGCAACAACAGCGATGACGCAGGACGCATCCGCGATCAAGCCAATTGGGCCTGTCAGGGCGCGGTCGCCGAAGACGGGATAAAGCAGCGTGCGCGGGGCAAGCGGCAGGCCCTTGTCGTAGTGGTAGTGCATCAGCATGACGGTGGTAAGGGACCCCAGAATTGCCCAGGCTAGAAAACCCCAGTGCAGGAAGCTTTGGGCAAGGGCGGCATGGGCCTGCGCCTGCACGTCACCGCTCAGGTCACCAAAGACTGGCGGGGGTGACAGGAAATGCGCAATCGGCTCACCCGCGGCCCAGAACACGCCACCGCCCGCAAGCAGTGTGCACATGATCATGGACGCCCAGCTGAACGTTGAAAATTCAGGCATGGTCAGCCCGCCCATCAGGGACTTGGAGCCCGGCAGAACGCACAGCACCAGACCAATCAGGAACGTGGCCAGCAAAAGGATCTGCCAATAAAGCCCGAAATACTTTGCCGAGAACGCAAAGCTGCTGTCCACCAGCGCGGAGAGCCCGTCAATGTTGAAGAAAGCATAGGCGCAGAACAGGGCGATAAAGCCGCCCGTGATCGCAAAGAGCGCCTTGTCCGTCCCGCCTGAAAATAGGCCCGTCGTTTTGTTCGTATCACTCATCTTTGTTCCTCCCAGAAGCGATGATGCGCCACCTATTCGGCAGCATTTTGGATGTCTTTGGGATTGGCTTGTGCCCCAAAATTTTTGTCAAAGAAGGCGTGCCAGTTGTCGCCCATCACACCGTCTATGGTTGCCACGCCCAGACCAGCCGCCAAAAGCCCTTCGCGGATGCCTGCCAGATCACGGTTGTCGTGGAACCAGTTCGGCATGGCCGGAAAGCCTGCGTTGGCCGCAGATCCTTCGCCGTAGTCGATGGCCTTGGTCCAGCGGCCCACGCGCATCCATTCGACGATGCTGTCGGGTTGATCCTGACACAGGTCTGTGCCGATGCCGACATTCTGTGATCCCAC
>JAQXCD010000004.1 GCA_029252045.1 Sulfitobacter sp.
AAATCGAGGCCGATTGTTGTAACATGCATTGGGTGGCTCCTCTCATAAGCAGTTTACGACACCTGCACTATAGCGCATTGCGACGCCGTTTGATGCAGGAGCCATCCACCCCATCCGCACAGCGGACGAAAAGAGACTGCCGGATCGTAGCCGTTCGGGTCGAGGCGCAGACCCGCACTTCAGCCCGTTCCGTAATCCGCATCATTCGGATTGAGTGTACTGGCCCCTGCGCCCATACTCACGCCATGAAAACATGCACTGTTCCCACCCAATTCGGCGATTTGATCCTCGTCGAGGATGATCATCATATCGTGGCACTCAATTGGGGGCGCGCACCGTCCGAGGACAGCACAGATGTGCTGGAGGAGGCGCGGCGGCAGTTGCTGGCTTATGACCTGGGTACGCTGACAGAGTTCGACTTGCCCTTGCAGGTGCGCGGTTCTGATTTCCAGCGCGCGGTTTGTGATGCCATGTTTGCCATCCCCTTTGGTGACACCTGCACCTACGGTGATATTGCCAAGCTGCTTGGCGCACCTGCACAGGCAGTTGGCGGTGCCTGTGGCGGTAACCCGATCCCCGTGATTATCCCCTGCCACCGTGTGATGGGCGCCAAAGGGCTGACTGGATTTTCCGGCGCAGGCGGGGTTGAGACGAAGGTAGCACTGCTGCGCCACGAGGGCGCGGGCGGTTTCCTGATCTAGATTTCGCGGCCATCGTACATGATTTGCTGCGCAAAGCCCGCAAACAGCAGATAGATTGATGTGACGACCAGCCCCCAAGCAGCCCAGCTGTCGGGGTGGAAATTGACCCACGCCGCCCAGCCCGCAAAGAAGGTCCATGCCAACGCCATGGGCAGTGTGACTGTGCGCCAGCGCTCTGTGCGGACGGGATGCACAAACTTGATCGGGACAAACATGGTGATGGCAAGGAAAGTCACCAGAACAAGGCTGATGTACCACGGGATGCCCAATGCAAAGATCACCAGCACCAGCATGTTCCAGCAGCCGGGAAAGCCGGAGAAAGAGTTATCTTTTGTTTTCATGCGTGTATCGCAAAAATACATCGCACTTGCGAAGGTGACGATGATGATCATCAACCACCCGCTCCACCCGTCCATCAGGCCCGATTTGAAAAGGGCAAAGGCGGGGATGAAGACGTAGGTAAGATAGTCGATGATCAGATCCAGCAGGATGCCGTCAAATTCGGGTGCGTTGGTCTTTACATCGTATTTGCGCGCCAGCGGGCCGTCTATGCCGTCCACAAAGAATGCGACCACCAGCCACAGAAACATCATGTCGTATTTTGCATCTACCGCTGCCAGCATGGCCAGCATGGCAAAGACGGCGCCAGTTGCGGTAAGCAAGTGAACGGCAAGGGCTTTGTTTTGGATGGTCATCTTTGTCTCTCGTTCATCAGGTCAAGCGCGCGGATGGGCGCTATTGTAGACTTCCATCAGGCGCAGAGTATCCACGGCCGTATAGGCTTGCGTCGTAGACAGGGACGCATGGCCAAGCAACTCCTGAATCGCGCGCAGATCACCGCCTGCATCCAGCAGGTGGGTCGCAAAGCTGTGGCGCATCGCGTGCGGTGTGGCACTGGCAGGCAGTCCCAATTGCATGCGCGCAGAGGCCATCACCTTCTGGATGGCACCTGCGGACAGCGGGCCACCGCGTACACCGCGAAAGAGGGGCACGCGCGGCTCAAGGCTATGCGGGCATGCGCGCAGATACGCATTCACGGCGTCGCGTGCAGCGGGCAGCACGGGGACGACACGTTCTTTGCCGCCTTTACCCTTGATGCGTAGGACATCGGGCAGGGGGGCATCGGCGCCAGTCAGGCCCAACGCCTCGGATATGCGCAGGCCACAACCCCACAGCAGGGTGAGTACAGCCACATCGCGCAGGCCCACCCATGGGTCGCGGCCTTGGACTTCGACACAGTCTATCAGCTCGCGGGCGGCATCGATGGCCAGCGGGCGGGGCAGTTTCTTGGTGAATTTGGGGGCGCGGGTGGACAGAACGGCGGTGGCCTCAAAGCCCTCGCGCTCGGCCAGCCAGCGGTAGAAGGCTTTGACGGCAGACAGCTTGCGCGCAAGGCTGCGGGGCCCCACATCGGCGTTGCGTGTTTGGGCCATCCATGCGCGCATGTCGCTGATGCTGATTTTTGCCAAGGCGCCAAGGCCCTGCGTGCCACCGTGATGGACGCTCATAAACGCGAGAAAATCGGTCACATCGCCACGATAGGCGGTGAGGGTGTTTTCAGCCGCCCCCTTCAGGGCGCGCTGATGATCCAGCCAAGTTTGCAGGGCGTCGCGCGCGGCGGCGCTGATGGCAAGTGTATCCGGCGCGCCGCTCAAGACAACCAGCGGCGCATTGTGCGCTCGAATACACCAGTGAAGAATGCCAGCAGATCTGTGCCTTGTTGGGGGCCAAACATATGCGGATCTTCTGCGCCCATCACCAACATGCCGGGCAGGCGGCCTGCGCCGAAATCCAGTTTCAGGCACGCCTCGGATCGGATCCATTCGGCGTTTGGCCCGTAAATATGTTCGGACGCGTTCTGGACGGATCGCAAAGTAACTTGCCGGACATTGCCGCCGCGCCCTTGGGTCAGGTAGCGGTCGATAAAACCGGGCTCTGCTACGCTGAGGACTTTGCCGAGGCGCTGCACTGCGGGGTCTTCATCATTTTGAACGGATTCAAGCACCAGCTTTACGGAATCCACACGCAAAATCTCGGCGACATCGCCGCCCAGATCGCGCAGAAAGGTTTCAAACTCCAGCGGGTCAAGCATCCGCAGGATAGCGCGGTGAATCTGGTTGGTGCCTGCAAGGTTCTCGTAGGCGGCGGCAATCACGCTGCGGTGCGTGTCTTCCAGACGGTCCAGCCGTGTCTCCAGCCGCTCCATCGCGATGCCGCGCAGATCGACGATATTACCGCCCATCGCTTTTTCATTGGCCGCAATAAGCGCCTGCATGACATCGCTGTCATCCAGAATCACATCGGGTTGCGAAATGATCGCCTCACGGAGGGCGTCTTCGATTTTTGGGCTGCTGCTCATACTGTCTCGTCCTGTTTTGTGAACCTCATAGCACGGCGGGATTTGGTTTTCTGCCCCTTTTTTGCCGATCTATCAGGCGAATGTGCCAAAATTGCCGTTGCGGGGAAGCAGTCCGCCCATATTCCCCTGATTTATAGGCCTCATATGACCTAACCTTGCGCCATGGAACCCATAGAAATCAAAAATTCCTTGCCCCTTTTTCCGCTGAACCCCACGCAACTGCGGGCACTTCTGGCACGGTTGCGCTGAGAATTTCAGGACTTACGCGCGGTTGGCGGTTGGAATAGCGCTCAAGGCGGTTATGTTGGGCGGGCTGCAACCGGTGATGCCGGAGACGGCAAGCCCCCGTTTACCCTAGCCGCAAGGAAGCCCCGTTGGCGCAGCAAATGTACTTTGAGGCCGGTGCGCTGGTTGCGGTGCTGACCACCCAACCGCTGGACCGTGCGCTGGATTACAAGGCACCGGAGGGCGGTTGCCATGTGGGGGCTTTTGTCGAAGTGCCGCTGGGGCCGCGCAAAGTGATCGGTGTGGTCTGGGGCGCCGGTGTGGGGGATTTTGACTATGCCAAGGTCCGGTCCGTAATTCGTGTGCTGGATGTGGCGCCGATGCGGGCGGAGATGGCCAGCTTTCTCGAAAAATCCGCAGCCTACACGCTGACCCCGTTGAGTGCGATGCTGCGCCTGTGCACCCGTGCGCCGGGTTTGGGTGATCCGCCGTCGATGCAGAAGATATATCGCCGTGGCGGGGCGGAGCCTGACCGCGTGACGGCTGCGCGCACCAAGGTGATCGAGACGCTGGCGGAATACGGTGATCTGGCGTTCACCCTGCGTGAGTTGGCGGACATGGCAGGGGTCACATCGTCGGTCATCAAAGGGTTGGTGAAACAGGATGTGGTGCTGGAGGAAGACAGCCCGCGTGATCTGCCTTATCCGCGTTTCGACCCGGATTTACCCAGTAAAGATTTGAGCGCGGATCAGGCGGCGGGTGCGCAGGCGCTGGCGGCAGGTGTGACATCCGGCAGTTACGGCACAACTTTGCTACGCGGTGTGACGGGATCGGGGAAAACAGAGGTCTATCTGGAGGCTGTTGCGGCCGCCTTGCGTGCTGGCCGTCAGGCGTTGGTGTTGTTGCCTGAGATTGCCCTGACGGCCGAATTTCTCACCCGCGTCGAAGCGCGGTTTGGTGCAAAGCCTGCCGAGTGGCATTCGGGCGCGACGATGACCGAGCGGCGGCGCATCTGGAGTATGGTCGGCCAAGGTGACGCGCAGCTGGTGATCGGCGCGCGCTCGGCTTTGTTCTTGCCGTTCCAGAATTTGGGACTGATCGTGGTCGATGAGGAGCATGACACCTCCTACAAGCAGGAAGAAGGTGTGCTCTATAATGCGCGCGATATGGCGGTGCTGCGGGCATCGATTTGCGGGGCCCATGTGGTTCTGGCCTCGGCCACGCCGAGCCTTGAGAGTTGGGCAAACGCACAGGCCGGGAAATACACCAAGCTGGAGTTGAAGTCGCGTTTCGGTCCGGCGGTTATGCCGACAATGGGTACGATTGATATCCGTACCGAAGGGCTTTCGAGTGACCGGTGGATTACGCCGACGCTCAAACACGAGGTGGATGCGCGGATGGCGAAGGGTGAGCAGGCAATGCTGTTTATCAACCGCCGTGGTTATGCCCCCGTGACGCTGTGCCGTGCTTGCGGCCACCAGATTGCCTGTGATCACTGCGATGCGCGGATGGTCGAGCACCGCTTTCTAAAGCGTCTGATCTGCCATCAATGTGGCGAAAGCAAAGAGATGCCGGAGGCTTGCCCGTCGTGCGAAGTCGAAGGCAAGCTGGCTGCTGTCGGGCCGGGTGTAGAGCGTTTGGGCGAGGAGGCGCATGCGCTGTGGCCTGACGCGCGGATTGCCACGCTGAGTTCCGACATGTACGGCACGGCGCGTGCGCTCAAGGCGGAGATTGCGGGCATCGCCCAAGGGGCCGCCGACATCATTATCGGCACGCAGCTGGTGGCAAAGGGGCACAATTTTCCGAACCTCACGCTGGTCGGGGTGATCGATGCGGATTTGGGCTTGTCCGGCAGCGATTTGCGGGCAGCAGAACGGACCTTTCAGCTGATGCGGCAGGTTGCAGGGCGTGCAGGCCGTGCGGAGGCACCCGGCACAGCGTTGCTGCAAACCTGCCAGCCTGACCATCCGGTGATCCGTGCCATTCTGGCGGGGGATGAAGAGGGCTTTTGGCAGGCCGAAGCGAAAGAACGTGAACAGGCGGGTATGCCTCCTTACGGGCGTTTGGCGGGGATCATTCTGAGCGGGCCGGATATGGCGGCGGTGTTTGAGGCGGGTAACCAACTGGCGCGTAATGACCGTGTGTTGCGTGACATTGGTGCACAGGTCTACGGGCCAGCGCCTGCGCCCATTGCACGGGTCCGCGGGCGCCACCGTGTGCGGCTGTTGGTGAAGGCAGATAAATCCGTTGCTTTGCAGCGCGCACTGGCGAAATGGGTGGGCCAGATCAGGTTGAAGGGTGATCTGAGGCTGGCTGTCGATATCGACCCGCAGAGTTTTTACTAAGCGGTGCTGATCCGGCCCAAGGGCCGGATGATGAGTTTAGAGGCACAATGAAGCGGGGGCGGTGCGCCTTGCTGCGATAACATGTGTCCCAGGGGCGCGATATTTTTATCGCCTTTGTAAATTTACGGGCGTAAGGCTGGCCTATGATAGATTTTTTGACCCTTGATGACGCGCGCAACCAGCCAGCATGGCGGCGCCCGAAAGTGTTGCTGTTTGTGATGGCTTTGGCCATGCCGATTGCGTTTTTTACCTGGTATGCGTTGTTGAACAACTTTGTAAAAGAAGTGGCGCAGTTTGACGGGGCCGACATCGGGCTTTTGCATACGATCCGGGAAATTCCGGGATTCCTGTCTTTTCTGGTGATCTTTTTGATCATCATTATCCGCGAGCAGGTGTTGGGGTTGGTCTCGCTTATGGTGTTGGGGGCGGCGACGGCTGTGACGGCATGGTACCCGCAGCTGACGGGTATTTTGATGCTGACTTTCCTGAGCTCGGTGGGGTTTCACTATTACGAGACAGTAAACCAGTCCTTGCAGCTGCAATGGTTGCCCAAGGATAAGGCGCCGCAGATTATGGGCTGGCTGATGGCGACAGGCTCGGCTGCCACGTTTTGCGTGTATTTTGTGATCATGGTTCTGTGGGAGCCCTTGGGGCTGACCTATGATATCGTGTTTATGGCGGGTGGCGGATTGACGATGGCGATTGCGCTGTTTGCGTTGCTGGCCTTTCCGCAATACGAGAGCCCGCATCCGCAGATCAAGAAGCTGGTCCTGCGCAAACGCTACTGGCTCTATTATGCGCTGCAATTCATGTCAGGCGCGCGGCGGCAGATATTCATGGTCTTTGCCGGCTTTATGATGGTCGAGAAGTTCGGCTTTCAGGTGCATGAGGTGGCGGGATTGTATTTGGTGAACCTGTTACTGAACATGATCATTGCCCCCATGCTGGGCCGTATTGTTGCACGGTTTGGCGAGCGTAAGGCCTTGATGTTCGAATATACCGGATTGGTTTGTGTGTTTCTGGCTTACGGCGGCGTCTACTTCTTTGACTGGGGCTTTCAGGTGGCGGCGGTACTTTATGTTCTGGACCATATGTTCTTTGGTCTGGCGCTGGCGTTGAAAACGTATTTCCAGAAGATTGGCGCGCCCGGAGATATGGCGCCCACGGCGGCGGTGGCCTTTACCATCAACCACATCGCGGCGGTCTTCTTGCCGGTTAGCCTAGGGTTCTTGTGGCTGGCGTCCCCTGCGGCGGTGTTTTTGTTGGCGGCGGGGATGGCATCGGTGTCCTTTGTGCTGGCGACGATGATCCCGCGCCATCCGGATGCGGGCAATGAGACGGTGTTTGTCGCGCGCAGGCTCAAGGCGGCGGAATGAGCGGGCAGGCCGCTTCCTCACCGGCTCTACTCTCGGGCATGTGGTGCGGATGACAGCCACCGGTGCGCTGGGCATCACGTTTGTGTTTGTCGTGGATGCGGCGAACCTGCTGTGGGTGAGCCAGCTGGGTGACAGGCAGCTGGTGGCGGCCATCGGGTTTGCCTATGCGGTGCAATTCTTTTCGGTCTCGATTGCAGTGGGGCTGATGATTGCGGCTACGGCTGTGGTGTCGCGCAGTATTGGCGCGGGGGATCGCGACAAGGCGCGCCGTCAGGCGGGTGCGGCTGTGGTGATCGCCGCGTGCACACTGGCGGTTGTCTCGGCTTTGATCGTTCTATTCCGTCAGCAGTTGGTAGGCTGGGCTGGTGCCGAGGGCGAGACGGCGCGGCTGGCGGCCCGCTATCTGGCGATAAGCATTCCCTCCTTGGTGCCGATGTCGGCTGCACTTGTAATGTCGGGAACATTGCGTGCGGACGGCTACGGGGCGAAGGCGATGTATGTGACGCTTCTGGCGGGCGTGGTACTGCTGATCATTGATCCCTTTCTGATCTATTATTCCGGCTGGGGGCTGGACGGTGTTGCGGTAGGTCTGGTGCTGTTTCGTTTTGCGCTGCTGGCGCTTGCAGTGCGTTTTGCCATCATCGAGATGAACCTGATTGACCGCCCGCGGCTGAGCACGTTGCGCAATATCGGCGCGCCCTTTGTTGCTGTGGCCATCCCTGCAATTGCGACACAGATGAGCACACCTGTGGGCAACTACCTGTTGACCCGGGTGATGGCCCCTTACGGCGATGATGCCGTGGCTGCATGGGCGGTGGTTGGGCGGCTGACGGTGGTGGTGTTTGGCGGTATATTTGCGCTGTCGGGGGCAATTGGTGGCATCTTCGGCCAGAACTTTGGCGCGGGGCAGATGGAGCGTGTGCGCAGCACCTACCGCGATGCGCTGGTATTTTGCCTGATTTATACGCTGGTCGCCTGGGGCCTTTTTGTGCTGCTGGTGCCCTATATCATCGCCGCGTTTGATCTGAGCGGGCAGGGCGCGGATGTGTTGAATGCCTTTGCGGTGATCGGAGTGGGCGGGTTTATTTTCTTTGGCGCGCTGTTTGTGTCGAATGCTGCGTTTAACAATCTGGGCAAGCCGGGCCGCTCGACTTTGGTGAACTGGACCAAGGACGGCGTTCTGAGCCTGCCAGCGGCGCTGTGGTTCGCGGGCATTTTCGGCGCTGCGGGTGTGATTTATGGCCAAGCGGCCGCAGGGATTGTCGTTGGTGCGGTTTCGGCCACTTGGGGCTGGTTTTATGTAAAGGGGCTTAGGCCTGTAGATGCGGTTGCCCTTGACCCTGCCGCACCAGCGCCCTACCCGAACCCTGACAGACACAGGAGCCGATAGATGCCAACCTTTACCGCACTGACCACGCTGACAGGCCGCGAGCCTGCCTATACTTTGGGCGAAGCCATGGAGGCATTGAACCCTGAGCCGACAGGTGTGGGTGTTTTCGAGATGGAAGACGGCTCCGGCCTGTGGGAAGTCGGCGGATATTTCGAGGAAGCGCCGGATGAGGCGGCGTTGGCCGTGCTTGCAGCCGCATTGGGGGCAAAGCCCTTTGTGGTGTCAGAGTTGCCCGAGACAGATTGGGTTGCACATGTGCGCCGCGAGCTGGCGCCCGTCGAGGCGGGACGCTTTTTTGTCTATGGTTCACATGATGCGGATAAAGTGCCGGCCGATTGCGAGCCGCTGTTGATCGAGGCGGCAATGGCATTTGGTACGGGCCACCATGGCACGACGCTGGGCTGCTTGAAGGCGTTGGACATGCTGGCGAACGACGGATTTGTGGGCAAACGTGTGGTGGACATCGGCTGTGGTACAGCCGTGTTGGCCATGGGCGCTGCAAGGATCTGGGCGGATACCGTTCTGGCGTCTGACATTGACGAAGTCGCTGTAGATGTGGCGCGTGCCAATGTTGTGGCAAACGGGCTGGAGGGCCGTGTCAATTGTGTCGAGGCCGCAGGCTTTGATCATCCCTCACTGGCAGAGGCCGCGCCCTTTGATCTGGTGTTCGCCAATATCCTCAAGGGACCCCTGATTGCACTGGCCCCTGATATGGCGTGCGTGATGGCGGCCGATGGCTATGCGATTCTTTCGGGTATCCTGAACGAGCAGGCAGACGAAGTGATTGGCGTTTATGCACAGTCTGGCATCAATCTACACCATCGCGAGAGCATTGGTGACTGGACGACAATAGTGCTTCGGAAAATGACCTAGAAGATACCCCATTTGGGGCCATTGCGCCCCATTTGCCCCACTTTTGCCACATTGTTTGTCTAAAAATTATCTCAACAACGGTGGGGGCTGTTGCTGAGAGAGACCACTGTCATGGTTTACACAAAACAAGATTTTAATGCGCGTCTGAACACAGTCGGCGGTAAGCATTCCAAGCTCGTTCGCCGTGGCTACACGTCAGGCGTCGACAAAAATGGTATCATCATTACAAAGCCAAAGCGGGCCCGTGTCCGGTTACCCGTCAAAGGTCTAGTTTTGATGGTGTTCAGCTTCTTTTGCTTCAAAGCATTTATGCTGATTGCGAATGGTCCCGATACTTATAATGACCGCCTTGCGACATTGCAGAACGGCACAGTCATCGAGACAATGGGCGCAAAAGTCCTGAGCATTGATCCGGCGACCCAGTTCATTGCGGATCAGGTTGGACCCTATCTGCGCTAATTTGCGAAACGACCTCTATGGTCTGCTCCCCCGGGGGGGAGGGGCGGCTGTGGGGGCACTTTTGCGCAACGTGATACAGCGCAAAATAAGAAGGCCGCGACTGGATTTACCAGCGCGGCCTTTTCTTGTTTGAAGCGAGAGCAGCAGGTGCGCCGGTTCTGGCGCCGCTGCTTCGGATCACATTCAGCGGATCAGGTAGCTCCGTGCGATACCTTCGATATCGCCACGCTCAAGACCGATATCCGCCAGTTCGCGGTCTGTCAGGCCTGTGAGTGCTTTGCTTGTTACGCGTGCATCGTTCCATGCGCGAACAGAGTTTGCCAGATCGGCAGCAAAAGCGAATGTGCGGTTTGCAAATGATGCAACGCCATATGTGGTGCGGGTGGTGTCAAAAGCAGCCATTGGAGCCGTCCTTCTATTTAAGAGGTTATGCCAGTTTCTCTGGCGATCTGATGCTCAAATAGGCAGAGTGAGAACTTCGCGCAAGTGGCTGTCACGCACGGCTGATATGCGTTTTCTGCATAGCAGCAAAAACGCCATTTACTCCTTTAAACTATGGCGAAATTTAGGCAAAAGCAATGTCGTTTTTGACCGATTTCGCCTCGTTCTTCTCTGCGTCGCAGCAATGGGTGTCGCGGATGGGGTGGCTGGGGTCGAAAATAGACCATGAGCGGAAATTGGTAGGCAATGTTCGCGTTTCGTGCTACTGCAACCAAAAAGCAACAATAACGAGAGGCATGAGTGGATGATCAGGGTAATCGGCATCGATCCGGGCCTGCGAAACATGGGTTGGGGCGTGATTGACGTCTCGGGCAGCAAGTTAAGCCATGTCGCAAATGGAATCTGCCACTCTGAAACAGGGATGGAATTGGCGGAGCGGTTGTTGACGCTGCATGCGCAGCTGACGCGAGTGTTTGTAACCTACCGCCCGCAGACAGCTGCGGTCGAGCATACGTTTGTGAACAAGGACGGCGTGGCCACGCTCAAACTGGGACAGGCGCGTGGTATTGCGCTGTTGGTGCCCGCGCAGATGGGCCTGGCCGTGGGGGAGTATGCCCCTAACAACGTCAAGAAGACGGTTGTAGGGGTAGGCCACGCAGACAAGGGGCAGGTTGCGCATATGGTGCGGATGCAACTGCCCGGTGTCCGGTTCGAGGGACCGGACGCGGCGGACGCACTGGCAATTGCCATTACCCATGCGCATCACGGCGGGGCGTCCAGCTTTGCCGCAGCTGTAGCGAGGGCCAGCGCATGATTGGCAAGATTACAGGCCGTATCGAGTACCGTGCAGTTGATCATGTACTGATTGACGTGCGCGGTGTGGGATATCTGGTGTTCTGCTCGGAACGGACACTGGCGGGCTTGCCGCCTGTGGGTGAAGTAACTGCCGTCTATACCGATATGTTGGTCCAAGAGACGAATTTGCAGCTGTTTGGCTTTACCACGCTGGCAGAGAAAGAGTGGCATAGATTGTTGACGAGTGTTCAGGGAATTGGGGCCAAGGCCTCACTGGCTATTCTTGGCGCGCTTGGGCCGGATGGTATCGGGCGTGCGATTGCGCTGGGAGACTGGAATGCGGTGAAGGCGGCAAAGGGCGTAGGCCCCAAGATTGCACAGCGCGTTGTGCTGGATCTGAAGGATAAGGCCCCGGCGATGATGGCGATGGGCGGCACGGTAGCTGAGGCGCTGGGAGACGCCGAGGCCGAAGTGATCGAGACGCCTGCACCACGCAAGAAAGCCGCCCCCGCACCGAATGCCAGCGCGCAGTCGGAGGCCCTGTCGGCCCTGTCAAACCTTGGCTACGTCCCATCCGATGCGGCGGGGGCCGTGGCGCGGGCTGCGGGTGAGGCACCTGATGCGGATACGCCGACGCTGATCCGCGCGGCGTTGAAACTTCTGGCGCCAAGAGAGTAATATGCGCTTATCAAGCCATGACGGCTTTCTTCGCTTAGGGACGGTACATGATAGACAGTGATCCGATTGTTCGGCCCGAGGGCATGCCGGAAGATTTTGACCGCGCCTTGCGCCCGCAGATGCTGGACGAGTTTGTGGGGCAGGCGGAAGCGCGTGCGAACCTCAAGGTCTTTATCCAATCCGCCAAGCAGCGCGAAGAGGCGATGGACCATACATTGTTTCATGGTCCACCCGGATTGGGAAAGACCACGCTGGCGCAGATTATGGCGCGCGAGCTGGGTGTGGGGTTCCGGATGACATCGGGTCCTGTGCTGGCCAAGGCCGGTGATCTGGCCGCGATCCTGACCAATCTGGAAGCGCGCGATGTGTTGTTCATTGACGAGATCCACAGGCTTAATCCGGCCGTTGAAGAGGTGCTATATCCGGCGCTGGAGGATTTCGAGCTGGATCTGGTGATTGGTGAAGGACCTGCTGCGCGCACCGTGCGCATTGAATTGCAGCCCTTTACGCTGGTCGGAGCCACCACGCGGATGGGCCTGCTGACAACCCCGCTGCGCGACCGTTTTGGTATACCGACACGGTTGCAGTTTTATACCGAAGACGAGCTGTTTATCATCGTTGAGCGGAATGCCCGTAAACTGGGTGCCCCTGCCGACGAGGGTGGTGCGCGCGAAATTGCCAAACGCGCCCGCGGCACACCGCGTATTGCAGGCCGGTTGCTGCGGCGTGTGGTGGATTTTGCGGTCGTGGAGGGTGACGGGCGTGTAACCCGTGCGTTGGCAGATATGGCGCTGACGCGACTGGGGGTCGATCATCTGGGACTGGATGGTGCAGATAGGCGCTATTTGCAGTTGATTGCGGATCATTATCAAGGTGGACCCGTCGGGATTGAAACACTGTCGGCGGCTTTGTCTGAGTCTCGTGACTCACTGGAAGATGTAATTGAGCCGTTCTTGTTGCAGCAGGGTCTGATCCAGCGCACACCGCGCGGGCGGATGTTGGCGCAGAAAGCATGGACGCATTTGGGAATGGAGCCGCCGAAACGGGATGTTGACCTGTTTGGCTGATCGCGGATTGAGTTTAGAGGCACAATGAAGATGGAACCGGAACAGATCGAGGCGCTGTTTACCCGCGCGGACGGGCAATTTGTTTTTGCGCGTTGGGGGCGGCCTATTGCGCCTGTGATTTTTGGTGTTGAAGAGGCGACGTTGGAAGTTGTTAAAGGCGCGCTGGAAGCAGTGGCGGTTTTGGCGGATCATAAGATGGCCGAGACGGATATGGAGCTCGGCTCTAACCTGATGGTGTTTTTCTTTTCCGACTGGGCGGAATTACTGGATGTGCCTGGCATGGACCGGTTGGTGCCGGATCTGGGTCCGTTGGTGGCGCGCTTGCAGGGGGCAGAGGCCAACCAGTACCGGTTCTTCCGCTTTGACGAGAGTGGCGCCATCAAGGCGTGTTTTGTGTTTTTGCGGATGGATGAAAACCTTAGCGCTGTTCCGGCGCAGACGCTGGCGCTGAGCCAGATTGTGCAGTCCTATCTGCTGTGGTCCGATACGGCGTTTCGCGATCAGTCGCCTTTGGCGTTCGCGGGGGATACCACAATCCTTCGACCTGACATCGCGGGGCTGATCCGTGCGGCCTATGATCCGGTGCTGCCGCCAGCGGCGATGGACGTGAGCCATGCGCTGCGGCTTTATGCGCGGATGCAGGCGGAGGCGGTGCAGTGATCCACCGCAAGGAAATCCGCGTCTATTATGAAGACACGGACATGGCGGGCATTGTCTATTATGCCAACTACCTGCGCTATATCGAGCGGGCCCGCAGTGACTGGGTGCGCGAGGTCGGCATTGATCAACTAGCGATGAAAGAAGCGGGCGTCGTCTTTGCCGTGCGCCGTGTCGAGGCGGACTATATTAGGCCTGCGCGGTTTGATGACGTTCTTGAGGTGCGCACGACGCTTGATAGTCTGAGTGCGGCCAAAATGGTGATGGTACAGGAGGTTTGGCGCGCAGATGTGCTGATTTTCAGTGCAAAAGTGCTGATTGTTTGCATTGGTGCCTCTGGCAAGCCTGTGCGCCTTCCGGCGGAATGTCGCCTGCTGGAAACGTGATCGGGTGCCTATACGCTTGGCTCTCGCTTTTTGTCTTGTGCTGCGCTAGATTCTAGCCAAATGGAGCCTGAGAACAGGCCCGTCCGAGGCAAGAGAGTAGAGCACACACATGCAGACAGCATTGATAGCAGCCGAAATCGGCGGCAGCATTACCGTATGGGGCATGTTTGCCCAAGCGACGATCACCGTTAAGCTGGTGATGCTGGCCTTGGTTGCGGCCAGCATTTGGAGCTGGTCGATCATTGTCCAGAAAACCATCCAATATCGCGCCGCCAAGCGTGAAGCGGAAGAGTTTGACCATGCGTTCTGGTCGGGCGAGCCGCTGGACGGGTTGTTTGACCAGATCGGGCCCGAGCCGGAAGGGGCCGCCCAGAAGATTTTTGCGGCGGGTATGACCGAATGGCGCCGTTCGCACCGCGAAGATGGCGGACTGATCCCCGGGGCAACAGCGCGCATCGACCGATCCATGGATGTCGCGATTGCAAAGGAAGCGGAGCGGCTTCACAAAGGTTTGCCGGTTTTGGCCACGACAGGCTCAACCGCGCCGTTTGTGGGTTTGTTCGGGACCGTGTTTGGTATCATGAACGCCTTTATCGAGATTGCAGAACAGCAAAACACCAACCTTGCTGTGGTGGCGCCGGGTATCGCGGAGGCCTTGCTGGCGACGGGTCTGGGTCTGATGGCTGCGATCCCTGCCGTCGTTCTGTATAACAAGCTGAATGCAGACAGTGACCGTATCCTTGGCGGGTATGAGGCATTTGCTGACGAATTCGCCACCATCCTCAGCCGCCAGTTGGACAGCTGAGCCATGGCAGGTGGCGTGATGAAAAATACTGGCGGGGGCGGACGGCGCGGCAGGCGGCGTGGCGGTGCGCAACCGATGTCCGAGATCAACATCACCCCGTTTGTGGACGTGATGCTGGTGTTGTTGATTATTTTCATGGTGGCAGCGCCCTTGCTGACCGTGGGTGTCCCTGTGGAGCTGCCAAAAACAGCGGCCTCAGCTTTGCCCGCCGAGCAGGAAGAGCCGTTGACCGTAACAATCACAGCAGACGGTGTTGTGCAGATTTTGACAACCGAGACCCCGCGTGAAGAGTTGATCCCGAAACTGCGCGCGGTTGCAGCCGAGCGTGAAGGGGACCGCGTGTTTTTGCGCGCTGACGGCGCTGTGCCTTACAGCACCGTTATGGAGATTATGGGTGCGCTGAATGCGGGCGGGTTTTCCAACATCGGTCTTGTGACGGATATTGGCGGGCCCACGCTGGATGGCAGCGGGAACTGAGCGATGTCCTCGCCGGAGAAAACAGCAAACATTATATCGGGAGGTGGGCATGCCGCTCTCCTCCTTTGGGTGCTGTTTGGCGGCATGTTTACCTCGCGTCCCGATCCGGTTGAGGTGCAGGAAGTTGCCATGATTTCGGGCGAGGAGTTCCAGTCCTTGGTAGATGCGGCGCGGCAGCCCGTTGTTGAAGCACCCGAGCCTGTGCCCGCAGCACCTGAAGTGACCCCTGAGGCACCCGAAGTTGATGTGGCCACACCAGAACCCGTGGCACCCCCGCCGCCGCCTGAAGAGGTGGCCGAACCTGCGCCGGAGCCTGTGGAAGAAGTGGTGCCCCAGATATCCGAGGCCGCACCGATAAGCCCGGATGCACCTGCGGAAGTGACGGTGCAGGATGCGCCGCCGTCAACCCGTCCGATCGAGCGGCCTGCGGCAATCATCGCGCCGACCCCTGCGCCCGCACCCGAGCCGGAAGCTGTTCAGGAGCCGGAGCCACAAGAAGCTGTTGTCCCTGAGGAAACAGGCGAGACGGTTGAGCCGCCGCGCGAGGCCAAACAGGCGCCAGAGGCCACCAACCGGACGATCACGGAGGCCACGCAGCCGCCTGCCGCGTCGCCGAACCAATCCGCTCGCCCGCCCGCGCGCAGACCATCGGCGCCGCGTCCGGCTGAGCCTGCAGTGACCACGCCCACACCGGCAGCACCCACGCAAGACACTGCATCAGTGGACAATGCGGCCGTGCAAGCAGCTCTTAAAGCGGCGCTGAGTTCTGCCGAGAACACTGTACCGACCGGCCCGCCGATGTCATCGGGCGAAAAGGACGCGTTGCGCCTGGCGGTACAGGCCTGCTGGAACGTGGATCCGGGTGCCCGCTGGGCACTAACGACCGTGACGGTTGCGATGAACATGACACAAGACGGCAAAGTGATCGCCAACTCGCTGCGGATGATCGCCAGCGAGGGGGGCGATTCCTCTACTGCTGATGCGGCATTTGGTGCGGCGCGTCGCGCGATCCTGCTGTGCCAAAAGGACGGCTTTCCACTGCCTGCCGAAAAATACGGCCAGTGGCAGGAAATCGAGATGACGTTTAACCCCGAACGGATGCGCATCCGATGAAGGGGATTACGGGCGGTCTTTTGCGCTGCGGAAGAGAGATATACACTCTCCCCGTTGAAAAATAAGATAAATGGCGGGATATTGAACTGACGTTCACCCCTGAAAGGACGAGTTTGAAATGAAGTTTTTGAGCATTTGTTTGGCGCTGGTTTTCGCTGTTGGCTTGACGCAAGGTGCGCAGGCCCAGCTAGGGCCGCTGCGGATCACCATCGAAGAGGGGATCATCCGGCCTTTGCCTTTCGCCGTTCCCAACTTTCAGGCAGAAACTGGCGAGGCAGGACAGCTTGCTGGTGATCTCGCGCGGGTGATTGCGGCTGATTTGCAGGGCACAGGCGTGTTCCGCGAAATCCCGAGCTCGGCGTTTATTGCGCAGTACAGTGATTTCAACGCACCAGTCTCGTTCCCTGAATGGAAGGCGATCAATGCAGAGGCGCTGGTGACAGGTGCCGTGTCGGTGTCGGGCAAGAACGTGAACGTCAAATTCCGCGTCTTTGATGTGGTGTCGGGGACAAACCTTGGCGAAGGCCTGCAATTCTCTGGTACTACGGACGGCTGGCGCCGGATGGCGCACAAAGTGGCAGATGAGGTGTATTCGCGCATCACCGGCGAAGGCGGGTATTTCGACAGCCGCGTGGTTTATGTGTCAGAGACCGGCCCCAAGGATGACCGCAAAAAGCGTCTGGCAGTGATGGATTATGACGGTGCCAACGTGCGCTACCTGACCGACAGCAGCTCCCTTGTTCTGGCGCCGCGTTTCTCGCCCACCGGCGACCGCGTGCTCTATACCAGCTATGAGAGCGGATTTCCGCGTATCTATGTGCTTGATATCGGTTCGGTGCAGCGTCGCGTGCTGCAAAGTGGTGATGGCACGATGAGTTTTGCTCCCCGCTTCTCGCCATCGGGTCAGACCGTTGTGTTTTCGATCAGTCAGGGCGGCAACACTGATATCTATTCCATGGACATCAACTCGGGCCAGTCGGTACGTTTGACCAATACTCCGGCGATTGAAACCGCGCCCAGCTATAACCCAGATGGCAGCCAGATCGTGTTCGAGAGCGACCGCTCCGGCTCGCAACAGCTGTATATCATGTCCGCAGGAGGAGGCGAAGCGCGGCGTATTTCCTTTGGTGAGGGGCGGTACGGCACGCCCGTCTGGTCGCCGCGCGGTGATCTGGTGGCGTTTACCAAGCAGCATGCAGGCCGTTTCCACATAGGTGTGATGCGCACGGATGGCTCGGAAGAGCGGCTGCTCACGGCATCGTTTCTGGACGAAGGCCCGACATGGTCGCCAAATGGCCGCGTGATCATGTTTACGCGTGAAACGCACGGCGAAGGTGGGGCGTCGGCGCTCTACTCCGTCGATATTACCGGCCGCGTGTTGCGGCAGGTCCAAACTCAAGAAGGCGGATCTGATCCCAGCTGGTCACCGCTCCAGCAGTAGCCCTTTCCCTGATGCGCCGCGCTGTGGTAGCATCGGGGGAATAACAAAATACCCCATACGAGGTCTCGACAGATGAAATTCCTACCCATGACCCTTCTGGTTGCAGCTGTTGCGCTGTCGGCCTGTACAAACCCCAACCGCTTTGGTGGTGATGCTGCCGGTTCCGGCAATCCGACAGGCGGCCAGCCGCTGAACGGTATTGGCGACGGTAGCGCAAATGATCCGACGTCTGCCGCCTATTTCAACCAGACAGTCGGTGACCGCGTCCTGTTTGAAGTAGACCAGTCCAAGCTGACAGCCTCTGGCCGCGCTACGCTGGACGGGCAGGCCGGCTGGCTGATGACCAACGGTGACTATCAGGCCGTCATCGAAGGCCACGCGGACGAGCAAGGCACACGCGAGTACAACCTTGCGCTGGGTGCGCGCCGTGCCAATGCCGCGCGCGAATATCTGCTGTCCAAAGGTGTTCCCGCAGGCCGTCTGCGTGTTGTCAGCTACGGCAAGGAACGCCCGATCGAGATCTGCTCGAACGAGGCATGCTATGCCAAAAACCGCCGCGCTGTGACTGTGCTGGCGGGTGGCCAAACCAGCTAAGGGAGCCAACATCATGCGCTTTGCTTTTATTTTCGCTGTTGTTCTCGGCGCCGTACCCATGGGGGCGGTTGCGCAGGATGCACAGACGCTTGCGGATATCCGGCAGGAGCTGGGGATACTCAGCGTCGAGATGACCAAGCTCAAGCGCGAGATGTCCACAACAGGGACGGCAGGGGGCGTACAGCTGCCTGCCTCCGTTCTGGAGCGTGTGAACGCGATGGAGAGCGAGCTGTCGCGCGTCACCTCCAAGACCGAGGAACTTGAGTTCCGGATCAACCGGATTGTCGATGACGGTACACGCCGGATTGCCGATCTGGAATTCCGCCTGGTCGAGCTTGAAGGCGGCGATATTTCGGCCTTGGGCACTACATCTACATTGGGCGGTGAAGGTCAGGCCACAGCGCCTGCGCCGACACCGGCACCACAGACCAACACCAGCCAACTCGCCGTGGGCGAGCAAGACGATTTCAAGCGGGCGCAGGAGGCGCTCGCATCCAGTGACTTTCGTGCCGCCGCAGATCAGCTTGAGACCTTCAATCAGACCTACCCGGGTTCTCCAATAGCAGCCGAAGTCGACCTGCTGCGCGGGGATGCCTTGGCGGGTTTGGGTGATGTGCGCGAAGCAGCGCGTGCCTATCTGGCAAGCTTTGGTGCGGCCCCGACGGGGTCTAGTGCCGCGGAATCGCTGTTTAAACTGGGCGCATCATTAGGCGCTTTGGGCCAAAGCTCCGAAGCTTGCGTGACATTGGCGGAAGTTTCCGCACGGTTTCCAGACAATGCGTTTGCAGCGCAAGCGGAAGCGGAGCGGTCCAAGCTCGGATGCAGCTAGACCAAGACTGGCTCATGCAGCAGGGCGAGGATGCCATGCTGTTGCATATTGTTGATACGGCGTTTTCCAACAACCTTCCCGATCGCATCGGGATTGCAGTGTCGGGCGGCGGTGATAGCGTCGCTTTGCTCCACCTGTTTGCGCGTTGGTCCGCCCAAACGGGTCACCCGATTTCCGCTGTAACCGTCGATCACCAATTGCGCGACGAGAGCGGCGATGAGGCGCACGGGGTTGCACAATTGTGCAAATCGCTTGGAGTGTCGCATGATATTTTGACATGGGAGCGACCGGTTGAGGCAGGCAACCTTGCCGCCACAGCGCGGGACGGGAGGTATGCGCTGATGGCGCAGTGGGCGCAGGCCAATGGGGTTGGCGGTATCGCTCTGGGCCATACTGCTGATGATAACGCCGAGAATTTTCTGATGCGCTTGGGGCGGTCGGCAGGCATTGACGGGCTGGCCGAGATGGAGTTCCGGTTTGTCCGACATGGGATCAGCTGGGCGCGACCGCTTTGGCAGCAAGGGCGCGAAGAATTGCGTGAGTATTTGCGGCGCCGTAACGTGGCGTGGGTGGACGACCCGAGCAATGATGACCCGCGTTATACCCGCACCAAGGTGCGCCGGTTGTTACCGAAGTTGGCGCAGGCAGGGATCACGGTAGATAACATTCACCATTCGGCATTTGCGCTGAGGCAGGCACAGGGGGCGCTGGCCCATTATACACGGCAAGAGGCGGCGGCACATGTGCGCCAAGACATGGGTGATCTGCTATTTCCGCTGCATATCCACCCGCCAATTCCCGGCGATATCGAGCGGCGTTTGGTGGCGCGGGCGCTGCAATGGGTGGGGTCAAATCCCTATCCGCCGCGCAAAATGTTTGCGGGCGTTCTGGCGCATGAGTTGGCGCAGCAACAACGAAAGACTGTCGCCGGGTGTCTGATCATTAAGCGCAAAGGGCATTTCCGGATTATCCGCGAATATAACGCGGTAAAGGATCTCAGCTGCCCGACGGATGCGGTTTGGGACACACGCTGGCGGCTGAACGGTCCGCATGCGGCTGATTTGCAAGTCCGCGCCCTGGGCGAGGCCGTGACACTGTTGCCGGATTGGCGCAAAATTGGCCTGCCGCGGCCCACACTTATGGCTTCTCCGGCGGTTTGGAGGGGTGAAAACCTCGTTGCGGCGCCTGTTGCTGGATACAATGCCGACTGGACGGCACAGATCGTCGCAGATTTCGCTTCATTCCTGCTTTCGCATTGAACAAATCGCGTCAGTCTCTATCTTAGTAGAGTAGCCGGAGGAGGACCTTTCGGCTGAGATGTATTCAGGAGAGTTTCCTTGGGCAATTTTCGCAATCTTGCATTCTGGGCCGTATTGCTGGTTCTCGTTTTTTCGTTGTTCAATTTGTTCAACGGTGGCGGCGCTGGCAGTGGCATGCAGAGCCGTGAGATCAGCTATTCCGATTTCATAGCATCTGTCGAGAACGGCAATGTGAGCAATGTCACCCTAGACGGCGAGCAGGTTCGCTTTCGCCAGTCTGACGGTTCCGACTATGTGACAATCAAACCGTTCGATGCCGAAGTGACAAAGCTTCTGACCGATAACGACATCCCTTTCCGCGCGGAGAGCCAGCAGGAAAGCGGTTTGCAGACATTCCTTGTCTCGCTGCTTCCTATCCTGCTGCTGATCGGTGTGTGGATCTACTTCATGAACCGCATGCAGGGTGGCGGCAAAGGTGGCGCAATGGGCTTTGGTAAGTCCAAGGCCAAGATGCTGACCGAAAAGCATGGCCGGGTGACGTTTGACGACGTGGCGGGCATTGATGAAGCCAAGGAAGAGCTGGAAGAGATCGTCGAATTCCTGCGCAACCCGCAGAAGTTCAGCCGTCTTGGTGGCAAAATCCCCAAAGGTGCGCTGCTTGAGGGCCCTCCCGGTACTGGTAAAACACTGCTGGCGCGTGCGATTGCGGGTGAGGCGGGTGTGCCGTTCTTCACCATCTCGGGCTCCGACTTTGTCGAGATGTTTGTCGGTGTGGGTGCAAGCCGTGTGCGCGGCATGTTCGAGCAGGCCAAGAAAAACGCGCCTTGCATCGTGTTTATCGACGAGATTGACGCCGTGGGTCGTTCACGCGGTGCCGGTTACGGTGGCGGCAACGACGAGCGTGAACAGACGCTCAACCAGCTTCTGGTCGAGATGGACGGTTTTGAAGCTAATGAGGGCGTGATCATCATTGCGGCAACCAACCGTAAGGACGTTCTTGACCCTGCGCTGCTGCGCCCGGGCCGTTTTGACCGTCAGGTAACTGTCGGCAATCCCGATATCAAAGGCCGCGAGAAGATTTTGGGTGTGCATGCACGCAAAACACCCCTGGGCCCTGATGTTGATCTGCGTATCATTGCGCGCGGTACACCGGGTTTCTCCGGCGCGGACCTTGCGAACCTTGTAAACGAGGCGGCGCTGACTGCCGCGCGTCTGGGCCGTCGCTTTGTCGCCATGCTCGATTTCGAGAGCGCCAAAGACAAGATCATGATGGGCGCCGAGCGCCGCTCGATGGTTCTGACGCAGGACCAGAAAGAAAAGACAGCCTACCACGAAGCGGGCCACGCGATTGTGGGCATCAAGCTGCCGAAATGTGACCCGGTGTACAAAGCCACGATCATTCCACGCGGTGGTGCATTGGGTATGGTGATGAGCCTGCCTGAAATGGACAAGTTGCAGATGTTCAAAGATGAAGCAGAGCAGCGGATCGCCATGACTATGGCGGGCAAGGCGGCTGAAATCTTCAAATACGGCGCGGATTCCGTGTCTTCCGGTCCGGTTGGCGACATCATGCAAGCTAGTGCGTTGGCGCGTGCCATGGTGATGCGCTACGGCATGTCCGACAAGGTCGGCAACATCGACTATCAGGAAGCGGCGGCAGGCTATCAGGCCAATGGCGGGGCAGGTGGCTTTAGCGTCTCAGCCGCCACCAAGGAACTGATCGAATCCGAAGTGAAGCGTATCATCGACGAAGGTTATGCGCTTGCCTACAAGCTGATCGAGGACAACGCAGAAGAGTTCGAGCGTCTCGCACAGGGGCTGCTTGAGTATGAAACCCTGACGGGCGACGAGATCAAGCGCGTGATGGCGGGTAACCTGCCAAGCGAGCCTGACGAGGATGACACGCCTGACAGTGGTTCTGCGCCCAGCGTGACAGCAATCCCGAAGGCCAAGGGCAAAAAGACGCCGCCCGCCGGCGGGATGGAGCCTGAGCCTTCTGCCTGATCACATCATCTGAAACGGACACAACAAAAGTTCATAGGCCCCGCACTGCGCGGGGCCTTTTCTTTTGTGGGCGGCACGATCACACTGCCAGAAAAAGGAAGCCTGACATGCCCGCATTGATCCCCACCGACCATTACGCAACCATCACATGGTTGGGGGTTGTGCCGGACCGTGCTGCGGGCCTGAAAGCTGTCCCGCGCGAGGTGCTGGCCTTGGGGTTTGACGGACCCGAGGGCGAAGACCACGGCGGACTAACGCGCCCTTCTTGCAGTCGTGTGTTGTCACAATATCCGCGCGACACGGTGATCCGGAACACCCGCCAGCTGTGCGTGATGAGCGCGGAGGAGCTGACTGCCATTGCTGCCGCTATGGGAGTTGATGCGCTGGACCCCAGCTATATGAGCGCCACTGTGGTGATTGAGGGCATTGCCGATTTCACCCATGTGCCGCCGTCCTCCCGCCTTCAAGCGGCATCAGGTGCGACGATTGTCGTTGATATGGAAAACCGCCCCTGCATGTTGCCCGCCCGCGAGATCGAGGCGGACATGCCCGGTGTTGGAAAAGCGATCAAAGGCGCTGCAAAAGGCCGCCGCGGCGTGACAGCATGGGTCGAGCGGGAAGGTGTGTTCACACTGGGTGAGCGGCTGCGGCTACATATCCCCGACTAGCGGCCATGGGCGCCTGCGATGATCTAGGTGCGGCCTGCGGCCTCCAGCAGATCAAGCGACTTTGCAACATCTGTCAGGTTCAGCTTGGCAATCTCCTCTGGCGTCAGCGTCCACCACTGGGTCGCCAGCAGGCGGACCACTGTCTCCTCGTCAAAACGGTATCTGATCAATTTGGCAGGGGTGCCCCCGACGATGGCATAGGGGGCGACATCCTTGGTCACCACCGCGCCACCGCCAATGATCGCACCATGCCCGATGGTCACACCCGCCGAGATGATGCACTGCGAGCCGATCCAGACGTCGGACCCGATGGTAGTGGGTTTGTACTGGTCAAAGGCGGATTGGGGAAAGATATCATCCTCGTTGCGAAAGTGGCGTTTGGCGGCAAAGGCGACGGGGCTGCTGGTGAGCCAGTCGACGGGGTGCATCGGCGCGCCGATCTCGCAGGCTTTCCCGATTGAGCAATAGCGCCCCACAGTTGTGTTGCGAAAGAATGTGGTGCCATCATTTACAAAGGTGAACTGGCCAATCTCGCTGTAGTCCCGCACGGTACAAGCACGGCACAGGCGCACGGGTGCCTCCAGTTTGGCGTTTTTGGCAACCGAAGACTTGCTAGGGATGTAGTTTTTCATGGCTGCCCTTCCGGAGCAAAAGGCAGTGGGTTGACTGCTGGCACCCCTGCAACCTGCCAAACAATGGAGGCTGATTCAATTTTAAAAGCCATAGGTCAGACATACGGCAGGTTTCATAAAAGAAACCCTACTGCGACCTGACGCCGCAACGCGGGCTGGAAATGTCGTAATCCATACCTGTCAACGCGAGATGCCCTTGTATCAATTCCTCAGAATCTGCCGAACCGGCTCAGAATGGGGAATACCATGGCTTTTAAAACTGACATCCAAATCGCGCGTGAAGCGAAAAAGAAACCCATTCAGGAGATCGGCGCAAAGCTGGGTATCTCCAGCGATGATCTGCTGCCCTACGGCCACGACAAGGCAAAAATCAGCCAGAGCTTTATCAACTCGGTTCAGGACCGCAAAGACGGCAAGCTGATCCTTGTGACAGCGATCAACCCGACGCCTGCGGGCGAAGGCAAGACCACCACAACGGTTGGTCTGGGTGACGGTCTGAACCGTATCGGCAAGAACGCCGCTGTTTGTATTCGCGAAGCATCTCTGGGACCAAACTTCGGCATGAAGGGTGGTGCTGCTGGCGGTGGCTATGCCCAGATCGTTCCAATGGAAGAGATGAACCTGCACTTTACAGGCGACTTCCACGCGATCACTTCCGCGCACAACCTGTTGTCCGCGATGATCGATAACCACATCTATTGGGGCAACGAGCTGGAGATCGACATCCGCCGTGTTGTCTGGCGCCGCGTGGTCGACATGAACGACCGCGCATTGCGCCAGATCACCGCGAGCTTGGGCGGCGTATCCAACGGCTTCCCGCGTGAAACCGGTTTCGACATCACAGTGGCCTCCGAAGTGATGGCGATCCTGTGCCTGTCCAAGAACCTTGAGGATCTGCAAGCGAAGCTTGGCTCGATGATTGTGGCCTACCGCCGTGACAAGACACCAGTCTATTGCCGGGACATCAAGGCTGATGGCGCGATGACTGTTCTGCTGAAAGACGCAATGCAGCCGAACCTTGTTCAGACGCTGGAAAACAACCCTGCTTTTGTCCACGGTGGCCCATTTGCCAACATCGCACACGGCTGTAACTCGGTTATTGCCACAACAACTGCGCTGAAACTGGCGGATTATGTTGTGACAGAAGCGGGCTTTGGTGCCGATCTGGGTGCCGAGAAGTTCATGAACATCAAATGCCGCAAAGCAGGTCTTGCGCCTTCCGTTGTGGTTGTTGTGGCGACAGTGCGTGCGATGAAGATGAACGGTGGCGTGTCCAAGGCCGATCTGGGAACAGAGAATGTTGCCGCCGTCCAGAAGGGCTGTGCCAACCTCGGCCGTCACGTCGAGAACGTGAAGTCCTTTGGGGTGCCTGTTGTTGTCGCGATCAACCACTTCGTGACGGACACAGACGCCGAAGTTCAGGCGATCAAGGACTATGTGGCCAAGCAGGGTGCGGAAGCAGTCCTGTCGCGTCACTGGGAACTGGGCTCGGAAGGGTCTGCGGAACTGGCGACCCGTGTGGCGGAAATTGCGGATGCAGGCAAAGCCAACTTCGCACCGCTCTATCCTGACGAGATGCCGTTGTTCCAGAAGATTGAAGCTGTCGCCAAGCGCATCTACCGCGCGGATGAAGTGCTGGCGGATCAGAAAATCCGCAACCAGCTGAAGGAATGGGAAGAGCAGGGCTATGGCAATCTGCCGGTCTGCATGGCGAAAACCCAGTACAGCTTTACCACTGATCCAGACCGTCGTGGCGCGCCTGTAGGCTTCTCCGTGCCTGTGCGTGAAGTACGTCTGTCAGCGGGTGCCGGTTTTGTTGTGGTTATCTGCGGTGAGATCATGACCATGCCCGGTCTGCCACGTGTGCCTTCCGCCGAGAACATCAAGCTGAACGCAGACGGTGACGTCGAAGGTTTGTTCTGACATTTTGAGACGAAGAAAGCGGGGCGGAGGGATAGACCCTCCGCCCCGCTTTGGCCTGACGGCCATGAGTTTATAGGCACAATAAAGAAAAGGGGCGCGGGGCGTATGGCTGCGACAATTATTGACGGTAAGGAATTTGCGGCGCGGGTGCGGGCGCAAGTTGCGACGCATGTGACACATCTGAAAGCGGAACACGGGATTACGCCGGGGCTGGCGGTTGTGCTGGTTGGTGAAGACCCTGCCTCACAGGTTTATGTGCGCTCCAAGGGTAAAATGACTGTCGAAGTTGGCATGAAATCGGTTGAGCATAAACTGGATGTTGAGACACCCGAGGCCGAGTTACTGGCACTGATTGACCAGTTGAACAATGATCCTGAAATTCATGGTATTCTGGTGCAGTTGCCGTTGCCCAAACATCTGAACGAAGATTTGGTAATCAACTCGATCGATCCGGCCAAGGATGTGGATGGGTTCCATATCTCGAACGTCGGGCTGTTGGGCACCGGCCAAAAGAGCATGGTGCCTTGTACCCCGCTGGGTTGTTTGATGATGTTGCGCGACCACCACGGGTCTATTTCTGGTATGAATGCGGTTGTAATCGGGCGCTCGAACATCGTCGGCAAGCCCATGGCGCAGTTGCTGTTAAACGACAGTGCAACAGTCACAATCGCGCACAGCCGGACCAAGGATTTGGCCGATGTTGTGCGTCGCGCAGATATTGTGGTTGCGGCTGTTGGCCGTCCCGAGATGGTGCCCGGCGACTGGATCAAGCCGGGGGCCACTGTGATTGACGTTGGCATCAACCGTCTGGACGCACCTGAGAAGGGTGAGGGCAAGACCAAGTTGGTAGGTGATGTGCACTATGACAGCTGTGCTGCGGTGGCAGGGGCGATTACGCCTGTGCCGGGTGGTGTAGGGCCGATGACGATCGCGTGTCTTTTGGCCAACACTGTCACCGCTTGCTGCCGTGCAAATGGTCTGGCCGAGCCCGAGGGCCTAACCGCCTGAGACGACCTGAAACATGATACGGCCTGGCAGGAATGTGAAAGCGCCAGCCACAATCAAGGCCCCGAACACAAGCGCCGTCATGCGGCGCTTGTGCTGTTTAAGCGGTGGCTGCGGGCATGGCCGACACCAACCACCAGCGACCAAAGTGTAAACGCCGAGAGCAGATGGATGGGGCTGAACGGTCCGACCATTCGAATTTCGTGAATGCCAAAACTGCTGAGGGCGACGATAGCCATCATAATGACCCATGCCCATCCCATCACCCTGTGCAGCGGGCTGCCTTTGCGTATGGCGAATATACCGACGGTCAGGAGCACCGCGCCAAGGGCAAGGACTGTATGGATCTGGATCACCAGGAATGCTTTTGCGAGTGGTGCGAGGGTCATGGGGCGTCTCCTTGTTTTTATGTTGGCATGTCATGCCAAGCTGTGGGGAAACGGGCCAGATAGATTGCGTAGGTGCGCCGTACTCTTCGTGAATGACAAGGAAATCCGTGGCGATGGAGTTCACGCTTCGTGAAATATCCAAGTTGCGCATAGCTCTGCTGATCTGGGTGACGCTATCAGTTGTTGCAGCAGTGGCCGGTCCTTTTGGGACGCTCGAGGCGATGGGGCTTGGGGGGCGTTTGGTGTATTGGAGCGGCGTTGTCGGTGTATCCATCGGGTTGAACACGGGAGCAAACGGGCTTGCAGAAGGGCGGAGTTTGATTGTCAGAGCCGGGATCGGTGTCGGCTTTGTCTTGCTGTTGTCGACTGGGTTTCACGTCCTGAACAGTTTGCTCTTTGACATCTGGGATGGCTTTGCGGACTGGGCTTATTTGACGGCGATTGTTGGTTTGGTGACCGCGGCAGTGCATTAGGTCATCTGGGGTGTTAGGCCGCATGTGCCGGTAGATACGGACGGGCCAAGAGAGGCCTTCCAGCGCCGACTGCCGTTTGAGGTGCGGGCGCCGTTGATCCGGATCGAGGCACAGGATCATTACCTGAATGTTGTGACCCAGAAGGGCAACGCACTGATTTTGATGCGCCTCAGTGATGCGGCTGCTGAGCTTGAAGGGCAGGGCATGCAAGTTCACCGTTCGCACTGGATTGCCCAAAAGGCTGTGACCAAGCCACGCCGCGAAAAAGGGCGCGATATGTTGGTCATGTCCGATGGGGCAGCCGTCCCCGTCAGCCGCAGCTACCGCGCGGCGGCGCAGCAAGCAGGGTTCCTCTAGCGCGGGACGGGAACCATCGTGCCTTGCAGAATTGCAATCAGGGTTTGGACGCCATCTTTTTCCGCATGCACTTCGGCTGTTACAACGCTTAAGCGCTTGCCCGCTTTGATAACGCGGCCTGTTGCAATCAGTCGATCACCGCGCGCAGGCGCGAGAAGGTTGAGTTTGATCTCGGCTGTGACAACTTCCATATCAAGCGGGAGCATTGTGAGGGCAGCATAGCCGGCAGCACTATCCCCGATGGAAAAGGTAAGACCAGCGTGTCCAAAACCTTGATGTTGGCGGGTTCCTTCGAGAATGGGACAGGTGATGCGCACCAGACCGTTTGAGACCTCTGACAGCTCCGCACCAATTGTGTGCATCATGGTCTGTGCAGAAAAGCTGGCGGTTATGCGGTCTGTGATGTTGTCGTCCATGTTTTACCTCGGCATTGGAATAGCGGTTGCTGTAGGGCCGGTTAGCACAGCGATTGCCTCTGGGCGCATCAGAGAACTCAATATGGGTGATTGTGCCCGCAATCCGCCCGTATAGGTGCCGTATGCGGGCAAAATGACCCGGTTGCTGTCGATGAGAAAGGCTGGGCGTGTGATGTTACGCCCACTCAGCTCTAATGTGGCTTTCGGGTGGAAATGACCTGAGACCTCACCAATTGCGGCTTGCCGTGCAATGTGGCGGAAGGTCAGAGGCGCCAGCGGCAACTCCGCCAGATGGGAGCCCCCAAATTCGATTGGCCCCGGATCGTGGTTCCCCTCGATCCAGACCCAGCGGCGACCGGCTTGTAAACGGAATACCCAGTCGCGTTCTTCCTGTGGCAGGGAGCGAGCGGCGTCCAGATCGTCGAAGCTGTCTCCAAGGCAGATAACAGTTCGCGCATGACACAGGGCCAAATCAGCAGCAAGACGGTTTAGAGTGTCACGTGTATCATAGGGTGGCAAAGCTGATCCGCCGCGCCGAGCAATCCGTTCTGATTTACCGAGATGGAGATCACTGAAAACCATTAAACTTTGTTCTGGCCACCAAAGTGCACCAGAGGCCAGTGCCTTCAGCCCTACACCGGAAAGAGTGAAGTCATAACCATTCATCCTGAATATGTGCCGCAGGCTGTCTCACACCACAAGGGATGAACGATAGGTAGGCTAATGGGGTTACTGTCGGATTGGGATATGAAAAAGGGTGCAAGGTGGGCCGAGCAGCATTAACGCGTCCTTAACCTTGCTTTGAAATGGTGCAAGGTGCGGTACAGGTATGGGAACCGATGGCCGTAAAGGGTGCAAGGCGCGTCGCCTCGGGTGGGTCAAGGCTTTCCTTAGACGCGCCTTCATTCGTTGCTTGCACCCTTTTTCATATCCCAAGAGCAACACTGGCTCTGGGGGTGCAGGTTCCGTTAGTTCCCTACTCTCCATTCTGGCTTGTTGGATGGGGGTAGAGTGATTTGCGCTAGGCCGGATGTTTCCATGAGCTGGCGGGCTTCTTCTGCCAGCAGGCGTTCTTCGGCAGCACCTTTGACAGGGACGCGGCCCATTTCCATAAACATAGGTGCGGCAAGCGGCGTCACTTGGCTTAGGGCGAGGTGATCGATGCGTCCCTGGGTGCGTGTCAGCATTTCTTCGACACGACCAAAGTCGACCAACCCATGGAGCGCTTCTTCGCGGGTGATGTCCAGCATGAGGTGATCGGGGTCGTATTTCGTGAGGGTGTCATAGAGGATATCCGAACTGAAAGTTGCCTGACGCCCTGACTTGCGGGCTTGCGGGCTATTTCGCTGGATCAAGCCTGCGATGGTAGCGGTCGCCCGAAAGGTGCGTTTCATGACGGCATTTCCAGCCAGCCATTTTTCCATCCCGTTTTGAAGTGCCTTAGGGTCCAGGAGTGGGATGGGATCGGTGACAGGATCGAGGCTCCAGATAAGAGTTGCATAATCAGTTGCAACAAAACCTAAAGGACCAAGGCCCAATTCTTCCATGCGTTTGGTCAGCAGCAGGCCCAGTGTTTGCTGGCCGTTGCGGCCGGCAAATCCGTAGATGACTGTCTGGGCGCGTCCGTCGTGCGGGAAGCTCTCGACCAGCAAGCGGCCTGGCTGGGGGAGTTGGCTGCGGCTACGTTGTAATTTCAACCAATGAGCTGTGTGATCGGGTAAATCGGGCCAGCAGTCTTGGGTGAACAAGCGTTGCACGCGCGCGCTGAGTTGGGTGGAGGTGGCGAATTTTGTGCCCATGAAGGTTGCGACTTTGGGTTTCTTTGCGCTGTCACGGGAGACTTCGACGGTCATCTCGCGCAGGCCTTCGTATTTTACGATTTGCCCACCGATCAGGAAGGTATCGCCGGGAGTGAGGGTCGCGGCGAAGCCTTCTTCGATTTCGCCCAGTGGTTTGCCGCCGCGGTTACGCTTCAGGCGCACTTGGAGTGTGTCAGTGTCCTGAATGGTGCCGATGTTCATTCTGATGGCGCGGGCTGTGCGGGGATCGCGGAGCTGCCATTGCCCGTCTGGCCGTTGGATCAGGCGTTGCCAGCGGTCATATGCGCGTAAAGCGTAGCCGCCTGTTGCGCAGAAATCGAGGCAGGCGTCAAACTGTGCGCGGGAAAGACCGCTATAGGCTCCTGCGGATGTGACTCCGCGGTAGAGTGTTTCGGGATCGAAAGGACCTGCGCATGCCCTAATCAGGATATGCTGGCACAAGACATCACGGGGGGCTGCGCCGCGTGGGTCACCGTCAAGTGTGCCGTCCAGCACGGCCTCAAGGGCTGCGATACATTCGACAACCTCAAAGCGGTTGGCGGGCACGAGCAAGGCTTTGGATGGTGCGTTGTAGCGGTGATTGGCGCGGCCGATGCGCTGGACAAGGCGTTTGACATTTTTAGGGGCGCCGATCTGGATGACCAAATCCACATCTCCCCAGTCAATCCCCAGATCGAGGCTGCCGGTGCAAACAATTGCGCGCAGCTCACCCCGTACCATAGCGGCTTCGACGCGCGCGCGTTGTTCGCGGTCTAGGCTGCCGTGGTGGATGCCGATGGGCAGGCTTTCGTCGTTGGCGAGCCAGAGTTTGTGAAAGAAAATCTCGGCCTGTGCGCGAGTGTTGTGGAAGATCAGGGTTGTGTTGTGGGCTTTGATTTGGTCGAGCACTGCGGGGATAGCATAGGCTGCGCCGCCCCCGGACCACGGCGGGGGAGCTTTGGTACGCAACATCTGGATGTCTGGGGCGGGGCCGGGATCGGCGAGCAGTATTTCGCAGGGATCGGGGTGGCGGGCCATAAGGTGGGCGATGGCGGCGGGGTCCTCGACCGTAGCGGAAAGGCCCACGCGTTTGAGGTTTGGGCATATCGTGTTGAGCAGCGCGAGGGCGAGCATCATCTGATCGCCGCGCTTGCTCTCGGCCAAGGCGTGGATTTCGTCGATGACGACGCGTTTGAGGCCCGAAAACATCCGCGGTGCGTCCTCATAGCTCAGCAGGAGTGCGAGGCTTTCGGGGGTTGTCAGAAAGATGTGTGGCGGATCGGCGCGTTGGCGTTTGCGAAGAGTGGCTGTGGTCTCGCCGGTGCGTTCTTCGATCCGGATGTTCAGCCCCATTTCGGTGACGGGGGCCGTCAGGTTGCGTTTGATGTCGGCTGCAAGCGCTTTGAGGGGGGAGATATAAAGGGTGTGCATGCCTTTATGATCCTTCTGCGCCAGATCAATCAGCGTGGGCAGGAACCCTGACAGCGTTTTGCCGCCGCCTGTAGGTGCGATGAGCAGGAGGGCGGGTGCGTCGGCGCGCTCCAGCATGGCTTGCTGGTGCGGGTGTATGGACCAGCCTTTAGAGGCGAACCAGCTTTGAAAGGTTTCGGGGAGTTTGCACATGGCATGCAAGATAGCACTGGAGCGCAAGGGGGCCAGCCCCAATTGGCGCAAGCGCCAATTCCCCCGGAGGATATAGGGCCAAGAAAGATAGAAAAGATCAGCTGCGGGGTTTGAGGGCTGCGATTGTGCGTTGGACTGTTTCGGGCAGCGAGAGATCCGCGCCGATGGGGGCTGCATCCAGCGCGCTGGCCACGTCTTTTACGAGGATTGCAATTGTGTTGTCAGGCTCCAGCCCGTCGCGGGCGAATTCGATGCTGTTGAAGCCGGAGGCGAACCAGTTTTGCCCTGACGAAGTGTGGATGAGGTCGAGCAGGGCACTGGTGTCGAGGCCGGCGTCATCCGCCCAGTCAAGAACCAGGCGCGTCATTGCGGTATTGGAGGCGGCCAGCAGGTTATTAAGGACTTTCGCTTGCATGCCGGCGCCATAGTCGCCCATGCGGTGGAAGTGTTTACCCATGGCTTTGAAGAGGGGTTGGGCGGCATCCAAATCCGCTGTGTCCCCGCCGAGCATAAAGCTGAGCCGCGCCTCTTGGGCGGCAATCTTGGCACCTGACATGGGTGCGTCGATCAGTGCGATATGGGACGGGATACGCGCGCGCAGGTCGCGGACGTAGCGCGGGGAAAGTGTGGAGCTGATGATGATGCGGATCAGGCTGGGGATGGCCGCGAAATTCTGATCCCCGAAAAGAACATTTTCAGTTTGATCAATGTCGCGGACAACTGTGATCAGCGTGTCCAGGTCTTCTGAAAAAATCGCGATATCGTCCGTGATATAGGGCGCATCGCTGGGGACAACATCCTAGCCGCTGGCGGGTAGGCCTGCTGCGCGCAGGGCAGCCAACATTGGCGCACCCATACGGCCGCAGCCGGCGATACCTGTGAGCGAGCGCATTGTGTTACTTCACGATATGTTCGTCTTTGACGAACATGTTGGCCCAAGCGCGGTCCATCAGGGCAGGGGACATTTGATATGGAATGCCCTCAAAATCGCAAATGGCGATGATCTGGTCGATCAGGAAGATCGGTTGGTAGTTGGCGTAGGTGTCAAAATCGTTTATGTATCGCGCTTCAGCGAAAGCAAAACACTTTAGTTTGTGCAGGGAATTGGCAGGTTAACAACATCGGCGCCGCGGCGGGTCCGGATGGTGCAAACCTTTTCTGCAACTTCTTCTGGCGCTTGAACTTCGTCACGAATATCCAGCAAATCGCGCTGGTTTACTTCGATATCGCCTGTACCTTCGGAGACATCATCAACACCAACCAGTGCCAGAGACAGGCGGCCAGTCGATTGTGCCTGTGCCAGTGACGCGACCTGTGTTTGGTCAACAGCCACAGTAACGGTCCGCGCAATTTGGGCGCCTTCTACGTCGCCGGAGCTTTGGTCAACCGCAATCAAGGAGACTTTCGCTTCGATCAGTTTGGTCACTTCTGTCCGGTTCGAGCCGCCGCCGACTGCGCCGGTCCAATAGATGTCTACGCGGTCACCGGAGCGCAAAAAGCCCGACACGCCGGAGGACACGTCAACTTTGATCGCAAATGCACGCATGCCGGGGTCAAGCTGTGAAGTCAGGCCTGCATCCTCACCGGGTTTTGTGATTTTCACGGCGAGCAGGGCTTCGAATTTCTCGATAGGGCGCAGAACGACGCGCGGCAAATCTGTATTTTCAGGGAAAAGCACTGCGATGTCTTCGTAATATCCTGCGGGCAGGGCTGCCAAGGGGAAGGGGACTGCCGTTACATCGTCTTTTGTCAGCTTCTCACCGTATTTAAGCGAGCGGGTGGTGACAAAAATGGTTTTCGTTGGGACAATCTGGGCCTTTTCCGCATCGGCGCGTGCCATTGCGGACTTATATTGCCCGATTTGACCTTTCGCGAGATACACCGCGCCGCCAGCCAACGCGATGCCGACTAACAACACGAGTCTAAAAATCATACGCATCTTGTGTTCCTCTTTCGTTTGGATGTCTTGGCGCGCCCGCCAACTACTCGGGCTTCAATCACGATATCCGGTTTTATGGCGCCTTCGATCCGCGTTCGGACCGGCGGGCGCCAAAGTGCCTTATTGGCCAGGGTTTCGTAACTGGTCCTGATCGGCTTCGGTCAGGTAGGTGCCGATGGAAGCGCCCATGGCATCGCTGGATTGTTTGATCGCGACAAAAGCCGAAACAGTTACGATAATGATTGCGGCAGTAAGAACGACCCAATCAACGGTTACGGCACCGTCTTCGTTTTTCGTAAAGGAATTGAATTTATGAAGCATTTTGACATTTCCGCTGAATGTTTTCGTTACACTGAACTGCGCTAAACGCGACAGGGGGCTGCATTCCATGCAGAACGCAGCCCCCTGAAGAATTTAGGTGCTTTGGGGAAACTTAGTTTCCAGCAGCCTGCGTGCCGAAGTCAGCCGCGCCAACAGTCTGTGCGCCGAGGAACGCGCCTGTGTTGGCTGTCATGTCTGCAGCGCCGTCACGGATGGAACCGTAAGCAGCAATCACCAGGCCAACAACAGCAGCTGTCAGAACAACCCAGTCAACTGTTACTGCGCCGGATTCGTCATTCTTGAAGTTTTTTACGAAAGTCATCATTTTAGTATCCCTCCAAAGGATTTTTTAAGGTTTTAAGTTCTCACCCCGCCTTGCGTTCCGGCCCGCTCTCATTCAGGCCTGCTTGACTTGGTATGACCCTATATAGCTGTATGATTGGGGCATGAATTTGACAGCAAATGCGGCATTTGCTGCGGTAAGTAATTATTCTAGATAAAATTCACTAAGCTGATGATAAATATCAGTTTTAATATCCAGATTTCGATCTTCTAGTTAATGTTTGCGGCTCAAACACCGCAATTATGTCGAAATCGCCATGATTGACTGCCTCATTTACTGGATTGATGGTCTGTTTTGCGCGATATTGGCGTAAAAAAGCAGTCAATAAACGAGAGCAGGCAGCATGAAACGCACTTTTCTACCGCTGGCACTGGGTGCCGCGATGGCTTTTTTGCCTGTGGGGGCTGTTGTTCATGCGGATTCGCCCAAACCATTCGCAGATTTCAAGCCAAAATTCGTAAAACCGCCCAAAGCTGGTGAGCGAAAGCGCGTGAATGTCAAAATAAACCGCCCCGCTGTGAATGTTACACCGCCAGTTGCGGCCGAATCTGCGGTAGCTGCCGCGCCTTCAGGAGAAATTGCACGGCCCAAGGCAGGACAGTACGATTGGTTCTGGGATAAAGTATCGCCCGGGCTTGCGCTCGCCGTGATTTCTGTAGAATCGTCGGGGCGCACGGACGCAGTAAGTAGTGCAGGTGCGCAGGGGCTGATGCAATTGATGCCGGATACGGCCAGTCGCTTTGGTGTGGTTGATAGTAGTGTCACACAGCAAAATATCTCGGGCGGGGTCAAATATCTTGACTGGCTTATGGGAGAGTTCGCCAACGATCCTATTCTGGTGCTGGCCGGATATAATGCGGGGGAGGGGTCTGTGCGCAAACACGCAGGCGTGCCGCCATTCGCCGAGACACGTGATTATGTGCCAAAAGTGCTGGCAGCGTTTCAGGTGGCCAAGGGGCTTTGTAAAACGCCGCCCGAGTTGATCTCGGACGGCTGTGTGTTCAATCTGATGAAATGATCAGACCAGTGTAGCCTGCGTGGCTGCGCGCAGCTCTTCTTCCGTTACGCCCTCGGCGCATTCAACAATGCGCAGGCCGCCTTCGACCACATCCAACACGCCCAGATTGGTGATGATGCGGTCAACCACACCTTTACCTGTCAGCGGCAGGGTGCATTCCTTCAGCACTTTGCTTTCGCCGTGCTTGTTGGCGTGGTCCATCACAACAATCACGCGGCCAACGCCGGCCACTAGATCCATCGCACCGCCCATACCTTTGACCAGCTTGCCCGGAATCATCCAGTTTGCCAGATCGCCGGTCTCGGAGACTTCCATCGCGCCAAGGATCGCCGCAGCAATCTTGCCGCCGCGGATCATCGCAAAGGATGTGGCGGAATCGAAGTAGGCTGTGCGGTCCATCTCGGTGATGGTCTGCTTGCCTGCGTTGATCAGGTCAGCGTCTTCGTCCCCTTCAAACGGGAAGGGGCCCATGCCCAACATGCCGTTTTCGGATTGCAGGGTGATATCCTTGTCGCCGACATAGTTCGCCACCAGCGTCGGAATACCGATACCAAGGTTCACATACATGCCGTCTTCCAACTCAAGCGCGGCGCGTGCCGCCATCTGATTACGATCCCACATTGTTATGCTCCCTCGCGTGTGCGCACTGTGCGCTGCTCGATACGTTTTTCGTGTGTGCCCTGAATGATGCGGTGCACATAGATGCCGGGCAGGTGGATGTTGTCGGGGTCAAGACTGCCTGTCGGCACGATCTCTTCTACCTCTACAATGCACACTTTTCCGCACATCGCGGCGGGCGGGTTAAAGTTGCGGGCTGTCTTGCGGAAGATCAGATTGCCTGTCTCGTCCGCTTTCCATGCCTTCACGATCGCCAGATCAGCAAAGATACCTTCTTCGAGTATATAGTCCTGCCCGTTCCAGTTCTTCACGTCTTTGCCTTCGGCAATCACAGTGCCCACGCCGGTTTTGGTGTAAAAACCGGGGATACCTGCACCACCGGCGCGCATCCGCTCGGCCAATGTGCCTTGCGGGGTGAATTCAAGCTCAAGCTCGCCGGACAGATACTGGCGCATGAATTCCGCGTTCTCGCCCACATAGGACGAGATCATCTTTTTGACCTGCTTGGTCTGCAACAGGATGCCGATGCCAAAATCATCGACGCCCGCGTTGTTGGAGGCAAATGTTAGGTCTTTGGCGCCGTTTTCCTTGATCGCCTGCAACAGCAACTCGGGAATGCCGCAAAGGCCAAATCCGCCCGAGGCGATCAGCATACCGTCCGAGAGGACACCCTCCAGCGCCTCCGCAGCGTTCGCGTAAATCTTTTTCATGAAAGGATGCTCCCCTGATCCGTGAAGTGATTGCGGCAAGTTGTGACGCGGGGGTAGGGTGCTGTCAATGAGACGCTGCACTGCGGCACAGGGGATTTGCCGCAGTGCAGGTATGGCGGCTTAAAACAAGCGGACCTGCGTGCCGATTTCGGTCAGCGCAAACAGTTCCTCGATTTTGTGGTTATACAGTCCGATACAGCCGTCCGAGGATTGGCGCCCGATCTTGCGCGTGTCGTGGGTGCCGTGGATCAGATAAGCAGGCCAGTCCAAATACATCGCATGTGTGCCCAGCGGGTTGCCGGGGCCGGGAGGCATGTATTTCAGTTCCGGGTTCCGCTCGATCATCGAAGGCGTGGGCGTCCAGTCAGGGCCGACACGCTTGCGCACAATGCGGGTATAGCCGCGCTTGGTCAGCTCGTCGGTGCGTGGAACAGAAGTTGGGTAGATATTGTAGGTCTCTCCATCGCCGCTCCAAAAATGCAGCGCCCGCGATGTGAAATCCGCTACAATAGCGCCCTTGCCCAAGCTCTCAAAATGATCCTGCCAGCGTTGCGGCGAAAAGCTCATGATGTTGCGGCGGGTGACTGTTACCTCGGCCGGTTGTGTGGCGAGCGCCAAAGACGGGGCGGCAAGGGCGGCACATGTTGTCAGCAACATCGTGCGGCGCAAATACTTGGGGTTGGTCATTGCTCTCCTCACATTCAGTGTTTTGATTGTGATTAGACCTATCAAACACGTCGATGCGTACAACAATATGCTGGCCGGTTAACGGGAATGTGACCCCTGCGTGAGCAGCCCCGCGCGCTAAGTGCACGGGACTGCCTAAAAATCAGCCTTCTTTTTTCGCAGCCGGTTTCTTGGCGGCGGCTTTCTTGGCCGGCGCTTTCTTTTTTGCGGCGGGCTTCTTGGCTGCTGCCTTCTTTGGGGCTGCCTTTTTCTTGGCAGCAGGCTTTTTCTTGCCAGACTTTTCAGCGCGCTCATCAATCAGATGCACGGCTTGGGCCAAAGTGATCTCTTCCGGATCGACCGTGTCGGGAATCGTCGCGTTGATTTTTTCCCACTTCACATAGGGGCCGTATTTGCCCTTCATCACATTCACAGGGCCACCTGCTTCCGGGTGTTCGCCCAATTCACGCAAGGGTGCTGCGGCCACTCCGCGTGCGCCGCGTGACGCGACTTTTTCGGCCAGCAGCTGCACTGCGCGGTTCATGCCGACGGTAAACACCTCGTCAATGCCTTCGAGGTTGGCATTTGTGCCGCCCCGATCAGAGGTGCTGGGCGCATGTTTGAGGTAGGGACCAAAGCGGCCGATGTTGGCCCAGACCATGATACCATCCTCGGGGTGGGGCCCGATTTCACGCGGCAGCGACAGCAACATCAAGGCACGTTCCAACTCCAGCTCTTCGGGTTCCCAATCTTTGGGGATCGACTGGCGTGGTGGCTTTTTGTTCTCTTCCGTGACTTCGCCGCGCTGGACATAGGGGCCAAAGCGGCCTTTGAACACGCGAATATCGTCGCCATCGTCTTTGCCCAACAGCTTGCCTTCCGGCGGGATGGCAGAGGCTTCGGCCTCGGGATTTGGCGGGCCGAAGGGGCGGGTATAGCGACACTCGGGGTAGGCCGAGCAGCCGATGAAGGCGCCGCCGGAACGGGCCGTACGCATGCTCAGACGGCCTACGCCGCAGTTCGGGCACAGGCGCGGATCGGTCCCTTCCTCATTCGCGGGAAAGAGGTGGGGCGCCAGAACATCGTTGATTTTCTCAAGCACTTCGGTGATCCGCAGCTCGGATGTCTCTGCAATTGCGGCAGAGAAGTCGCGCCAGAACCGGTCGAGCACTTTCTTATACTCGGCATCACCTGCGCTGACCTTGTCCAGCTGGTCTTCCAGATCGGCGGTGAAATCATAGCCGATGTAGCGCTTGAAGTAGTTTTCAAGGAAAGCTGTGACCAGACGGCCCTTGTCTTCGGGGATCAGGCGCTGGCCCTCGCGGCGCACATAGCCACGGTCCTGAATGGTGGTCACAATGCTGGCGTAGGTCGACGGACGGCCGATGCCGAGCTCTTCCATACGCTTTACCAATGTTGCTTCGGTGTAGCGCGGGGGCGGCTGTGTAAAGTGCTGGCCACCCAGAACGGCGTCTTTTTCAGCCAGCAAAGCGCCTGATTTGCGCTGCATGCCGCGCGCACCTTTGTCGCCTGCGTCGATCAGCTCCTCATCCGTGAGGCCTGCGGCCTTGCCGAATTCCTCGCTATAGCGCGCTGCAGCGGATTTCTTCAGCGCATCGCCTTCGGCGATCTGCGGTAGACGCTTTTCATCGTCGTCGGCCACATCATCGCGGCCTTCTTCATAAACCTTGAGGAACCCGTCAAACAACACAACCTGACCTGTGGCGCGCAAGACAACCTGTTTGTCGGCGGAGGAGACATCAACAGTTGTCCGCTCCAGACGTGCACTCTCCATCTGGCAAGCCAGCGTACGTTTCCAGATCAGATCATAGAGCTTGCGCTGGTCGCCATCCATCAGTTTGAGCGCGTCCGCGTCTTTGGTCATCTCGGTCGGGCGGATGCATTCGTGTGCTTCCTGCGCGTTTTTGGCTTTGTTCTTATAGACGCGCGGGGCGGAGGGCACATATTTGTCGCCGTAACGCTCTGTGATGGCATCGCGAGCCATCTGCACAGCTTCGGGGGCCATATCGATGCCATCTGTCCGCATATAAGTAATGTGACCTGCCTCATACAGGCGCTGTGCGGTGCTCATCGTCTGGCGCGCACCCATCCCGAACTTGCGGCTGGCCTCTTGTTGCAGTGTCGAGGTCATGAAGGGCGCGGACGGGTTGCGGGAGGCGGGTTTCGCCTCGACGCTGGCCACTTTGAGATCACGGCTGGAAACAGCCTGCACCGCCATTTCGGCCTTGGTGGCATCCCCCAGATCAAATTTATCCAGCTTTTTGCCGGCAAGTTCTGTCAGACGGATTTCGAACTCCTGACCCGATGGCGTGGAAACAAGCGCTTTAACGCTCCAGAATTCACGGGGGCGGAAGGCTTCGATCTCGATTTCACGCTCGCAAATGATACGAAGCGTAACAGATTGCACGCGACCAGCGGATTTGGCACCGGGCAGTTTGCGCCACAGAACCGGCGACAGGTTGAAGCCCACCAGATAGTCCAGCGCGCGGCGGGCAAGATAGGCTTCGACCAGAGGCATATCTACCTGACGGGGGTTTTTCATGGCTTCGGTCACAGCCGACTTGGTGATCGCATTGAAAACCACGCGAGAGACCGGCGTGTCTTTCTTGATCGACTTGCGCAGCGTCAACGCTTCTTGCAGGTGCCAGCTGATCGCCTCGCCCTCGCGGTCGGGGTCGGTTGCGAGGATCAGTTCATTGTCGAGCTTTAGCGCGTCGGCGATAGCCTTCATGTGCTTTTTGGAGCCGCTGTCGATCTCCCAAAGCATCTCGAAATCGTTCTCGGTGTCTACCGATCCGTCTTTCGGGGGCAGGTCACGAACGTGACCATAGGACGCGAGGACAGTATAATTGTCACCGAGATATTTGTTGATTGTCTTGGCCTTGGCGGGAGATTCGACAACGACTACTGGCATGTAACAAAGATCCTTCGGGGGAGGTTTAGCGCCGTCTATGGCCTTTGACATGTGGGATGCAAGGGGTCTTTGTCAATGCAGGGCAGCTGTAACCTGTTACCGAAGCAGGGGGAAATCGCCGGAATATGTTGCTATTTCGCGCCTCGTTGCGTTGTGGAGCACTATCAGTGCGCCCGTTTCTAAACAGGCCGTGACAACAGCCCGCCCGCGCTGCGGGTCACCTTGCCGTCCATCTCCAGCTCAACCAGCGCGGGGGTTATTTGGGCCGAAGGAACCTGCAAATCACGGATCAGCTGGTCTTCGGCCACGGGGGAGGGGCCAAGGCGCTGAAGGATGGACAAGTGGAGGCTTGCTGCTTCGCGCAGGGTGCGGCGCGGTTTTGCTGCGGGCGGTTGCCGCGAAATAGGTTGTGTCGCTGCGGGCGGGGTTTGTTCACTATGTAGCGGGGTCAACGCGTCAATAATGTCAGCTGCATTGCGGATGAGAGTTGCGCCATCGCGGATCAACATGTTGCCGCCTGCGGCGCGGGCATCAAACGGGTGACCTGGAACGGCCAGTACATCACGCCCCTGATCCAGCGCATCGCGGGCGGTGATCAGGCTGCCGGATTTGGCGGCCGCTTCGACCACAACGGTGGCGCGGGCAAGACCCGATATAATGCGGTTGCGGCGCGGGAAGTGCCGCGCGGTAGGTTGTAGGCCCATGGGTTGTTCGGACAAGCGCAGCCCCTGTTTGGCAATATCGTGCGCAAGCGCTGTATTTTCGGTCGGATAGATGACGTCAACACCACCAGCCTGCACGGCGATGGTACCAAACGGCAGCGCTGCCAGATGGGCCGCTGCATCAATGCCGCGTGCCAGACAGGACACAACGACAAATCCCGCCTCGCCCAGCTCATGTGCCAGCGTGCGGGCCATGCGCGTGCCCAGCGAAGAGGCGTTCCGCGCGCCGACCAGTGCGATCAGGGGCCGTGCAAGCAACGCCGGATCACCGAGGAGCCAGAGAAACGGTGGCGCATCCTCTAGCTCTGCCAGTGCTGCAGGATAGTCCGAATGTGAGATGTGGAGCAGTTTCGCACCCTGAGCGTGGGCCGCACGCAATTCAGCGCGCACAACGCCTTCGGGACATACTTCATATCCCGAAACGCCCACGGCGCGCGCCACCTGAGGCAGCGCGGCCAGCGCGTTTTGCGCAGTGCCGTGTTCAGTCAGCAGTCGTTTATACGTGGCAATGCCGACCCGGCGCGAGTGCAACAAACGGAGACAGGCGAACTGTTCATCTTCCGGGGTGGGGGGTGAGTGGAAGAAGGAAAGTGGTCCTTGTCAGTCATCCCGTGTCTCCGTCTGTTGCTGGAATCAGATATACGGCGAACTGGTTAATGGGGGGTGAATCAAAATCGGGTAATTCGTTTCAACCGCTTATGAAGCCGCCCCGCCAATGGTCAGCCCACCGATCATCAGCGTTGGTTGGCCGACACCCACGGGCACCCACTGGCCTTGCTTGCCGCAGTTCCCCATGCCGGGATCAAGAGACGGGTCATTGCCGATGGCGCGGATTTGCTTGAGCGCGGTTGCCCCGTCACCGATCAGTGTGGCGCCTTTGACGGGCGCGCCGACGACACCGTTTTGAACGCGGTAGGCCTCGGTGCAGGAAAACACGAACTTGCCATTGGTGATGTCCACCTGACCGCCGCCAAATCCAACGGCGTAGATGCCGTCCTTGAGGCCCGCTACAATATCACCGGGAGCCGTATCGCCGCCTAGCATATAGGTGTTGGTCATCCGCGGCATCGGAATATGGGCATAGCTTTGACGGCGCCCGTTGCCGGTGCTTTTGACGCCCATCAAGCGGGCATTCTGGCGGTCCTGCATATAGCCGACCAACATGCCGTCCTCGATCAGGACATTCTTGGCGCTGGGCGTGCCTTCGTCATCCACGCTGATACTGCCACGACGATCATGGATTGTGCCGTCATCCAGAACAGTGACGCCTTTGGCGGCGATCTGCTGGCCCATCAGTCCTGCGAAAGCAGATGCGCCTTTGCGGTTGAAATCCCCTTCCAGTCCGTGGCCGATCGCTTCGTGCAGCAAAATTCCGGGCCAGCCGGGGCCGAGGACAACGTCCATAACACCGGCAGGGGCAGGGACCGCCTGCAAATTCACCAAGGCGATGCGCAGCGCTTCGCGCGCTTTGCCTTGCCAGTCAGCCGCCATCAGCATCCCGTCAAGTGCGATGCGCCCGCCGCCGCCCGCTGTCCCGCTTTCACGGCGACCTTCATGCTCTACAATGACAGAGACGTTCACGCGTGTCATCGGGCGGATGTCGCGCACGGATGTCCCTTCGGGGCGCAGGATTTCCACTTCCTGAATGGAGGCTGAGATGGAGGCGCTGACCTGCACCACACGGGGATCCAAAGTGCGGCAGAAGTCGTCAATCTCGCGCAGCGTCTCGACCTTTACGGCAAATGCGGCACCCGCAATCGGGTCTGCATCGGTGTAAAGCTTGCGGTTTGTTCCCTCAGGCGCATCAGCCCATGTGCCGCCGCCGTCGCCGACAGCAAGGCGCGCGGTTTGTGATGCGCGGCGCAGGGCGGCTTCGGAAATTTCTGTGGAATGGGCGTATCCGGCCACTTCACCGCGCACGGCGCGCAGCCCGAATCCCGTTGCGGCATCGTAACTTGCGGTCTTGAGGCGCCCGTCATCGAACATCAGTGATTCCGAGCGGCTGCGCTCAAGAAACAACTCCCCGTCGTCGGCACCGGCAACCGCGTCGCGGAGCACGCGGAGTGCGGTATCACGGTTTAGAGTGTCATCAAACGGCATGAAAGGGGTATGGGACATCGGGGGCGTGCTCCTGAGTGCAGGGAAGGGGCGCTTCGCGTCCTTCTGACGCAAGCATAGGACTTTCTTTCATTCACAGAATATGATTGTAAGGCGCAAGATTACAACGCCGCGGGCGCTTCCGTGTGCGTTTTGCCACCTAGGGTCAAGAATATCAGGACGAAAATGATGACAAAGCACCTCACACTTGCCGGACTACTGGCTGCCTTCACAAGCGTTCCCGTATGGGCGCAAAGCGTTGATCCACAGGGTCTCGAGATCATCGGCGCCCCCGTCGACGGCAAAATGGGCTTCCAGCCCGGCGTGACCCAGCTTGCTACTGATTTGCAGTGGCTGGACGGAATGATTCTGGTAATCATTGCAATCATCACACTGTTTGTGACCGGTCTGATCCTTTGGGTTGCGTTCCGCTATAACGCCAAGCGTAACCCGAAGCCTGCGTCCTTTACCCACCACACACCCGTCGAGATTGCGTGGACAATTGTTCCGATCCTGATCCTTGTCGGTATCGGCGCATGGTCCCTTCCGATTTTGTTCCGCCAGCAGGAAATCCCTGTTGCTGACGTGACAATCAAAGCAACTGGCAACCAGTGGTACTGGACACATGAGTATGTGGACGAAGGTTTCGGCTTTGACAGCTACATGATCGGTGCGCCGGCGCTGGGTGGCGAAAACATGAAAACACCAGAAGTGATCGCACAGCTTGAAGCCGCCGGTTATTCCGAAAGCGAATGGCTGCTGGCGACCGACACTGCTGTTGTGGTGCCTGTGAACAAGACTATCGTGGTGCAGGTGACCGGATCTGACGTGATCCACGCTTGGACCATTCCCGCCTTCGGTGTGAAGCAGGATGCTGTTCCTGGCCGTCTGGCGCAGCTTTGGTTCAAAGCAGAGAAAGAGGGCGTGTATTTTGGTCAGTGCTCAGAGCTGTGCGGCATTGCCCACGCTTACATGCCGATCACAGTCAAAGTTGTGTCCGAAGAAGCCTACGCCGAGTGGCTGAGCCGCGCGAAAGAGGAATACGCAGGTATTCTCCAGCCGCTCACCGTCGCTTCGGCTGATTGATCCTTTCAGGCAGGCTTAGGTCTGCCTGACACACCCGCTCCAGCGCATGACCCTGCGCTGGAGCGCTGCTATATACGCCTTGCCATGGGATGCCCTGACTATGACTGACGTGACAGATACACAGAGCTTTGAAGCCGAGCCGCAATTGGGTGACTACTATGCCCTGTTGAAGCCACGCGTGATGCAACTGGTCGTATTTACAGCGGTTGTTGGCATGCTTGCCGCTCCTGTCGGAGTGAACCCTGTTGTCGGGTTTGCATCCATCCTGTTTCTGGCAATTGGCGCGGGTGCATCCGGTGCGCTGAACATGTGGTGGGATGCCGATATTGATGCGGTGATGAAACGCACGGTCAATCGCCCGATTCCTGCCGGCAAAGTCACTGCGCAATCCGCGATGTATTTCGGCGTTGCCTTGTCCGGTCTGTCCGTAATGATGCTGGCGCTGAGCGCGAACCTGTTGGCGGGCGCGATGCTGGCCTTTACGATTTTCTTTTACGTTGTGCCCTATACCATGTGGCTCAAACGCTCGACCCCGCAGAACATCGTGATCGGTGGTGCGGCGGGTGCGTTTCCACCGGTAATTGGCTGGATTATTGCCACGGGTCAGATTGCGGTGCTGGAGCCGTGGCTGATGTTTGCGTTGATCTTCATGTGGACACCGCCCCATTTCTGGGCGCTGGCGCTGTTCATGCGCAATGACTACGACGATGCGAAGGTGCCGATGCTGACTGTGACCCACGGTCGCCGCGCCACGCGTAACCACATCCTCGGCTATACCGTTGTGCTGTTTGTGCTGGCAGTCGGTACAGCCTTCAGCGCGATTGGCGGTTGGGTCTATCTGGCTACAGCGCTGGTGCTGAACGTTCTGTTCCTCAAAGGCGCCTATGACATCTGGCAACGCGACGAGGATATGTCCGAAGCTGATAATTTTGCGGTTGAGCGCAAGTTCTTCCGTCTGTCGCTGTGGTATCTGTTTGCGCATTTTGTCGCGATCCTGATCGAAGCAGCGTTGAAACCTGTAGGGCTGGGAGGCTGGTAATGGGATTGCGTCCGGAACACGAAATTCATACGCGCCGTAAAGGGCTCAACATGGGTGTTGGTCTGATGCTTGGTGCATTTGTTATTCTGGTCATGTTGTTGACCTTCACAAAAATCACGTCGGCTGAATTCCAGATCCCTGCCTCGCAGGCTAATGGCGTAGGCGTACAGACAGGCGGAGGCTCCAACTGATGGCGTTGACCGGTCCTCAGAAAACTGTTGCCCAGACCGTTAGTCTGGTGGTGGTGATGGGCGGCCTCGCTTGGGCGTCTGTGCCGTTTTACGACTGGTTCTGCCGTGTGACAGGCTTTGGCGGCGTGCCGGGTGTTGCCACCGTCGCCCCTGACGAAATTCTAGAGCAAACAATCAAAGTTCGCTTTGACGGGTCTGTTAACGACCATATGCCATGGGAATTCAAACCCGTTGTACGCGAGATGGAACTGCGCATTGGCGAAACCGGTCTGGCCTTCTACGAGGCCTACAACCCGACCGACAAACCAATTGCAGGGCAGGCGACCTACAACGTGACCCCCTATCAGGCAGGCGCGTTCTTTGAGAAAATCGACTGCTTCTGCTTTGAAGAGCAGGTGCTTGCCCCGGGCGAGCGCGTGCAAATGCCCGTCAGCTTCTTTGTTGACCCCGAAATTGTAGGCGATCGTGAAGGTCAGTATATACATACCATCACGCTATCTTATACATTCTACCAAATCGATCTGCCCGAAGGCTATGCAGCCCTTGACGCCGGTCAACCAACTGAACTGAACTAATCACAAGGACGAGGGTACGCGCACCATGGCCCATGCAAAAAATCACGACTACCACATTCTGACCCCCTCCATCTGGCCGCTGCTGAGCGCTCTGTTTGCATTTGTAATGCTCACAGGCGGTGTTCTGTGGATGCATTCTATGACACCGTTCGTCTTCCTGATCGGCTTTGTGGGCACGCTGTATTGCATGTTCGCATGGTGGGCTGACGTGGTGGAAGAAAGCAAAATCGGCGATCACACCGCAGTGGTCCAGATCGGCCTGCGCTATGGCTTTATCCTCTTCATCATGTCCGAAGTGATGTTCTTCGCGGCGTGGTTCTGGAGCTTCTTCAAGCATGCGATCTACCCGATGAACGAATACTTCGGCTCAACCTATGTGCCGCCCGTGATTTATCAGGTGGATGCCTTCCACCTGCCGCTGATCAACACGCTGATTCTGTTGCTGTCGGGTTGTGCTGTGACATGGGCGCACCACGCGCTGGTGCATGGCAACGTGCGCGCCGACCTCAAGAACGGTCTGATTATCGCGGTTGTGCTGGGCCTGCTGTTCACTGGCCTTCAGGCGTATGAGTACAAGCACCTGCTGCACGAAGGCTGGGTATTTGGCGAAGACAAGTTCTTCTCCAACTTCTTCATGGCTACAGGTTTCCACGGCTTCCACGTTGTCATCGGTACGATCTTCCTGTTCGTCTGCTGGATGCGTGCCCGCGCGGGTCACTTCACATCCCAGCACCACGTCGGCTTCGAAGCAGCCGCATGGTACTGGCACTTCGTTGACGTTGTATGGCTGTTCTTGTTCTTCGCCGTCTACATCTGGGGCATCCCGTCCTAAGCACGGGCTTGCACCTTTAGCGATACCAGGTAAAACACGCGCGCGGGGCCAATGCCTCGCGCGTTTTTCATTCCAGCCAGACCATGGGGAACCCGATGCGCCGCAGTCTTTTTCTTATTGTCGTCGGTATCGGCGGGGCGGCTGTTTTGCTGTGGCTGGGTTTTTGGCAGGTGCAGCGGCTGGAGTGGAAACTGGGTGTGATTGCCCAGATTGATGCCCGCATTGCAGCAGCGCCGATCCCGTTGCCCGATGTGCTTGATCCGGTGCAGGATTCGTACCTGCCGGTTAAGGTCAGAGGCGTGATAGAGCCTGCCTACCTGCGGGTGCTGGTCAGCCAGAAAGAAACCGGTGCGGGATATCGCATCATCTCGGCACTTGATATGGGCGGGCGCCGCGTGCTGCTGGACCGTGGATTTGCGCGGGCAGATCAACCCGATATCTCGGTGCACGAAGGCTCCGAGACGGTGGATGGAAACCTGCAATGGCCGGAAGAAATTGACGGCTTCACCCCCGAGCCTGACCACACCGGAAACATCTGGTTTGCCCGTGATGTCGCCGCCATGGCGCAGGCACTGGGCACCGAGCCTATTCTGGTTGTCGCCAAGCAAACCTCGTTTGATGACAGCCCTGTGACGCCGCTTCCGGTTGACACGGCTGCCATTACAAACGACCACCTTTCCTACGCTATTACCTGGTTCTCGCTTGCCGCGATCTGGGTGGCGATGACACTGGCCTTTATTCTGCGCGCCCGCCGCGCCCCCAAACAGACGAGCTGACCCCATGCGCTATATCTCTACCCGTGGCACTGCGCCGATCCTGACATTTGAGGAGGCGATGCTGACAGGCCTTGCCCGTGACGGCGGCCTGTACGTCCCCGAGAGCATTCCGCAGCTGGATCATGCCACGATCAAAGCGATGGCAGGCCAGTCCTATGAGGAAGTAGCATTTACCGTCATGCGTCCGTTCATCGGTCATACCTTTACCGATGCCGAATTCCGCGATCTGATTGCCAAGGCCTATGCCGGTTTCGGCCACGCCAGCCGCGCCCCGCTAAAGGAACTGGCCCCGAACCATTTCCTGCTGGAACTTTTTCATGGTCCGACATTGGCGTTCAAAGATTTCGCCATGCAGCTGATCGGCCAGATGTTCCAGCTGGCACTGGGCCGCAAGGGCGAGCGGGTGACGATTGTGGGTGCCACCTCCGGCGATACCGGATCGGCGGCAATCGAGGCCTTCCGTGGTCTGGATAATGTGGACGTCGTGATCCTCTATCCTCATGGGCGAGTGTCCGAAGTGCAGCGCCGCCAGATGACGACGCCAGTAGAAAGCAACGTGCATGCGCTGGCCGTTGACGGTGATTTTGACGATTGCCAAGCCCGCCTCAAGGATATGTTCAACGATTTTGAATTCCGCGATGGTGTCAAGTTGGCGGGTGTGAACTCGATCAACTGGGGCCGCGTTTTGGCGCAGGTGGTCTATTACTTCACCTCTGCTGTCAGCCTCGGGGCGCCGGACCGCAAGGTCAGCTTTACAGTTCCTACAGGGAATTTCGGTGACATCTTCGCGGGCTATATCGCCAAACGCATGGGCCTGCCGATTGATCAGCTTGTTGTCGCCACCAACCAGAACGACATCCTGCACCGCTGCCTTAGCGGGCAGGGCTATCATAAAGACAAAGTGCATCCTTCGATCAGTCCGTCGATGGATATTCAGGTCTCTTCGAATTTCGAGCGCGCGCTGTTTGACGCCTATGACCGTGATGGCAATGCCGTGGCACAGCTGATGGCCGAGTTGGGGCAGGGCGGATTTGACGTCTCCCAAGGGGCTGCACAGGTGTTGTCGGGTCACTATGCCTCTGGCCGCGCGTCTGAAGAGGAAACATCGCAGACTATTGCCGACACATTGAAAGCCAGCGCCGAGCTGTTATGCCCGCATTCCGCCACCGGCGTGAAAGTCGCCAATGAAATGTGCGATCCGGCAACGCCAATGATCACACTAGCCACCGCACATCCCGCCAAATTCCCGGACGCGGTGGAAGCGGCAACCGGTATCCGTCCGCCCTTGCCCCCGCGCATGGCAGACCTCTATGACCGCCCCGAGCGCGTGACCCGTGTGGCCAACGATCTCGAAGCACTAAAGACCCAGATTAAAGGACTGATTGCTCAGTGACCCTGCAAACGCACCGCCTCTCGAACGGCTTTCGCATCGTAACAGAATCCATGCCGGGCCTTGCCTCTGCCTCCATCGGGGTATGGGTCGGCGCGGGGGGACGTCACGAGACGCCTGAACAAAACGGCATTGCCCATTTTCTGGAGCATATGGCCTTTAAGGGCACCAAGACCCGCACCGCCCTGCAAATCGCCGAGGCGATTGAGGATGTGGGCGGCTATATCAACGCCTATACCTCGCGCGAAGTGACGGCCTATTACGTCCGCGTGCTGGAAAACGATGTGCCGCTGGGATTGGAAGTCATTGCCGATATTCTGCGCAATCCGCTGATGGATGATGCAGAGATCGAGGTCGAGCGCGGTGTGATCCTGCAAGAGATCGGGCAGGCACTGGATACACCCGACGACGTCATTTTTGACTGGCTGCAAGAGCAGGCCTTCCCGAACCAGCCGATGGGCCGCAGCATCCTCGGCCCTGTCGAGCGGGTATCGAACTTCAACCGTCAGGACCTTTCCGGCTTCATTGACCAGCATTACGGCCCCGAGCAGATGATCCTGTCGGCGGCAGGCGCTGTGGACCACGATTCATTGGTGGCGATGGCGGAAAAGCTGTTTGGCGACATGACGCCAAAGCCTGCGATGATAGCAGCGCCCGCCTTGTTTGCGGGCGGAGAGCATCGCCAGAACAAGGTATTGGAACAGGCGCATTTTGCACTTGGTTTCGAGAGCCCCGGCTACCGCGCTGACGACATCTATGTGGCGCAAATCTACGCGTCCGCACTTGGTGGCGGCATGTCGAGCCGTTTGTTCCAAGAGGTCCGTGAAAACCGCGGCCTTTGCTATACCATCTTTGCACAAGCAGGTGCCTATGCCGACACGGGCATGATGACCGTCTACGCGGGGACATCGGGCGAGCAGTTGCCGGAACTGGCAACCATCACAATCGACGAGATGAAGCGGGCAGCATCTGACATGTCCCCCGCCGAAGTGGCGCGCGCGCGCGCGCAGATGAAGGCCGGTTTGCTGATGGGTCTGGAATCACCCTCCAACCGTGCCGAGCGTCTGGCGCGGCTGATCCAGATTTGGGACCGTATTCCAGATCTGGAAGAAACGATTGCCCAGATTGATGCGGTTACAACCGGTGATGTGCGCGACTTTGCTGAACGGATGGCGGTCACCGCTCCGGCTGCGATGGCCCTATACGGTCCCGTCGAAGAGGCGCCGACACTGGAAGCACTTGAGGCAAGGCGCGCTGCATAATGCTGCTGTCACGGCGTCGACTGAAACTCGAGACCGAGCGCATGACCCTGCGCTCGCCGATCCATTCCGACTACCGCCCATGGGTCGCCCTGCGCAGTGCGAGCCGCGAGTTCCTGACCCCTTGGGAGCCTGAATGGGCGGCTGACCACCTGAGCCGCAAAGCATTTTCGAACCGTGTTTACTGGGCCAACCGCTCGATCAATGCGGGTACCGCGTTGCCGCTGTTTCTGGTGCGCCGGTCGGACCAGATGTTGTTGGGGGCGATCACGCTGGATAACATCCGGCGCGGTCCTGCGCTGGCGGGGACGTTGGGCTATTGGACCGGCGAGACCTTTGCCCGACGTGGCTATATGCGCGAAGCCATCGAGACGGTGGTGCATTACGCGTTCAACCATCTTGACCTGAGCAGGATCGAGGCGGCCTGCCTGCCGGAGAACGCGCCATCGCGCGGCTTGCTGGAGCGGTCTGGTTTCAAATACGAAGGCGTCGCCCAGAGCTATTTGCAAATTGACGGGCGCTGGCGGACCCATGTGCTCTATGCGTCACTGCGAAATGACAGGCGGGGTAAGACGAACGCCAGTTGATAGTGTCGCGGCGATAGCCTTAGCGCTTGCATCCGGTGCAGGCGCATTAGATCATCTGGTTATGACACATCCCCTGAACCCCGCCGATGCCATCTTTGCCGAAAAACTGCGTTCAGCGCTGCCTGATGGCACGGTGTTCGATGCAACGGCCCGTTATCTGGAGGAGCCGCGCGGTCTCTACGCGGGGCGCTCCGCTGTTGTGGTCAAGCCGCGTAAGGTTGAAGAGGTCGCAACTCTGATCCGATTGGCAGGAGAGGCGCGCGTCGGGGTTATCCCTTATGGGGGGGGCACCGGTCTGGTCGGCGGGCAAGTTGCCTCCGAGGGACCGGCCCCGCTGATCCTGTCGATGGAGCGTATGACAGCTGTGCGTGCGGTTTATCCGGACGAGAATGTGATGGTCGTCGAGGCAGGGGTTATTCTGGAGGATGTCCAACGTGCGGCCGAGGATGCAGACCGCCTGTTTCCGCTGTCACTGGCGGCGCAGGGAACAGCGCGGATCGGTGGCAATCTGGGCACTAATGCAGGCGGCACGGGTGTGCTACGTTACGGCAATACACGCGATCTCTGTCTGGGCCTTGAGGCTGTTTTGCCGGATGGGCAGATATGGCACGGGCTGACGCGGTTGCGCAAAAACAATACCGGATATGATTTGCGTCACCTTCTGATCGGTGCTGAAGGCACATTAGGGGTGATCACGGCAGCGGCTCTCAAACTGTTTGCGCGGCCGGCCCAGACGGGAACGGCTTTGCTGGTTGTCGACAGCCCTGCTGCGGCGCTCAAACTGCTGAGCATGGCGCGCAGCCAGTTCGGGGAGATGGTCAGCGCGTTCGAGTTGATCCACCGCCAGGGTTTTGACTTTCTGACCGAGAAAATGCCGGAGGTGCGTCAGCCCTTTGCCACCCCGCTGGAATGGTCTGTCCTGATCGAGTTGGGTCTGGCAGCGGATATGGACCCGCAAGAGGGGCTTGAGAGGTTGTTCGGCGATGCAGCCGAGGCGGGGCTGGTGCATGACGGTTTGATCGCGCAGTCCAGTGGACAAGCGGCTGATTTCTGGACCATCCGTGAGAGTATCCCCGAGGGGAACCGCCGTGTCGGATCCGTATCGAGCCATGATATTTCGGTGCCTCTGGGGGCAATACCCGAATTCATCATACGCGCGGGTGAGCAATTGGCCGCGATGGGAGATTTCCGGATCAACTGTTTTGGTCACGTCGGTGACGGCAACCTTCACTATAACGTCTTTCCGCAGGTTGGCCGAACGCGGGCGGATCATGAAAACCAGCGTGATGCGATCAAGGCATGTATCCATGATCTGACGCATGAGTTGGGGGGATCGATCTCGGCCGAGCACGGGATCGGGCGGCTGAAAGTGGGAGACCTTGAGAAATACGGTGATCCGGCAAAGTTGTCCGCGATGCGGGCGATCAAGGCGGCGCTGGATCCGCTTGGGATTATGAATCCGGGTGCTGTGTTGCGGCAGTGAGGGGGCCAGCCCCCATCGGGCTAAAGCCCGATCCCCCCGGAGGATTTATGGCCAAATAAGATAGGCTCTAGTGGCCGTCGAATTCACATAGGACCTGTACGTCCATACCCATGGCTTCCAGACGCTTGCGGCCGCCCAAGGCGGGCAGGTCAATGATGAAGGAGGTCGAGATGATTTCGGCGCCCAGACGTTCCAGCAGTTTGATGCCCGCCTCGGCGGTGCCGCCTGTGGCCAGCAGATCATCCACGACTAGGACTTTTTCGCCGGCTTTGACGGCGTCATCGTGGATTTCCATTGTCGCTTCACCGTATTCCAGTGTGTAGTCCTGCGAGAGGGTTTTACCCGGCAGTTTGCCTTTCTTGCGGATCGGCACAAAGCCTACGCTGAGTTGGTGAGCGATGGCGCCGCCCATGATAAAGCCGCGTGCTTCAAGCCCTACGACTTTGTCGATGCGCAGGCCTGCATAGGGGTGCAGCATCTGGTCGATGGCCATGCGAAACCCGCGCGGATCCGCGAAGAGTGTTGTTACATCGCGGAACATGATCCCTTTGTGGGGGAAATCTGGAATGGTGCGGATATAGTCTGCGACGGTTTTCATGCTGTGCCTCTGCGGAGTGTTGCGGTCAATATGCCCATGCCGATCAATGCGCCGCCGCCTGCGCGGGTGATCCAGGTGATGATGTTTGGCTGCGCGATGACGCGGCGCAAACGGTCTGCCGCCAGTGCATAGGCGAAGGCATTGAGGGCGGCAAGGGTGACGAAAGTGGTGATGAGGATGGCAAACTGCGGCACTAGCGGTGTGTTTGGCTGGATGAACTGCGGCACAAAGGCGATGAAAAACGCTATGCTTTTGGGGTTGAGTGCTGTGACGGCGGCGGTATGGCCAAACACGCGGGATGCGGTGATGCTATCTGTGGCGGGCAATTGGAGGCCAGAGGTGGGGGCCGAGCGGACCAGTTTTATGCCGAGGTAGATCAGGTAGGCAGCACCGACCCACTTGAGCGCAGTGAAGAGTGTGGCCGAGGCCAGCACCAGTGCGCCTAGCCCGAGCAGGGAGGCTGTCATTGCGATCAGGTCCCCCAATGCGACACCCGCGGCAGAGGCCACAGCGACAGAACGGCCTTTGGACAGGGCATAACTGAGAACCAGAAGCACAGTGGGGCCGGGGATCAACAGCAAAGCGATCGAGGCGGCGGCGAAGGTCAGCCAGAGGTCAAAGGGCATGGAGAGTGCTTTCGCTTTTGGGAAGGGGCCCTAGTCGGGTGGGTAATGGCGGATCAGTGCCATCTTGTCCTGTACCCCCAAGGTTTTCAAGCTGTTGTCAGCGTTTTGCGACAGGATCGAGCGGGTGAGGTAATGGGGGTTCTGAATATCGGTGATCAGACCCAAAGCTTGGGTGATTTCCTCCAGCATGACAGATTCGTATTGCCGCAGGGTGATCGTGTTGGAAAAGCCAATGACGGCGCCGGTGATTGTGCTGCCCGTGACATCCAGTGCGGTGATGGCGTTTGCCATGGTCTTGCCTTTGAGAAGATCGGGGGCAGGGATCACATTGCCGCGCGGCACGTCCAGCAAGTGAATTGCGATATCCGGATTTCCCTCGTCCGGGACCAGCGTCAGACCCATGCCGGCTGCATTGAGCCGTTGCACGGCGCGCACTGCGGCGGCTTCCGCGCGTTTAAGCTTACCGCCGAGAAACGAGGGCGCGCGTTCGACAATACCGACGGTGAGGGTTGTTTTGCGCCATCTGTAGAAGGGTTTGGTGCAAGGGCCGTCCGGTGGTGCTGCACAGGCCACAAGACGGTAGAACCCCCTATCATCCAGCGGGCCGTTACTGTCCACAAAGTCCTGTGCTTGCGCTGTCCCTGCCGCACAGGCCAGCGCAAGGAGCAGACGGTTCAGAGAACACGCCCTGCGATGGCATCCAGCTTGGCGATCACGGCTGGGTCGCGTGCTTCGGGGCTGGTCATAATTGCGTATTCCAATGCGCGGTCGCAGCCGTGCGGGCAGGGGGCGCGGTCTGCGCCAAGCAGGCTGGGCAGTTGTGCCACGAGGTTGCAGGCGTTGGCTGCATTGCCTTGTAATCTTTTGATAATTTCAGTGACATCGACTTCGCCGTGATCGGGGTGCCAGCTGTCATAATCTGTGATCATCGCGACGGAAGCATAGCACAGCTCGGCCTCGCGGGCGAGTTTTGCTTCGGGCATGTTGGTCATGCCGATCACATCCGCACCCCAGCTGTTGCGGTACATTTTGCTCTCGGCCAGTGTGGAAAACTGGGGGCCTTCCATGGCGAGGTAGGTGCCGCCACGGTGGACGGTGACGCCGGTGGCTTTTGCGGCAGTTTCACAGGCATCAGACAGGCGCGGGCAGGTGGGGTGGGCGACGCTGACGTGGGCCACGCACCCTGTGCCAAAGAAGGATTTCTCGCGCGCGAAAGTCCGGTCAATGAATTGATCTACAATGACAAAATCCCCCGGCGCCATTTCCTCGCGGAAGGAGCCGCAGGCGGAGACGGAGATGACATCGGTGCAGCCCAACCGCTTGAGCGCGTCGATGTTTGCACGGTAGGGAACGGTGGTGGGAGAATGCACATGCCCGCGCCCGTGACGCGGCAGGAACGCCATTTCGACACCGCCCAGTGACCCCGTCAGGATCGCATCGGAAGGCGCGCCCCATGGCGTCTTTACGGTTGTCCATTGCGCCCCCTCCAGCCCGTCGATGTCATAGATGCCGGAGCCGCCGATGACGGCGATTTTGGTGTTGGTCATGGTGTATCCTCAGATCGATTTTGGCGATGGTGGCGCGGGGCAAAGGTTAATGCAACCGAACAAATAGTGAGAATTCGGGGGGTACCACGCGTACACCCCCTGTGCACCCTGCGTACACCAGCCGGTGTATGGGCTGGCGGTGAGAGTCAGGTCATCAACTTGGCCGGTAAAGGCGCTAAGCCGTCCCTAGCAAATCTCGGGCGATGCGTTCAAAGATGGCACTTCCGATGGGGATCAAGTCATCGGGGAAATCGTAGTCCGGATTGTGTAGCGCGGCATAGTCTTCGCCCGGTCCCAAGCATAGCATTGCAGCTTTGGCACTCCATCCAAACACGCCGAAATCTTCTGACGCGCGCATGGGAACACCTGCATCACCGTAAGGGACGTCGATTGCTTCCATAGCTTTTGTCGCCACGGCATGAGCGTCTGGATCATTGATTGAGGCCGCAAAGTTATCGCACACCTCAAAATCCACACTAAGGCCGAATTACTCTGCGGCTGTGACGGCAAGAGTGCGGGCCATGGTTTCGAGATGTTCCATGCCTTCGTCACCTGTTGTCCGCAAAGTGGCAAAGATTTCGGCTTCTCCCGGTGCCACGCCAAATGATGGCTCGCCAATCTTTACATGGGTAATCGTCACCAGTCTGAAATTTGCATCAAGTGATCCGCCTTGCCCGAGAGCATCCAGCGCGGGGATCAGCTCGGCAACAGCCTGTGCCGGAGAAATGCCATCTTCGGGATCAGCTGCATGGGCCGTTTTGCCGCCAAGCTTGATCTTGAGCCCCAATGAAGCACAGTTGATTAGTCCAGCGCAGGTAGAGACGTGTCCGAAAGGCCGTCCGGGTAGGATATGAATGGCAAACGCCCAGTCTGCCTGAATTTCTTGATAAGCAGGATCGGCAACAACAGCTTTCGCGCCGCTGCCGTCCTCTTCTGCGGGCTGGAACATGAGAATGACACGCCCACATGCGACAGGTTGGCGGGATATCATGCGCCCCAAGGCGAGCAGCATTGTCATGTGGCCGTCATGGCCGCAAACGTGGCTTTTTCCGTTTGTCAGCGACGACCACGCGATGTCGTTACGTTCCTCAATCGGCAGTCCGTCAAGCTCGGCACGAAAGAGGACCGTTGGACCGTCTTTGCCGGTGTCAAAAACCGCAGCCACGCCATGGCCACCTAACCCGGTCAGGATGCGCGTTGGTGACATAGGTTTAAGCGCCGTGACAATTTTGCGGGGGGGTTTCGACTTCTTCGCCGGACAATTCTGGATAGCGGTGCAGTTCACGGCGGAATTCGGTGAGTTCCATCTAGTCAAGATTTGTTAGCATGTGTTACCCTGCTTTCGAAGTCGGTTCCGCGGATCATTCCACTGGTAAACCAGAACTTGGAACATTCTCCAAGCACCTTACGATAAAACGGGACTATTGATGTTTTGCATGACCGTCATTTGTCCAAGTATTTGTAAGGGCACGAAAGGCCCGCACATCCGCCATTGGTGGAAAGGGTGTGTCGGTCTTGCCTTGGCACACATGTGCAGCGTTTGCACTTGAGGGGCAAGTTTGTTAGGGCAGCGGCAAGGTGCGTATGCACAACCCAGCCCTCAGACCCAGATGACAGGAGGCCCACACCGTGCGCGCCACATTTCGTAGTTTTACCAAGACCCTAACGCCCAAAGACGTGACTGATCTGCGTTGGATGGGGGAGAACGGCTTTTCGGTCAGCCGGATGCGGATTGAATTGCTGTCGGGGCTGACCGTCGCACTGGCGTTGGTGCCCGAAGCGGTGGCCTTTGCCTTTGTAGCGGGGGTGCATCCGCTGGTTGGGCTTTATGCGGCGTTTCTGGTGGGTTTGATCACGGCGCTGATCGGGGGCCGTCCGGGCATGATCTCGGGGGCGACAGGGGCGCTGGCGGTGGTGATGGTGGCTTTGGTCGCTCAACACGGCGTTGAATATCTGTTTGCGACCGTGGTTCTGATGGGGCTTTTGCAGATTTTTGCAGGGGTCATGCAATTGGGCAAGTTCATACGGCTGGTGCCACATCCGGTGATGTTGGGCTTTGTGAATGGCCTCGCGATTGTGATTTTTCTGGCGCAGATGGGGCAGTTCAAGGTGCCCGGATCGATGGTGGATACAGGCCATGGCATGGGCGGCGGTGAGTGGTTGTCGGGGATGCCTTTGGCGTTGATGCTGATGCTGGTCGCGGCAACGATGGCGATTATCTGGGTGATGCCGCGCATCACGAAACTGATCCCTGCACCGCTGGCGGGTATTGGTATTGTGGCGGCTGTAGTGATCTTCACCGGCATGGATGTGCCGCGTGTGGGGGATCTGGCGTCGATTCAGGGCGGTTTGCCCAGCTTCCACAATCCGTTTGGCACGGGCATGGGGCTTTATGGCACGGCGCTGGCGCCGATGAATATGGAAACCCTTTATATTATTGCACCTTACGCGGTGATCCTGGCGGCAATTGGTCTGATTGAATCGCTGCTGACGCTGAACCTTGTGGGCGATATGACCAACACGCGCGGTGGTGCCAGCCAGGAATGTGTGGCGCAGGGTGTGGCCAATACGGTGACCGGATTTTTCGGCGGCATGGGTGGCTGTGCGATGATCGGCCAATCGATGATCAACGTGAAATCAGGGGGGCGCACGCGGGTCGCAGGCATTGCGGCGGCTGTGTTCTTGTTGCTGTTTATCGTTGTTGCCTCGCCTCTGATCGAGCTGATCCCGCTGGCCGCGCTGGTGGGGGTGATGTTCATGGTAGTGATCGGCACGTTTGCGTGGAACAGCCTCACCATCCTGCGCAAGGTGCCGTTGACGGATGCCTTTGTCATCCTGCTGGTGACGGTTGTGACGGTCTACAAGGACCTTGCGGTGGCCGTTGTCGTGGGGGTGATTGTTAGCGCGCTGGCCTACGCGTGGAACAATGCGCGCCGCATCCATGCCAAGACCTATGTGACACCCGAAGGGGCCAAAGTGTACCAGCTGCAGGGGCCGCTGTTCTTCGGCTCTGCCGCCGGCTTTGTGGAGCTGTTCGACATCCACAATGACCCGGATGTTGTTGTGGTAGATTTCAATGACAGCCGCGTTGTGGACCAATCCGCGCTGCAAGCGATTGAAGCGATTGCAGGCAAATACGAGGACGCGGGCAAGCGAATCGAGCTGCGCCATCTGACCCGTGATTGCCATGCCTTGCTGACCAAAGCGGGTCACCTGATGATCGACAGCGACGATGATCCTGACTACCAGATTGCGGTGGATTATCAGGTGCGCACGGGGGTTCTGGGCGGACACTAACGCCGTTGTCTAATTCGTCGTTCGGAAGACTCGACAAACCGGTATGATCTTGCTAATGGCGGGGTTCCTGCAAATCATTGCAACTCTTTTCTAGAAAGGTGGTGAAAACCACATGCAGGTTAGTGTTCGTGACAACAATGTCGATCAGGCGCTTCGTGCCCTGAAAAAGAAACTGCAACGCGAAGGCGTTTTTCGTGAAATGAAGCTTAAGCAACATTTCGAGAAACCGTCCGAGAAAAAAGCGCGTAATAAAGCAGAAGCAATCCGTCGTTCGCGTAAATTGGCGCGTAAGAAGTTGGAGCGCGAAGGGTAAGAACTTTACTCTTTTCTTTGACACGATTTCGAAACCCCCGTGGCCTTCTGGCGGCGGGGGTTTTGTTTTGGGGCGCAGTGGACGGTTGTAATGTCGATTGCATTGATGCGGCGTATTTTTGCATTCGTCTTAAAGGGCGGCGTCGCGGAGTACTGCCTCAAAGCTAATCGGTTTTGCCCCAAACCGGACCTTTAGAGCGGATTGGGGTAGAGGTCTGCAATGCGGACAAAGCGGCCCTTGACACCCGAGGGACAAACGGCTGCTTTCATAAGTTACATCCGCACCGAGAAATGAAGATGGCAATAAGTGACCAAACTCTACTTGAGGCAAAATTTGATCTATGCTGTGCAAGCGCAACCTAGAGCCATTCTTTCAAGTGCTTTACATAGCTGCAAATGATTACGCCCCCCCTGAATGCTGCCTTCAACGCATGACGAAGGGGTTTGCCATTGGGCTGTCAGACGTATTGATCCAAGTGGTTTTAGTGCGCGTGTAGTCATGAATTGCGTCGATGCCAGCCTCCCGTCCGTATCCAGACTGATTATAGCCGCCGAACGGTGCAATAGGAGAAATGGCCCGGTAGGTATTCACCCAGCAAATACCCGCCTTCAACAACTTAGACACGCGATGCGCACGCGCGAGGTTTTGCGTGAATACGCCCGAACCCAATCCAAAAGGCGTATCGTTGGCAAGGGCAATGGCCTCTTCTTCCGTGTCAAAAGAAATCAGTGACATCACGGGGCCAAACATCTCGACCCTAAGCGTCTCGGTGTCCGTGCCTGTGCATTCAACCAGGGTAGGGGGCATATAGTTGCCAGTCTGCGCAAGTGGCGCGCCACCAAAGTGGATTTTCGCGCCTTGCGTTTTTGCGATGACCAGTGTTGTCACGATCTTATTGATCTGCGCCGCCGTGCAAACGGGGCCAAGGTGCGAGTGGCTGTCCATTGGGTCACCCACAATAATATGCGCGGCCTTCTCGGTGATTTTCGCAATGAGCGCATCGAGGATTGGACGGTGAATAAGTCCCCGCGACCCTGCGACACAGCTTTGCCCAGAAGCGCCGAAATTGCCCGCGATCAGACCATTTGCGGCGCCCTCCAAATCGGCGTCGTCAAAGACAAGAATCGGGGATTTCCCACCCAACTCAAGCGAGGTCACGGCGAAGTTTTCAGCAGAATTGCGCACGACATGCTTTGCGGTTTCTGGTCCGCCCGTAAACGCGATCCTGTCAACATCGGGGTGCCGTGTCAGCGGGATTGCGCAATTTTCAGCGTCGCCAGTGATGATCGAAACGACGCCCTCGGGAAAGCCGGCTCGCTCGATCAATTTGGCAAACGCGAGCATCGGAGCAGGGGCTACTTCTGACGCTTTTAAAACCACTGCGCAGCCAGCGGCAAGTGCAGGCCCGAGCTTGGTTGCCGTTAGAAACATCTGGGCGTTCCACGGCACGATCGCCACCACAACACCGATAGGTTCGCGGCGCGTGAAGACATGCATATCGGGTTTATCTATCGGCAGCACCGCGCCTTCGATCTTATCAGCAAGGCCCGCATAGTAGCGGTAATAGTCTCCGACATAGGCTGTTTGTGTTGATGTTTCGGCCAGTAACTTGCCACTATCTGTGGTTTCCAGACGGCCCAGTTCTTGCGCGTTTTCCTCAATCAGTTCCGCAAGACGATATAGCAGCTTGCCGCGCTTCGTCTGGGTCATATCGCGCCATGCTGGATCATTCAGCGCCCGCCGCGCAGCGGCTATCGCGCGGTCTACATCAGCAGGGGCAGCACAAGCAAACGTCGCCCAATCCTGACCTGTCGCAGGGTTTTGGGTTGCCATCGTCTGGCCCGTATCTCCGTCAGTCCAAGCGCCATCGATATACATCTGAAAATGTGGAAGCTGTGTCATGTTGGTCCTCATGTGAAAGCGGGCATTACTTCGTCGATGAACCGCCCAAGCGAGGCGCGTTTGCGCTCGGAACTCATACCGCTATCGATCCAGAATGCATATTCGTCATACCCCAAATCCTCATAGCGTTTAATTTTGTCGATCACCTGCTGCGTTGTGCCAATCGTCAAGTCATGCAGCATATTCTCTGGCGACATCATGGTATTTGCTGCGATTTCATCTTGGGTCAAAGTTTCGATTAATCCCTGACTGACGGGGCGCTTGTTTTGAAACCAAGCCCCAAAATAACAGTAGAATTCTGACAACTCTTTGGCGGCCAACGCGACATCATCGGTATCTGCACCGACGTATGTGTGATGCAGCAACATGATTTTTGGGCGAGGCCCACTGAAGGCCGCACAGGCATCGTTGAACTTTGTCATAAGGCTTTCGATTTCAGTCATCCCTTGCCAAAGAGGGGTCACTTGAATGTTGAAACCGTTATCGACGCCAAAAGCGTGACTATTGGCATCTCGCGCTGCGATCCAGATTGGCGGGCCGTCGGGTTGCACCGGTTTTGGCGCAGAGGTAGTTGCAGGAAACTGGTAGTAATGCCCCTCATGCGCACAATCACCTGCCCATAGCTGGCGTAGCAATGGGGCAGACTCCCGCATTCTCTGACCTGCGTCCCACGCATCCATTCCGGGCCGCAGACGTTCGTATTCGTAGGAATAAGCCCCCCGCGCGATGCCAAGCTCGATCCGTCCGTCGGTAATCAAATCTGCAGCCGCAGCTTCGCCTGCGAGTGCAATCGGATGCCAGAATGGTGCAATCACCGTCCCTGTGCCAAGCCGTAGGTGTTTGGTGTGATAGCTGAGGTCGACAAGGCTCATGAACGGGTTGGGCGCGATCGTAAAATCCATCCCGTGATGTTCGCCTGTCCAAATCGCCCGCATGCCGCCTTCGTCAGCCATCTTGGCCAGCGCAATCAGATCACTGCGCAATACGCGCTGATCTTGGTCGGGGCAGATCCGTTCCATATGTGCAAAAAGCGAGAAATCCATGGGCTACTTCCTTGTTGTCGCAGTGTGGATTGCACCGTCTTCGGTGTCTCCAAGGTAAAGGGCAAAATTTCGGGTCCGGTGCTCAAGCGCGAAACGGGACATCATCCGCGCAATAGGCGCGCTGGCGAAAGTCTGGTTGGTAAGGTCTGCGATTGGCACGGCGACGATCCCATCAGTGGGTGTCTCAATATGACCCGTCGCCAAAAAATACGTGTAATGCGCACGCGGTTTTACACTCTCAAAAACCGAATAGGCTTGGCCAAGATCGGCCACGATCCCTTTGCTGACGAGTGTCTCGCGCAGGTCATTGATCAACCGCCCCCTTTCTAAGTGGGTGCAATGCGGTGGTCGCAGTCCGTCCGCGGTTTGAACCATCAAGACAGTGTCGTCATCCTCAACAATCGCGCCGCAAATCGCCGTGCCGCCTGTCTCTTCAAAAGCCGCACGCTCTAATCCAAGGCTAAAATATTGTCCGTTGACGTAACCAAGCCCCGCCCCCGTGTTGTGGGTAAACTCATGCACCCTCCCGATCAGGATGCAGTGGTCACCCGCAGGAATTATCTGTTCCGCGCTGCATGAAAATTGTGCGACAGCCCCGTCGATCAACGGCACGCCATGCGCGTCAAGTTGATGTGGCACTTGTGCAAACCTGTCGCCCTTAAAACTTGCGAAGATGTTCGAAATTGCCTCTTGTCCCTCGGATAGAGTATTGACGGCAAAATGCGTGCATTTGGCAAAGGTGTCGTAGCTCGACAAAAACTTGCCAGGGCAAACTAGCAAAAGTGGCGGGTCAAGCGATACTGACGAAAATGAATTTGCGGTAAACCCAACAGGGGTGCCGTCATCGCGAACTGCCGTTACGACAGTCACACCCGTTAGAAAACCACCAAAGGCATTGCGGAGGGCACGTGGATCAATTTGTGTCAATTTGCGTGTCCCGAATGAACGTTTCTAAAATCTCGGTCACCTGCGTCGCATGGGTCATCGGCAGCATGTGCGCAGCCTTTTTCAAAACGACTGACGTGCCTTTTGGGGCCAGCGCTGCCATCCGCTGGGACATCTGCGGCGTTGAATTTGGTTCGTCTTCGCCTGTCAAAAACAATGCAGGACAGCGGAGGTTTTCGAGCGCCTGCCCGGATGGACCATCCTGAGCCGCAAACACACGGTAGGCATCGCGGTAGCCAACGGGATCGACCCCGCAGAGCCATTCTTGGCAAGCGTCCTGCGCCGCTGACGGCGCTGCATCAAACCAGCGGAGGAGCGTCGCGGTTGGATCGGCCATTGTCTTGCCATCCAAACTTGCGGCACGCGCCAAGACAGCATCTTTTGCGGCGGTATCTCGCTGGAAAATACCATTGAGTGCGGCAACCCCATGCACCAGATCAGGATACCTGTCGGCCATATCCAAAGCGATCATTGCACCAAAAGAGTGGCCAATCACGACCGCTGGCTTCGTCAGGATCGCTGCAATTGCATCGGTGAAATCGGCCAACTGCGGATGACCCGCGAGGCGATCACTTTCCCCATGTCCAGGCATGTCAACGGCCAGAACACGACAGGTCTGCGCCAACGCCTGCAATTGCCCACCCCACGCTTCGGCCCGCAAACCGACGCCGTGAACCAGTAAGACATTTAGCCCTGACCCGCCTGTGATTGCGGCAAGCGACCCGAACTTAGACCGCGGCTGGGTTGTCCAAGTCATGACCCAAATCCTTCAAATCTTGGTATCTGTCGCCAATACGATGATGTGGACGCCCACTTGTCGCGGCACCCAACACAACAACGATTTCGTTGTCGCGCGGCGCATCCGGGATCGCGAATTGGATTGTCAGGTAGTGGGAGCGGCGACCGGCGTCATTCTTATCCATCAGCGGCACCATGATCGGCGCATTCGCACCGCCGCGCGTGTTTGTGAAGGCGAGATAGGATTTTGCACCGACGGCCTCCCGGTAATGATTGCCGAACCGCAATGTGTGGATCAGCCCGGACGCGTGTTCAATCTCGCCATTTAGCCCGACAACGGCAGCTTTGCCGTAAGCTTCGATCGCGTCACCTGAGCCTGCGAGTTTGATCATCCGGTCTGTCAATATCTCGCCCAAAACGGGTCCATATGCATGAATTTCTGGGGTTAGATCCTCGACAAACCGACCCACCCATGGGTTACGCACAACGGCGGCCACGGCGAACAAGCGCCACGGTTTTTCGGCTGGGCGAAATCCCTCGATTAGAACCTCTTCATCGTAGGTCACAATTTTTCGAATTTCCGGATGCATGCCGACGTCTCCCTTTGGTGTTATGGCAAAGTATCAAACGCGGGTGCCCAATTTGACAAATGAATGATTATGAGGCTTAGGTATTAGCATTACTAATGGGTGACTTGACCATGATGAAAGCTTTACCGCCGCTCGCATGGTTTCGCGCGTTCGAAGCTGCGGCTCGTAAACTCAGCTTTACCGCTGCGGCCGAAGAAATTGGCATGACCCAATCTGCCGTCAGCCAACATGTCAGGTCGCTGGAGACATCACTTGGTGTCGCCTTGTTTATCCGCCGTGCACGCGGGCTCTCGCTTACGGATGACGGGCGCAAGTTATTGCCTCAAGTGGGCTCGGCACTTGAAACGCTGACCGCCGCGGCCCGCGCGTTTGAGACGGTGCACACTGAAAACGTATTGACCATCGCCACATCGGTCAGTGTCGCACAATGGATTATTTCGCCATATCTTTCTGATTTCACGCAAAGCCACCCGAACATACGAATGCGATTTCTAAGCACAATTTGGCCAGACGACTTTCACACTGTCAGAGCGGACATCGAAATTCCGTTCGGATCACAAAAACAAGTGGGCCGCGACGCAATTATGTTGGAACCCAACGATCTGATCGCGTTGAAATCACCGACCCTGAAAGGCAGCATCGAAGCATTGCCATTGATTGAGTCGGTAGGCACCTCTGACGGTTGGAAAACATGGGGTGAGGTCGTTGGTGGAGACCCCAAGCCCGAGCTATTCGTTGACAGTTACGGCGCGGCGCTGAACCTTGCCGTTCATGGTAATGGTATTGCACTTGTGAGCAGAATATTAGCCCAACATGCATTGCACGCAAAACAACTCGAATTAGCCCACACAGCCAGGGCCCCTTGCAAGGAGGGCTATTTCTTGAGGGTCAATGAGGCCAAACCCATAGCGTTACAATTTCGAGACTGGCTGCTTGGCAGAATCGAAAGAGGTAATAGGTAAATTCATTTCTAGCCCCCAATTAATGCCCAAGAGAAAGTTAGAAACGCTACAAATTGCACCTTGAACCAACTTGGTGGTTTTTATCTCAACTGGTTCAGTGAGTTTCCCGATACCGGACCTTCGCTGCGACACAGAAACTGTTTCATCGGGCTAAAACCTACCGTTCGCTGCATCGGGCGCGAAGGGCGGTTTTTTCATTTTGTGTCAGTGTCCTAGGTTATCATAAACACATCGTAGCGGGTGGATTTGCCCAGTATCTGGTGTGAGCAGGGGCGGATGCCTGCGATCGGGTCTGCTTTGGCGGGCCATTTCAGCACCACGCGGTTGCTGGCATTCTCCAGTGCTACGCGCAGCAGGTCGGCGGCGTCGTCATCGGTGCCGACAATCTCGCGCACTTGGCGCAACTCTTTTTTGACCAGCGCGGAGTTTGTGCGGGGCGGGTGCATCGGATCGATCAGCACGGCCTCGCCGCCCAATCCGGGCAGCAGGTCTTTGGCGTCGCCGTGCAGCAGGGTCATGCGGCTGATGATCTGGGCCAATTCTCCGCCTTCGGCAGCAGCGCGTTCCATGCCGGCCCGCAGGAGGGCGTGCATCTGCGCCGAGCGTTCGATCAATGTGACCTGCGCACCCAGTGACGCCAGCAGGAAGGCATCGCGCCCGAGGCCTGCTGTGGCATCCACCACAAAGGGCGTTTTGCCGGCGCGCAGGCCCATGGCCTTGGGCAAATCCTGTCCGCGCCCGCCGCCGAACCGCAAGCGGTGGGCGACGGGGCCGGAGATAAAATTAACCTCAAGGGGGGCAGCTTTTTGCGTCATTTAGGCAGGGCCGGCTCAATCATCGGGCCGGATGATCTCGAACACTTCGCGCACAACGGAATAGTCGCGGTATCCCAAACGGCTGAGCGGGGCGTAGCGCGTCACGTCAAAGCGGCCATCGATGACGCAATCATCGCGCATGTGCACGCCAATGACTTCGCCAAAGCAGACAAAATTCGCCTCACCCTCGATCTGGACGATCTGGGTCATACGGCATTCAAGCGAAGCAGGGGCATTGCCCACCCGCGAACAGGCGATCTGTTCACATTCGGCTTTCTCAATCCCTGCATGGGCAAATTCATCCGTGCCATGGGGCAGGGTGGCAGAGGATTTGTTCATTGCATCAGCGGCGGCATATTCGACGATGTTCACGCAGAACACGCCTGTGTCGCGGATGTTGGCCATGGTGTCCTTGGTGCCCTGCACGTCGTCTTTCACACCAGTGGAGGCAAACATGACCTGAGGTGGGACATAGGCCACACCGTTGAAGAAGGAATAGGGGGCGATGTTGTCACGCCCTTGGGCGTCGCGGGTCGAAATCCAGCCGATCGGCCGCGGGGTGACAATGGCGTTAAACGGGTTGTGCGGCAGGCCGTGGCCATCTGCGGGGCGGTAGAACATGGTGTGCAACTCTCTGTTGTGATTGAACACAGAGCTAACGCCGTGATAGGCCGCTGACCAGAAGAAATCCCGCCGGAGACCCGCACCCTTGTACGAGATTGCCGCAGAGACACCTGAAGACCTTTGGGAAGTAGAGGCGTTGTACGACACATGTTTCGCGCCCGGGCGCACGGCATTGTCGTCTTACCGCCTGCGTGAAGGTGTACCCCCTGTGGCGGGTCTGAGCCTTGTGGCGCGGGACGATCTGGGGATTCTGGCGGGGGCGATCCGGTTCTGGCCTGTGTTGGTCGGCGGGCATGCCAGTTTGTTATTGGGGCCGGTGGCCGTGCATCCGACGCGACAGGGCGAGGGCCTTGGCGGTCTGCTGATCGAGACCTCGCTGGAGCGCGCAGGGCCGGAGGGCTGGGACCGTGTGATGCTGGTGGGGGATGCGCCTTATTACAACCGCTACGGCTTTACCCGGCTTGAGGGTGTGATCATGCCGCCGCCCACCAATCCGGACCGCGTTCTGGGCCGCGCGCTGAGCGATGGTGCGTGGGATGGAATTGCGGGCGAGGTCACGCGCGTCCGTTGAAATATCCGCTGCTGCATCCCACATTGGATGCAAAGGAGACACCTATGCCCCAGACACAGCTGCCCGTGGCGATTGATGTAGAAGCCGAGCTTGAGAAGATCGCGCGCCGCTACAAAGGTGCGGGCGGGGTCGGCATCAATGTGTTGAACCTGATTGGCGGGCAAGCAGAGAGTTTGCTGGACCGTTTGCCTGCAAGTGTGCGCAAGCAGCTGGAGGCCGCAACCGTATGCGCGCTGGATACCGCGATGACAGCCGCACACAAAAGCCGCAGTCATGTGCCGGATCAGGCGTCGTGGCTCAATTCCGCCGCCTCTGCCGCGATGGGGGCTGTGGGCGGTGTCGGCGGGTTGCCTACGGCACTGGCCGAATTGCCGGTGACCACAACGTTGTTGCTGCGCGTGATCGAGGGTGTGGCCGTGGAATACGGGTTTGATCCGGAGCTGGAATCCGTTCGCTTTGACTGCGTGCAGGTGTTTTCTGCGGCGGGGCCGTTGGCGGAGGATGACGGCTCTGATCTGGCGTTTCTGACGGCGCGTCTGGCGCTGTCGGGCAAGGCTGTGCAGGCGATCATTCACAAGGTGGCCCCCCGTCTGGCGGTTGTAATGGGGCAAAAACTGGCTGCGCAAACGGTGCCTGTGCTGGGCGCTGTGGCGGGTGCTGCGACGAATTACGCCTACACCAGCTATTATCAGGATATGGCCCATGTGCATTTCGGGCTGCGCAAGCTGGCGATTGAGGCGGACGTGACGCCGCAGGAGCTGAACAAACGCCTTGCGGTGAAGATGCAAGCGCTGGTCACAGCCTAGAGCGTTGCACTTGTTGCAAGGTCCGGCTTGCACCATGATACCTTGCAAAGAGGGAGGCACCTGTGATCCGTACAGCCGTTTTGGTTTTCTCGTTTGCTGCATTTGCACTGCCTGCATTTGCCGAAGTGCGTCTGGGCAAGAACGTCCGGATCGGCGGGCATGACGCGTCAAACCAGACCTTCGACAAGAACAACCGTGGTGAATATATCATCCACGACAATCAGCCGAAAAACGCGGGCTGCAAGATCCGCAAAAACAAGGACGGGTCCAAGACCAAGGTCTGCAATCTGAAGAAAAAGAACTAGGGCTTACTGGCCGATGCTGGACGGGGCCACTGTGGTGGCCTTGAGCACGGCATAGATTTGCGCACCTGCGCGCAGGTCCATCGCGGCCACGGCGCGCCGTGTGATGCGGGCAAGCAAGATGTCACTTCCCGCTTGCAGGGCAATGGCGGCCCCCGGTCCGTCGCCTTGATGGATCGCCTTCACGGCCACTGGCAGTATGTTCAGCGCGCTGAGGCCGATAGGCTTTTCACGCGACAGCATTACGTCTTGTGCCATGATCCGCAGGCGGACGCGCGCGCCCACGGGCGCATGTACCCCGGGCAGCTCCAGCATTCCTGCGCTGATGCGCAATCGGGACAGCCCGTCATCCGCGTGGCTGACCACTTCGGCCTCAATCACGGCACCTGCCTCGCGGACGCCCAGCAGCGGCACGGCGGCAGGATCTGCCATGACGTCGCGCAGCGCGCCTTGGGCCGCGATGCGCCCGTCTTTGAGTAGGACCAGCGTGTCGGCAAGGCGGGTAATCTCGTCCACGGCATGGCTGACATAGAGGATCGGCAGGCGCAGTGGGCCGTCGCGCAAATGCTCCAGATAGGGCAGGATTTCCTGTTTGCGCGCGCTATCAAGGCTGGCCAGCGGCTCGTCCATCAGCAGCATGCGCGGGCCGCTGAGCAGGGCGCGGCCAAGGGCAACGCGCTGTTTCTCGCCGCCCGACAGGGTGGCAGGGCGGCGGCCCAGCAGGGCAGCAAGGCCAAGCAGCGAGATCACGTCGTCGCGTGGAACTTTTGCGCCGCGCGGGGCGTAGCGCGTTCCGAAATCAAGGTTTTGCGCCACAGTGAGGTGGGGAAACAGGCGTGCATCCTGAAACACGGTGCCAAAGCGGCGCTTGTGTGGTGGCGTGTGGATGCCGCGGGCTGTGTCCATCAGCGTCTCGCCATCAACTTCCAGCAAGCCCGTGTCAGGGCGCAGCAAGCCTGCTACGGCGTTGATTACTGTGCTTTTACCAGCGCCGGAGCGGCCAAAAAGGGCAGTGATGCCGCCGCCCGCCTGCATGTCCAGATCAAGGGTGAACGCCCCGAAGCTATGTTTCAGGCGCAGTTTCATGTTGAACCTGCAATGCGGGCAGCCACGCGGCGGGCGAGGAACTCGGACAGGAGCACCGCCCCCAGTGCCACAACACAAGACAGCAGTGCCAGGGCGGCGGCGGCCCCTTCGCCACCCGGAATTTGCAGGGCCGTCCAGATGGCAATGGGCAGGGTCTGGGTCTGGCCCGGAATGTTGGCAACAAAGGTGATGGTGGCACCGAATTCGCCCATGGCTTTGGCGAAGCCCATGACCGCGCCTGCAAGGATGCCGGGTGCAATCAGGGGCAAGGTGACGCGGGTGAACACGCTTGCGCGGGAGGCGCCGAGGGTGGCGGCGGCATGCTCCAGCTTGGGGTCCACGGCCTCGATCGCGAGGCGCATGGCGCGCACCATCAGGGGAAACCCCATGACGATGGCGGCCAGTACGGCACCCGTCCATTTGAAGGCGAGCGTCAGGCCGATCGCACCGAGGGCGGCACCCGCAGGGGCGTTGGGCGCAAACAGCACCAGCAGGATATAGCCCGTCACAACAGGGGGCAGCACCAGCGGCAGGTGAACAACTGCGTTGAGCAGGGATTTTCCGAAAAACTCACGCCGCGCCAAGACCCATGCCACCGCCAGCGCCAGCGGCACGGCGATGACGGTCGCCCAGACAGCGACCCAGAGCGACAGGCGCAAAGCCTCCCAAGCGACGGCGTCCAGCGTCACGGGGCAAATCCGTGTTTGGCAAAGATTGCAGCCGCTTGCGGGGTGGAGAGAAGCGCGACAAAGGCGCGGCCTGCTTCTGTCACGGCGGCAGCGGGATAGCGGATCGGGCTGTGGGTGTCATCGGGTATGGCATAGAGCACGGTGACGCGGGCTTCGGCCACGGCATCGGAGGCATAGACCACCCCCAAAGGTGCTGCCCCTTGCGCCACAAGGGCAAGGGCTGCGCGCACGTTGTCCGTCTCGGCCAGATGGGGCAGCAGGGCATCCCATGCACTAATGTGTTGGAGCCATTCGCGCGCGTAGATACCGGCAGGGACACCGTCCCTTTGACCGATGGCCAAGCGGCCCCCGTTCAGTGCTGCAAGCAGCGTTGCGCCGTTTGGTGCGGGAAGGGGGGCGGCATCTGCCCCGCCGATCAGAACCAAACGGCCCCCTGCAACCTGGCGAAGGCTGTCGGGCAGAATGAGGTCGCGCGCTGCCAGCCACTGGATCCAGTCAGGATGGGCAAACACCACCACATCCACCGGAGCGCCGGCCGCGACCTGCCGCGCCAATGTGCCGGAACCGCCAAAGGACAGCGTTGCACCGTCTTGGTAGGTTTCGGCAATTTCTGTCAGGGCCCCGCGCAGGGAGGCGGCGGCGAACACGGTCACGGGTTGCGCCTGCGCGGGCAGGGCAATGGGGGCGAGTAGGGCAAGAAGGGCAAAGAGGTGTCGCATATCGCCGTGACTATCCGCCAAGCAGCGCGGCCCTGCAAGGGGGCGCATGGGATGGCTGGTCTTGGCGGTAGTTTCCGTTTAGGACAAAGGCTTGAAGGGTTTTAGGGCGGGGATTGCCGCAGCATGGTCACGCAATTGCCGATCTCGATGCACGGGGGGGCCAAAGGCAGCGCACGCACGCAATTTGCTGCCCTGTGCTGGCGCAAGAAGCGCGGCAAGGTGCAAATCCTGCTGGTCACGTCGCGCCGTCGCAAACGCTGGATCGTGCCAAAGGGCTGGCCGATGGAGGGCAAGACCCCGGCCGAATGTGCATTGATCGAGGCGTGGGAGGAAGCGGGCGTTCAAGGTGTGGCAAGCGATGCCTGTATCGGCGTCTATTCCTACGCGCGTTTGCGCGAAGGTGAAGCAATCATTCCATGTCTGGCGATGTTGTATCCCGTGCAGGTGAAAACCCTGAAAAAGAAATTCCCCGAGGTGCGTGACCGCCGCAGAAAATGGGTCTCACGCAAGAAAGCCGCCAAAATGGTAGGGCAAAGGGAGCTGCAAAAGCTGATTATCGGCTTTTCACCGCCAAAGAAGCCCAAGCCCGCTTGACCTGTGCCCGTGGGATGACACATCTTGTTCCATCGCAACCCAATCAAGGAAGCCGCAGATGATCCGCTATGCGCTGAAATGTCGGGAGGGCCATGAGTTTGAAAGCTGGTTCCAGTCGGCTTCTGCGTTTGATGCCTTGGCAAAGAGCGGGCATGTGAACTGCGTGACCTGTGGCTCGGCGGAAGTGAGCAAAGCCTTGATGGCGCCCGGTGTCGCGGTGAAGCCTGACACAGGTGCATCGGATGCGCAGGCGCAAGCGATTGCGAAAATGCGCCGCGAGGTCGAGGAAAACGCGACTTATGTGGGCGGGAATTTTGCGAAGAAGGCACGCGAGATGCACGACGGGCTGACGCCGGAGACTTCAATATATGGCGAGGCGAATCTGACAGAGGCGCGCGCGTTGATTGAAGAGGGCATCCCCGTGGTGCCGTTGCCGTTCAAGCCGAAACAAAAATTGCAGTAGCCGGAGAGAGAAAAATGACAGTCGTAATTACAGGTGCCAGCCGCGGCATTGGCGCAGGTCTGGCCGCGCATTACCGCGCACAGGGGCTGGACGTGATGGGGACCGGCCGTTCGCTGAGTGCGGATATCATGCTGGATGTGACGCATCCCTCCAGCCATACTGAAATGGCGGAAACTTTGGGCGCGCGTGCGGTAGAGTTGCTGGTGTGTAACGCGGGCGTTTATCTGGACAAGGGCAATGACATCACCACCGGCTACGGTGCCGACCTGTGGGCGCAGAGCTTTGCCACAAATGTGACGGGTGTGTTCCTGAGTATTCAGGCGTTGTTGCCGCATCTGAAGCGCGCGCAGAACCCGCGTATTGCGATTATCTCTTCGCAGATGGCCTCGGACGAGCATGCGCCGGGGGGCAGCTATATCTACCGTGCTTCCAAGGCGGCTGTGCTTAATCTGGGTCGCAATCTATCAACGGATTTGCGACAGGAAGGCATAGCGGTCGGGATATATCACCCCGGTTGGGTCCAGACGGATATGGGCGGGGATGCAGCCGCGATTACGGTGGACGACTCTGTTACAGGTTTGGCCGCACGGTTTGCGGCACTGAATATGGACACGACGGGCTGTTTCGAGACGTGGGAAGGGCGGGCGCACCCCTATTGATGCGGCGTGCTGTGCGGGTTTTGTTGTGCAGTGGGATATGAGAAAGGGTGCAAGGGGCGCGGTATTGCGCCCTTTCACGGGTGGTGCTGTGGCCTTGCGCGTGGGCGCGGGCTGGCGTACATCCGGCGCGAAGTGAAAAAGACGAGGGTCTTATGCCTGTATTGGTGATGAAATTCGGTGGCACCTCGGTGGCCACATTGGACCGTATCCGCCGCGCTGCGAAACGCGTAGGCGTGGAAGTGGCCAAAGGCTATGACGTGATTGTTATTGTCTCGGCGATGTCTGGCAAAACCAATGAGTTGGTTGGCTGGGTTGGTGAGACATCACCCATGTATGACGCGCGTGAATATGATGCGGTTGTGTCCTCGGGCGAGAATGTGACGGCGGGCCTGATGGCGTTGACGTTGCAGGAAATGGACGTACCTGCGCGCAGCTGGCAGGGCTGGCAGGTGCCGGTGATGACGACATCCGCCCACGCTAGTGCGCGGATCGAGGACATTCCGCCTGCCAATATCATGGCCAAGTTCGCGGATGGCATGAAGGTGGCTGTGGTTGCGGGTTTTCAGGGGGTGAGCCCCGAGGGGCGGATTACCACGTTGGGGCGCGGCGGATCGGACACCACAGCGGTGGCCTTTGCAGCAGCCTTCAAGGCCGAGCGCTGTGACATTTATACGGATGTGGACGGGGTCTATACGACCGATCCGCGTGTCGAATCAAAAGCGCGCAAGCTGGACAAAATCTCGTTTGAGGAGATGTTGGAGCTGGCCTCTTTGGGGGCCAAGGTTTTGCAGACCCGCTCGGTTGAGCTGGCGATGCGCTATAAGGTCAAGCTGCGGGTGTTGAGCAGTTTCGAGGAACAATCGGACGATGCTGGTACGCTCGTCTGTGATGAGGAGGAAATCATGGAAAGCAATGTTGTAGCGGGCGTGGCGTTCAGCCGTGATGAAGCCAAGATGACGCTGGTATCGGTTGCGGACCGTCCCGGCATCGCGGCGGCGATTTTCACTGCCCTCAGCGAGGGTGGCGTGAACGTGGATATGATTGTCCAGAACATCGCCGAAGAAGGCCGCACAGACATGACGTGGTCGTGCCCTGTGGATCAGGTTAAGCACGCGGATGTTGCGATGAAGAAAGCTGCTGCTGACGGTGTGATCAACTATGACGAGCTGATCGCCGATGAGGGTGTTGCGAAGGTTTCCGTTGTCGGGATCGGCATGCGCAGCCACACGGGTGTTGCGGCCAAGATGTTTCAGGTGTTGTCGAATGAGGGCATAAACATCAAGGTTATCACCACTTCCGAGATCAAGATCAGTGTGTTGATTGACCGCAAGTACATGGAACTGGCCGTGCAGGCGCTGCATGATGCCTTTGGTCTGGACAAGGCAGCCTGAGCAAAAGGCTGCGGACAGGCCGGAATTCTGTCCTGATCCTGGAACGTTGAGCGCTCTGGCTGATCTGGTGCATCATTTTTGACCACCGGAGCGCATGTTCGCTTCAAGCGCGTATTTCTGCTCCCCATTCCGCTGTTTAACGGCTACAAGGGGCTGTAAGCAGGGACTGGGGTTATCATGCCGGAACGGACAGAAAGCGACAGCCGCAAGCTGCTGGGGCGTCTGCGCGATGCCATGGCGGGCGATGATGCAGGTCAGGCGCGGCTGGATAAAATCACACATTTGATTGCCACCTCGATGGGGTGCGAGGTCTGCTCGATCTATCTGTTCCGTGATGAGGACACGCTGGAGCTGTGTGCGACGGAGGGTCTGAACAAGGACGCTGTTCACCAGACGCGGATGAAAATGGGCGAGGGCCTTGTGGGACGGGTGGCCAAGCAGCGCCGGATCGTCAATACGCCCGATGCCCCGCAGGCCAAGGGTTTCCGCTATATGGCGGAAACTGGCGAAGAGATATTCTCGAGCTTTCTGGGGGTTCCGATCCAGCGCCTTGGGGATACGCTGGGTGTGCTTGTGGTGCAGTCGAAGATTGCCCGCGAGTTTAATCCCGACGAAGTTTATGCGCTTGAAGTGGTCGCGATGGTTCTGGCCGAGATGACCGAGCTGGGTGCCTTTGTGGGTGAGGGGGCGGCGATGTCCGCGCGGCACAGCCAGCCCGTTTTGTTGCGCGGTACTGTGGCGCAGGAGGGGGTTGCCGAGGGGCACATCTGGCTGCATGAGCCGCGTGTTGTTGTGTCCAACCTGATTTCGGATGATCCGGAAGTTGAAGCGCTGCGCCTGACCGAGGCCGTGGATACACTGCGGCTGAGTGTGGATCAGATGATGACGATGGCGCTGGGCGACAAGGACCAGCAAGAGGTGATCGAGACCTACCGCATGTTTGCCAACTCCAAAAGCTGGATGGCGCGGATGCAGGCCGATATTGCCCAAGGCCTGTCTGCAGAGGCGGCCGTGGAGAAAGAGCAATCGCTGGCGCGTTCACGGATCGGGAACTCAGCGGATAATTATTTGCGTGAACGGATGAGTGATCTGGACGATCTGTCCAACCGTCTGCTGCGCATTTTGACAGGGCAGGGCAGGGACACGGGGGCAGAGATGCCCGCAGACCCCATCCTTGTTGCCCGCAACATAGGGCCGGCAGAGTTGTTGGAATACGGGCGGGCCCTGCGCGGTATCGTGCTGGAGCAGGGCTCGGTCGGGTCACATGCCGCGATTGTGGCGCGTGCGCTGGCGATCCCGTTGATTGTACATGCGGGGCGGATCACCAACGAGGCGCTGAACGGCGATCATGTGATGATCGACGGTGAGCAGGGTATTGTGCATTTGCGGCCCGAGGACACTGTTGCCACCGCCTTTCGTGACAAAATCGCGATGCAGGCGGCTGCTCAGGAGCGGTATGCATCGATCCGCGATAAGCCGGCAGAAACGAAATGCGGCAATATCATCGGGTTGCATATGAATGCGGGTCTGATGGCGGATCTGCCCTCATTGGACGGGTCGGGCGCGGAGGGTGTGGGCCTGTTTCGGACCGAATTGCAGTTTCTGGTGCGAAACCAGATGCCGCGCCGCTCGGAGTTGAGCGTGTTGTACCGGCGCGTGCTGGATGCGGCCAAAGGCAAGCGGGTGGTGTTTCGCACGCTTGATATCGGGTCGGACAAAGTGCTGCCGTACATGAAGCCCAACGACGAGCCGAACCCCGCATTGGGGTGGCGCGCGATCCGTGTGGGGCTGGATAAACCCGGCATCATGCAAATGCAGTTGCAGGCGTTGATGCGTGCGGCCGACGGTGGGCCGTTGACGGTGATGTTCCCATTTGTTGCACAGTTCGAGGAGTACCGTGAAGCGCGTGCGCAAGTAGACAAGACATTGGCGCGTGAGGCAAAGCTTGGCCACAAGCTGCCGTCGTCTATCGAAGTGGGCGCTATGCTGGAGACGCCGAGTCTGGCATTTGCGCCGGACAAGTTCTTCGAGGAGGTCGAGTTCCTGTCGATCGGGGGGAATGACCTCAAGCAGTTCTTTTTTGCTGCGGACCGAGAGAACGAGCGTGTGCGCAAGCGGTATGATACGCTTAACGTCAGCTTCCTGACCTTTCTGGAGGGCATCGTGAAGCGCTGTGAGGCCACTGGCACGCCGCTGTCGTTCTGTGGCGAGGATGCGGGGCGGCCTGTGGAGGCGTTGTGCTTTGCGGCCATCGGATTCCGGACGCTGTCGATGCGGCCTGCTTCTATCGGGCCGGTCAAGAGCCTGTTGCGGCGCTGTGATCTGGGTGAGGTCCGCGCGGTGATAGAGGCGGCACGCATACGCGGTGACATGTCGGTGCGCGGTGCGGTGATGGAGTATCTGCGGACGCAGTACTAGGGCGCGGGCTGGGTCGTGTCTGCCGTACTTTCGCGCAGGTGAATGCCCAGTACCACCAACCCCGGCCAAAGCATATAGGCCTGAATTTCGAGGTTTTCGCCAAAAGACAGCAGCACAATTGTCATCAGGATGCCCAAGGGCAGCCTGCCGCGCGGATGACGGGCGGCATCGATCATGCAATAGAGCACATGCCAAACCAGCGGCACCAGTAGCGCCAACATGCCCCTTCACAAACAGCAGGCCGAACCAAGTGTGGTGGCTGCCGATTGGCATATATTCAACGGCATGTGAGCCGGGGTGTACGGTGCCGTGGCCAAACCAGACGGCCTCGGTTTGCCAGCGTTCGTGCGCGATACGCTGGAGCGTTCCGCGCACGCGGGTGCTGTCTGCGCGCGCGCCTTTGAAGGTGGAAACGGCATTTTTCCCGAATGTGATCAGCGACGTGCCGACCACAGCCAGAGAGGCGGTGAGGGCGGCAGTGACCTGCCATGCCCAGCCTTGCAGGATCAGGTGCATCATACGGGGGGCAACCGTACAAGCGACCAGCCCGACCAGCCCCATACGGGATTTGGAGGCGAGGATCATCAGCAGCCCTGCGCCCACGCCTGCCATCATCCATTTGCGGTCTTTTTCCTCTAGTGCGAACAGGATCATGATGATGCCCAGCATCGCAGCAAAGGGCGACCACGGTGCGTAGAACTGCCATCTGGGTGTCCAGCTGGCAGGATCATAGGTGAGCAGATAGACGCTGAAGTATTCAGGCCCCGGCCCACCGACGGCTTTGAGCGGTGAGGTGAATATCTTTTCGGGCAGTCCGATATAGGGGGCAATCAGCATGAGCGGGGCCAGTAGCAAAGTGCCCGCACCGATGACGCATTGCCCGCGGATCAGGATTTCACGGCGGATGGGCAGCACAGCCCCTATCAATGGGAACAGCGCCAGCAGCGCCCAGCCTTTGGCCCAGCCGATAGAGGATTTGATGGTTTGCTTTAGGCCCAGACCCCAGTCCAGATGCCCCATCCAGAGCGCGACAAGCATGACAAACATGCCCGCAAACCATGCCCAGACCAAGGGAGGGACGGTGCCCGTGACACGCAAATCCTCGCGCATCGCGGGGCCAAGATAGAGGGCAATCACCGCCAGCATACCCAGTATCCATGCCAGCACTGGCCCGACCACATAGAGCGCCCCCACCGCGTAGAAAGGCCATGTCAGGATCATGGCCTTGTAGATCATACGTTCGGCGGGGTTATTTGGGGTCATGTTTAGGGCTTGGGCGTATTCAGCAGGCGGCCAATCAGGGCAGAGCGCATCCAGCCCAGCAGCAGGCCAAGCATCATCATCATCGTTGCGGCAATCCCTGCCACCAGCGCCAGCTTGCGGTTTGGCGAGGAAGACTCGTCCGGGAGGGACGGGTTTTCAAGGACCTGTACCAGCGGGTAGGAGGCATAGACGTCCGACTTGGTAGACTGCGTGCGTGCGATCGCAGAAGCAAAGACCGCTTCGGCCACCGAGAAATCCCGCTGGAGATCTTGCAGGCGGGCAGCGGCGAGGCTTTGCTGTTTGCTCATTTCTTCGGTCAGGCGGGCGGACAAGGTGGCGTACTGCTGTGCGATGCCTGCACGCTCTGCGTCCATGCGGACCAGTTGCGCCAGCAGCTCTGCGCGTGCGCCTGCTGGGGCCAGATCAAGGGTTTCAAGCTGTGCGTTCGAAAAGCCGGTCACACGGCCGGCCTGTTTCATGGGGGCAAGAGTCGCCGCGCCATATGCGCTGCGCGCACTCGAGACACGCGGGTGCCCTTCACCGAAGGACGAGCGTGCCTCGGCCAAGGTGGCGGCATGGATGCCAACCTGCTGGATCAGCGCGTTATACTCGGCATCTGCAAAAAGCTTGAGCGTTGCTGCTGCCGCGGAGGCGGGGATGCCCAATGTGGTTTCCAGCGCGTTCACGCTCTGGGTTTTTTCGCTCAGGGTTGCCGCGATGTCTTGCACGCGGCTGTCCAGAACGCGGGTGGTCTCAACCATGGCGCCGTATTGTTCGCCAGAGATGAGGCCGGTTTCTTGTTGCAGTTTGGCGATATCGCTGCGGGTGGCTGCGACGGAATTGCGGTAATCCTCGATGGCGGCAGAGGCACTGTCCTCGCGGGTATCGCGTTCGTCGGCGCGCAGGGCGTCCAGCTCGATAAAGAATGCGCTTAGCAGGGCGTCGCCGCGGGCTTGTGCTTCTTCGGCGGTGCGGCCTGTCATTTCAAGGTGGATCAGGCTGGTCTGGTCAACCAGATTGATGCGCGGTTTGCCAAAGGCCTCGCGGCTGATGCCAACGGATTTTGCGGCAGCTTCCAGAATGCGGTCCGCCCCGATCAGGCGCTTGTAGGTTTCAGTCGGGCTGACAGAGTTGCTGGCGAAGGCCGAATTTGCATAGGACGTTGCCTGCCCGATCCCGTTAACGTTCATCGAAGCGGAGGCGCCGGAGCCGGGCAAAATCAGCGATGTGTAGGATTTAAAGCTGAGCGGGGCTGTCCGCAGGTAGCCGGAAATGGGTGCCCAAATCAGGGTGCTGCCCAGAATGGCCAGCGCCAGATACCGTGGAAAACGCCCCATATCACCAATCGCGCCGCCCATCAGCGTGCGGCGCATGGAAACGCGGGCCATTTTGCGGCGAGGGGCCTCGGTCTGTGTCGCTGCAAAATCGGTCTGTGTCATGGCGGTTTCCATCGGGCATCTCCTTTGCCCGTATCTATATAATAATCACGCCGGATTTTCGCGCACCCTCAAGGGTTGAGGATGTGGGCATTTGGTTTTGAGGCTACCCTAAAGGGTAGGTTAGAACAGGCCTGCCTCGCGGGCGATCAGGGCTGCTTGTGTCCGGTTGGCGGCGTCCAGCTTACGATAGAGCGTTTTCATATGCAGCTTGATTGTCGGTTCGGTGATGTCCAGATCGCGGGCAATTTCCTTGTTGGATTTGCCTTCGGTCAACCCTTTGAGAGCCTGCAATTCACGCGGTGTTAATTTGTGTGCAAGCGGGTGCGGGGGTGTGTCGTCATTCGCGGTCATAAAGTCGATGGGGGCATATTGTTCGCCCATGGCCATAAACTTGACCGCGTTGATCATGGATTTGGCGGGCAGCGTCTTGGGGACAAAACCTGCGGCACCGGCATCAAGTGCTTGCTCGACGATTTGTTTGGTTGCTTCACCGGACAGAAGGGCCACGCGTTGGCCGCCCTTCAGGGTCAGCGTCCGCTTGAGGCCGTCCAGACCGCCCATGCCAGGCATGTTCAGATCCAACAAGATCAGATCAAACGGTTCCTCGCTCTCGATGAGGCGGTGGGCGGCAGGCAAATCAGCGGCGGTGCGCGTCTCTATATTACCCTGAGCTTCGAGAAACATGACTAGTGTGTCGCGTAGTAAGTCATGGTCGTCTGCGATCAACACGCGCATGGTTATCTCCTTTATTCAAATTATCAGTAGTCTTAAATTTAGACTGTTGCAGGGCAAGTTTGCAGCCAAATTATGACCGTTATTTTGTCCGTTTGGGTAGGTTCTGACACGTCCGGATATGGCTTGCAGCCGCAAGTAGCGCTGCGTGAGCCAAAGCGCCGGTTTTCTGTCCTTACGTTCGATTGAGCGGTGAGACAACTTTCGTCACCCTGAGGGCAGATCGATTTTACCAGTACCCCAAGGACTTTTACCATGACCCACGCACATTTCGAAACAGTATTTAATAACTTCACGCCCGTTAAAACAAATGCACAATTGCAGACCTTTATACCTGCGCTAGACATCACCCTCGTCAACGGCAGCACAGATCAGGCGATTTCAGCTTTGCTGGCGCCGGGCCAGCGCCATGCCTTCTTTATGAATGCGCATTGCTGCAACATTCGCCGTCAGGATGCGGAATATGCACGCGCAGTTGCAGCGGCGGATATGTTGCTGCCCGACGGTATCGGTGTCGAGCTGACAGCACGCATGACCGGTGTTCAACTGACCGAGAACCTGAACGGGTCGGATTTTGTACCCGAGTTGCTGAAAGAAGCCGCGCGTCGTGGCAAATCTGTCTAT
>JAQXCD010000005.1 GCA_029252045.1 Sulfitobacter sp.
CCGAAGTGGCGTACTCTGAGTGTGTTTGAAGGTGAGCACGTCGAGAAGGGTGAAGTCATCTCTGATGGACCGCCAATTCCACACGATATCCTGCGTCTTAAGGGCATCAGTGAGCTGGCTAAGTACATCGTCAACGAGATTCAGGAAGTTTACCGCCTGCAGGGTGTGAAGATTAACGACAAACACATCGAAGTCATAGTGCGTCAGATGTTGCAGAAGTGGGAGATCCAGGAATCTGGTGACACCACGCTGCTCAAGGGCGAACATGTCGACAAGCAAGAGTTCGATCAAGCCAACGAAAAGGCACTCTCCAAAGGCGGCCGTGTCGCCAAAGGCGAGCCGATCCTGCTGGGTATCACCAAGGCGTCGCTGCAAACCCGCAGCTTCATCTCGGCGGCATCCTTCCAGGAAACCACGCGCGTTCTTACCGAAGCATCCGTGCAGGGTAAGCGCGACAAACTGGTCGGCTTGAAAGAGAACGTGATCGTGGGCCGTCTGATCCCAGCGGGTACCGGTGGGGCAACCCAGCAGATGCGCCGTGTGGCTTCTGACCGCGACAACGTAGTGATCGAAGCGCGCCGCATCGAAGCGGAGAAGGCGGCAGCGCTTGCTGCACCTGTTGCTCCAGCTGCTGATGTGGTCGGTGGCGATGTGTTCGACCAAGCACCCAGCTTTGACGAGGACAGCCGCGACTAATATCGCGTTTCGGTTGACGTAAAATCCTGAACCCCCGCAGCCCGATGGTTGCGGGGGTTTTTCTTTGCTCCGCGTGATGACGGTGGATTGCCCTCCCTGCAGCATTGGCGCAAAGTCCTTCACAGGTTAAGGAAGTTTCAATGTCTCCAAATACGACCGGCGCGTTGCTAATGATGGCCTCTATGATGGCCTTTGTGATGAACGATACATTTCTCAAGCTGACAAACGGTGAAGTGCCGCTGTTCCAGCTGATTTTTATACGCGGGTTGCTGGCGACGCTGCTGATTTATATTCTTGCCCGAAAACTGGGCACGTTGCGCTTGCAGATCAGCAGACAGGACAAAGCGTTGATCGCCCTGCGCGGTCTGTCCGAAGTGGTCACTGCATATCTTTTCCTCAGCGCGCTTTTCAATATGCCGCTCGGCAACCTGAATGCGATTATGCAGGTCGTACCGCTGACGGTCACACTTGGCTCGGCGCTGTTCTATCGCGAGGCCGTGGGCTGGCGCCGGATGCTGGCGATTGTGATCGGCCTGTGGGGTGTCATGATGATTGTCCGGCCCGGAGTCGATGGTTTTAACATCTGGTCGCTTTATGCGCTGGGGTCGGTGCTGGGTGTCACAATCCGTGATCTGATCACGCGCCGCCTGTCGCCGGGCGTATCCGGCATGACGGTCACACTGGGGACAACCGTGGCAGTAATGGCCGCTGCGGGCATGGCATCGCTCACACAGGAATGGGCGCCGATTTCCAGCCATTCATGGGTTTCAATCTGTGCCTCAGCTATTTTCGTTTCTGTGGGCTATTTCTCCAGTATTCAGGCGATGCGCACTGGTGAAGTGTCTTTCATCGCGCCCTTCCGGTATACCGGACTGGTCATGGCGATGATGATCGGGTTCTTCATCTTCGGGGAAGTGCCGCGCGTGCTTACACTGATCGGTGCTGCAATTGTTATGGCGACAGGTTTGTTCACCTTCTACCGCGAACGGAAGCTGTCACAGGCGGCGTGAAAGGACTTCACGACGTTGTCGTTGCCCACCCGGCGGCCGTCACACGCGATGACCGGATCGGGGGCCCTGCATCCGTCAGCCGCCGCTAAAAACCTGCTGCACGCGGTCAATATCGATGGCAAAGCGTTGCCGGAACCTCTCGGATTGCTCGTAGTTTAGCGGCTTTACCTGAACCCCCTTTACAGGCTTCTGGCGGCTGTCGTTCGAGGCATTGTGGCCGCGCACGAACATCCGCGGTTCGTCAAAGCTCACGCAGGGCATGAAGCGATCAATCTTGTTGTAGGCAAAATTCATGATTGTCAGATTGCAATCGCCTTTGACCCACATCCCAAGTGCCGCCACATCGAACGGGCGAAAAATCTCGGTTGCCGAGATCCCATTAGGCCCGTATTCCGCGATGAAACCCTTGTTCCAGTCAAACGCGACACTTTTGTGCTGGCATGTCAGCGTGGCACAGTGAGCTGCGGCCTTGCGCAGGCGTTCCACAAAATCCACCGCAACGGCATCATCATCGTCAAACCTGAATTGCAGGCATGGCTGTGAAAAATCGCGGCGCGCGGCATTCAGGATCTGCTTCATGACCTCGCGCTGCGGACGCGGCGGCTCCGCATGAATGCGGGCCTGCGGCATATCCGCAATCAACGATTCCAATCGCGCCAGATGGCGCGGCGGAAGTTGGTCACCTACCACAATGATCAAGTCGAAATTTGGATCAGTCTGGGCGCTCAGAGAGGGCAAAGCGACAGCCTCAAAGAGGGCAAACCGCTCCTCCAGCCGCTCGTCGCTATAGAGGTATTAAATACGCTCCTCTATGGTGTCGTGATCCACCTGAAACCCGCCGATGGCAGGATAGGAAAACCAGCATAGGCCAATTACTTGCAGTGTCACTACTGTCCTCACACGCTTTTGGCAAACTATGGCTGTACGGGGTCCGGTTTGGCAGGGGGTGGCGGTGTTGACACCCGTGCCGACTCTGCGTATACGCCCGTTATCTCGCTAATGGGGGTCGCCCCTGCCGCTTTTATCATATCGCATGTGGTCAAGATCCAGGCCGCCTTAATTGGCCCGATCCTCTGAAAGCATAGCCGCCTCGCTTACCTCGGTACGGAAGCGCAGCGGCCATATTGCTTTGGACTATATGCCTGCACAACGCTGCTTGGACGCTTGCAGCATACTATTCACCGCACGGGGGTCACCCGCGTGCACTTCAGACAGCAACACGGGGATAAAACCGGAATGCCAACGATTCAGCAGCTGATCCGCAAACCGCGCCAGCCGAAACGCAAATATTCGAAATCCATGCACCTGCAGGAATGCCCGCAGAAGCGTGGCGTTTGTACGCGCGTTTATACAACCACTCCAAAGAAACCGAACTCCGCGATGCGGAAAGTTGCGAAGGTTCGCCTGACCAACGGTTTTGAAGTGATCTCCTACATTCCAGGTGAGAGCCACAACCTTCAGGAGCACTCTGTGGTTCTGATCCGTGGCGGTCGTGTAAAAGACCTTCCCGGTGTGCGTTACCACATCCTGCGCGGTGTTCTCGATACGCAAGGCGTTAAAGATCGTAAGCAGCGCCGCTCCAAGTACGGTGCGAAGCGTCCGAAGTAAGATCATTTCCGGTCGGGTGGTAGACACTCGGCTGTTACATTCCGACATTATGCACCGCACTGCGCTGCACCCCGCCAAGAGGAAGACAAAAAGATGTCACGCCGTCACGCCGCTGAAAAACGCGAAGTACTACCAGACGCCAAGTATGGTGATCTGGTTCTGACCAAATTCATGAACAACCTGATGATCGACGGTAAGAAGTCGACAGCAGAGCGTATCGTGTACAACGCATTCGACCGCGTTGAAGCCAAGATCAAACGCGCGCCTGTGGAAGTGTTCCACGAAGCGCTCGAGAACATTCAGCCATCCGTCGAAGTGCGCTCGCGCCGCGTTGGTGGTGCGACCTATCAGGTTCCGGTTGAGGTTCGTCCAGAGCGCCGTGTCGCGCTGGCGATCCGCTGGTTGATCAAAGCTGCACGTTCGCGCAACGAAAACACCATGGAAGAGCGCCTTGCAGGCGAGCTGATGGACGCCGTCCAGTCCCGTGGTACAGCCGTTAAAAAGCGTGAAGACACGCACAAAATGGCCGACGCGAACAAAGCGTTCAGCCACTACCGCTGGTAAGATTTTAAGATCGGGGCCCGGATACGCCGGGCCTCTGAACTTTTTCAAAGCATACTTCTGAGGAAGCTTTCAAATGGCACGCGACTATCCCCTCGAACTGTATCGCAACTTTGGTATCATCGCGCACATTGACGCGGGTAAAACCACATGTTCCGAACGTATCCTGTTCTATACAGGCAAATCCCACAACATCGGCGAAGTGCACGACGGCGCTGCGACAATGGACTGGATGGAGCAGGAGCAGGAACGGGGTATTACAATTACTTCCGCTGCGACAACCACATTCTGGGAGCGCACTGAGACTGGCACCGAGCCAGACAGCCCAAAGCACCGGATGAACATCATCGACACACCAGGTCACGTTGACTTCACCATCGAAGTTGAGCGTTCCTTGGCTGTTCTGGATGGCGCGGTTACCGTTCTTGATGCGAACGCCGGTGTTGAGCCGCAGACAGAAACAGTCTGGCGTCAGGCCGACCGCTATAAAGTTCCGCGTATCGTGTTCGTTAACAAAATGGACAAGATCGGCGCCGACTTCTACAACTGCGTTGACATGATCGCCAAGCGCACTGGCGCTGTTCCTGCTCCTATTCAAATTCCAATCGGTTCCGAGACCGAGCTGGAAGGCATGGTTGACCTCGTCACCATGGAAGAGTGGGTCTATGAAGGCGAAGATCTGGGCGCGACCTGGATCAAAAAGCCGATCCGCGACAGCCTGAAAGAGAAAGCCGACTTCTGGCGTGCACATCTGATCGAAAATGCGGTCGAGATGGACGACGATGCTATGGAAAACTACCTGATGGATGGCGCTGAGCCTGACGTCGCGACACTTCGCAAGCTGATCCGTAAGGGCACGCTGGCGATCAAGTTTATCCCTGTACTCTGTGGCTCTGCATTCAAGAACAAAGGCGTTCAGCCTCTGCTCAACGCTGTTATCGACTATCTGCCATCCCCGATGGATGTTGTTGATTACATGGGCTTCAAACCCGGTGACGAAGAAGAAGTTCGTAACATCCCGCGCCGTGCGGACGACAAAATGGCTTTCTCCGGCCTTGCCTTCAAAATCATGAACGACCCCTTCGTGGGCTCCTTGACGTTCACACGTATTTACTCCGGTGTTCTGAACAAGGGCGACACGCTCTTGAACTCCACCAAAGGTAAAAAAGAGCGTGTTGGACGTATGATGATGATGCACGCCATCGAGCGTGAAGAAATCACCGAAGCGTTTGCGGGCGACATCATTGCGCTGGCAGGTCTGAAAGACACTACTACGGGCGACACACTTTGTTCCGTGGCCGATCCGGTGGTTCTGGAAACAATGACCTTCCCGACACCGGTTATCGAAATCGCGGTTGAGCCTAAAACAAAGGCCGACCAAGAGAAGATGTCCGCTGGTCTGGCCCGTCTGGCCGCTGAGGATCCATCCTTCCGTGTTGAGACCGATATCGAATCCGGTCAGACCATCATGAAGGGCATGGGCGAACTTCACCTCGACATCCTCGTGGACCGTCTGAAGCGCGAATTCAAAGTTGAAGCCAACATCGGTGCGCCTCAGGTGGCATACCGTGAGACCATCAGCCGCGAAGCCGAAATCACCTACACGCACAAGAAACAGTCCGGCGGTTCCGGTCAGTTTGCGGAAGTGAAGATGGTTCTGTCACCAACAGAGCCAGGCGAAGGTTACTCCTTCGAGAGCCGCGTTGTCGGTGGTTCGGTGCCAAAGGAATACATCCCGGGCGTTGAAAAGGGTATCAAATCCGTTATGGACTCCGGTCCACTTGCGGGCTTCCCGGTTATCGACTTCAAGGTTGCGTTGATCGAAGGTAAATACCACGACGTTGACTCCAGCGTTCTGGCGTTTGAAATCGCTGCCCGTATGGGTATGCGCGAAGGCATGAAGAAGGCCGGCGCGAAGATGCTGGAACCGATCATGAAAGTCGAAGTGATCACACCTGAAGAATACACAGGTGGTATCATCGGCGATCTGACATCCCGTCGCGGTCAGGTGCAGGGTCAGGACACACGCGGTAACGCAATTGCAATCGACGCATTTGTGCCACTGGCGAACATGTTCGGCTACATCAACACACTGCGTTCGATGTCCTCGGGCCGTGCGAACTTCTCCATGCAGTTCGACCACTACGAAGCCGTGCCACAGAACATCTCTGACGAGATTCAGGCCAAATTCGCTTAATACGGACGGTCCGCAGCTTGCTGCGGACCGCTCCAAACGGTTTGCGGTCCGCCCGTATGCCACTCTATCTGAATTGAACATTAAGGAGCCAACACCATGGCAAAGGCAAAGTTTGAACGTAACAAACCACACGTCAACATCGGCACAATCGGCCACGTTGACCACGGCAAGACGACACTGACAGCAGCGATCACAAAGTACTTCGGTGATTTC
>JAQXCD010000006.1 GCA_029252045.1 Sulfitobacter sp.
ATCCCTTGGATTGATGGATCGTCAGAAGAAGATGCCGCCAATGGTCTGCAAGCGGCGTCAGAGGACCTAAATGCCTATCTTGATGGGGTGATGGTGGACTATGATCTGCTGCCGGAACAAGTGGTCATTTTTGGATTTTCACAAGGCACGATGATGGCGCTGCATGTGGCCGCACGGCGCGAGGACGAAGTGGCCGGTGTGGTAGCCTTCTCGGGCCGTCTGCTGGCGCCTGAAAGCCTGAAGGACGAGGCGGTATCGCGTCCTCCAATCCTGTTGATCCATGGCGATCAGGACGATGTAGTGCCGCCCCAATCGCTGCCTGAAGCGGCAGAGGCATTGCAAGGGGCAGGCTGGACCGACGTCTATGCGCACATCATGAAAGGCACAGCCCATGGCATCGCCCCTGACGGGCTGTCTGTGGCCTTGGCGTTTATGCGCGACAAACTCGGGCTCTAGTTAAACGTCTGTTACAATCTACACATAATCTACCTGCGACATCTTGTGTTCACGACATACTTGCCAGCTTGCGCGGACGGGATATAGTCAATCCAAACGGATCAGGGGTGGCGTGCAGATGGACACCGACGTGAAGAATAGCGATTTCAGAACCGAATTTACGCGAAGTCCTGCGGGGCTGAACAACAAGCCTGCGCTGGTGCTGAATGCGGACTACCGACCGCTGAGCTATTACCCACTGTCGCTGTGGACATGGCAGGAAGCGGTAAAGGCCAAATACCTCGATAGGGTGGATATCGTGGCGGAGTATGACGAATGTGTGCACTCTCCCACGACCACCCTGCGGATCCCGTCTGTGGTGGTGTTGAAAGACTATGTAAAACCTCAAAAGCGCGTGGCCTTCACGCGCTTTAATTTATTTCTGCGCGACGAATTCCGCTGCCAGTATTGCGGCAGCAAGGGCGATCTGACCTTTGACCATGTGGTGCCGCGCGCCAGCGGTGGCGTGACAAGCTGGCAGAATGTGGTGGCCGCATGCAGCCCGTGCAACCTGCGCAAAGGCTCCAAGGCGCTGCACCAGACCGGGTTTCATTTGCGCAAACCGCCGCGCCAGCCCGCAGCAGAAGAGTTGCGCAATACAGGCCGCAAGTTCCCGCCGGGCCATCTGCACGACAGCTGGATGGATTTCCTCTATTGGGATGCCGAGCTGGAGGCATAGTGCCAATCTTTTGGGCATAATGTCGTTTACCCGATAGACCGTGTCGCGGTCAGGCTTAGGGTTTGGTCAAGTGATTGGATCCAAGTCTCATGTTTGAACGTCGAATTCCCGAATGGTTGCGCCATGCGCCGGCCCCTTCCGTGCGCGGCTTTGCCATCCTTGCGGGGTTCGAGGCGGTGGTGCGCGGCATGTTGGTATCGGTCTTTCCGGTGGCGATGCTGGCGGCACTCGGGGATGTGGCGCTGATCAGTTCCGTCTATTTTATCCTGGGCTTTCTGTCGCTGTTCGCCGGATTGCTGGTGCCGTTTCTGACCCGCTTTATCGCGCGGCGCTGGATGTATGCGGTCGGGTCCAGCTGCTATGTTCTGGGCTGTAGTGCGGCGATGGTCGGCACACCGATGATGATGATTGCGGCACTGGGGCTGAACTCGATTGCCACGGTTACGACATTTGTCTGCTTTAACTCCTATGTGCTGGACTACATCGCGCGCGTTGAATTGGGCCGCTGCGAGACTCAGCGCTTGTTCTATTCCGCCTTGGGTTGGACCGTGGGGCCGTTTGCAGGTGTGTTGCTGTGGGGCTGGTGGCATCCCACCCCCTTCATCATTTCCGCCATTGCAGCGACGATGATGCTGGTGGTGTTCTTCTTTATGCGGATGGGCAATGGCAAGCTGATCACCCGCGCCAAACGCCCGCCGCCCAATCCGCTGGCGTTTCTGGCCCGTTTTTTCCGGCAGCCGCGTCTGGTGGCAGGCTGGCTTTATGCGGTGATCCGATCCTGCGGCTGGTGGGCCTATATCGTGTATCTGCCGATCTACGCGGTCGAGAACGGGCTGGGGTCCGAGCTGGGCGGGGCGGTGCTGTCGATGACCAATGCGGCGCTGTTTGTGACGCCGCTGATGTTGCGCTTTGTGCAGGCACGATCGATCAAAACATCGGTGCGCACGGGGTTTGCGGCCTGTGCCGTGCTGTTTGGTCTGGCCGGACTGGGCGTTGTGACGCCTTGGGTCACGGTGGGGCTGCTGGTGACGGCCAGTTTTTTCCTGATCTTGCTGGATATCTGCGGCGGTCTGCCATTCCTTATGGCGGTGAAACCCTCCGAGAGGACAGAGATGTCGGCGGTCTATTCCTCCTACCGCGATGTGTCGGGGATCGCGACACCGGGCGGCGCGTGGCTGGTGCTGTTGGTGGCGCCTGTGACGGGGGTGTTTGCACTGGCGGGTGCGGCCTGCCTGGTGGCCTTGTCGCTTACGTCAAAACTGCACCCCCGACTGGGCGAGGCACGGCTGAAGCCGATTGAAATCGCGCCGTCAGCGGCTGTGGATGCGATGCCTTAAAGGTCCAGATCCACCCAGACAGGAACGTGGTCGGAGGGTTTGTCATAGCCGCGGATTTCCTTGTCGATCTGGCAATCGCGCAGGCGATCGGCGGTGTAGGGGCACAGCAGGAAGTGATCAATGCGGATGCCGTTGTTCCGGTTCCACGCACTCGCCTGATAATCCCAAAAACTATAGTGATCCGGCCCTTGTGTGCGGGCGCGAAAAGCTTCCGTTAGGCCAAGGTTCAACAGCGCGCGCCATTTTGCGTGGCTCTCGGGCCGGAATAGCGCATCGCCGCGCCAGCTGTCCGGGGTGGCTGCATCTTCGGGCTGGGGGATGATGTTGTAATCGCCTGCCATCAGAAACGGCGTTTCCTCGGCCAGCAACTCCTGCGCCCGCGCGCGCAAGCGGTCCATCCACGCCAGCTTGTATGCGTATTTACCACCTGCGACGGGTGTGCCGTCTTCCTCAAGCTCAACCGGATTGCCGTTGGGCAGATACAGACCGCACAGGCGGACGGAATGGTGATCACCCACAACAGTCGCTTCGATATAGCGGGCCTGTTCGTCACTCTCATCACCGGGCAAGCCGCGGGTCACATCCTCCAGCGGGAGTTTCGACAGGATGCCCACGCCGTTAAATGATTTCTGCCCGTGAACTTCGACGTTATAGCCGCGCTCCTCGAAAATCTCGCGGGGGAAAGCCTCGTCCACGGATTTGATTTCCTGCATCAGGACAACATCGGGCTGCGCGCTGTCCAGCCAATCGGGCAGGGCGTTGATGCGGGCCTTGATGCCGTTGATGTTGAATGTAGCAATTTTCATGGCGCGGCGCTCCTGTTGGACGTCAAAGCTATCGCGCAATCACGGCCTCAGGGCAAGCAGGTCACATGGAAAACGAGGTGCCACAGCCACAAGACGAAGACGCATTGGGGTTCTCGATCACAAAGCGCGCGCCGATCAGCTCGTCCGAGAAATCAATCACGGCATTGGACAGGAACGGCAGGGAGATACTGTCCACGACAACTTTCTCGCCGCTGCCCTCAATGATCAGATCATCCTCTTTGGCCTCGTCCAGTGCAATCTCGTACTGGAAGCCCGAGCAGCCGCCGCCTTCAACCGCCACGCGCAAGACTTTGCCATCAATGGCAGCGCCAATTTCGGACAGGCGGGCAAAGGCGCGTTCCGTCACTTTGGGGGGCAGGTTCATCGGGGTACTCCGGCTTGTGTTTTCATTAGCGCACACTCGTAATATAGAAACCCCCAAGGCGCGGTACAAGCGCCACGTTAAAAGGAGACCCCACAGATGCGTGCATCCTTCGCCTCCGATCCCTCACTCACCCGTGGCAGACGTGTGCATGAGGACGAGAGCAATTTCCGCTCCAGCTTCCAGCGGGACCGTGACCGGATCATCCATTCCAGCGCGTTCCGGCGGCTCAAGCATAAAACCCAGGTGTTTGTGGAGCATGAGGGCGATTATTACCGCACCCGTCTGACGCACAGCATTGAAGTGGCCCAAGTGGCGCGCACGATTGCGGGCGCGCTGGGGCTGAATGCGGAACTGACCGAGGCGGTCGCCCTTGCCCATGATCTGGGGCATCCCCCCTTTGGCCACACCGGCGAGGACGCGCTGGCAGCGCTCATGGCGCCCTATGGCGGGTTTGACCACAATGCCCAAGCGATCAAGATCGTCACTTCGCTGGAGCGTCACTATGCCGAATTCGACGGGCTGAACCTGACATGGGAGACGCTGGAAGGGATTGCCAAGCATAATGGCCCCGTTTTGGGCGCGTTGCCCCACGCGCTGGCCGATTATAACGCCGCACATGATCTGGAGCTGCACACCCACGCCAGTGCAGAGGCACAGGTGGCAGCCCTTGCCGATGATATTGCCTACAACAACCACGATCTGCACGATGGCTTGCGCGCAGGGTTGTTCACCGAAGGCGACATTGCAGAACTGCCGCTGTTGCAGCCCGCCTTTGCGCAGGTGGATGCGCTCTATCCCGGTCTGGATGCCTACCGCCGCCGCCATGAGGCCTTGCGGCGGGTCTTTGGCATGATGGTCGCCGATGTCATCGAGACGTCGCGCGGGTTGTTGGCGGGGGCAGGGGCCAAGACCGCGCAAGGCATTCGCGAGCTGGGCCGTCCCGTCATTCGTTTCTCGCCCGACATGTGGCGTGATCTGGGAGCAATCCGGAAGTTCCTGTTCACCCGCATGTACCGCGCACCCGCTGTGATGGTAATCCGCGCTGATGTGACGCGTGTGGTTGAGGAGTTGTTTCCGCTTTTCCTTGAAAACCCTGCGCTGATGCCTGCCGATTGGGCAAATTCTATTGCTCAGGCGGCTGCAGACCGTACAATGCTGGCAAGGATTTTGGCGGATTACATTGCCGGCATGACAGACCGCTTTGCCCTGCAAGAGCATGAGCGGTTGATCGGGGACACGCTGCGTGCGGGTGTCCATGTGGCACAAAGGGGATGACATATGCTGGACGCTGAGACAAAGACCAAACGCGATGCGGGGATTTTGCAGGGACAACGGATTATGGTGCTGGGCGCCTGTTGCAGCTTCGGGCGCAGCATGGTGCGCGCTTTGGTCGCTTCGGGCGCGCAGGTGGTGGCGGTTGACGCCAATGCCGACGGGTTGAAGCAGCTGGCGGGGGCTGTCCCCCTCACGCTGAAGGGCACCCCCGAAGAAGGTTTGCGCCGTGTGGGCCGTGCATGGGGTGAGGCGCGGCTGGACGCGGTGCTGAACCTGATGCCGCTGCGCCACCCCAGCGCGGTTGATCTGAATATCGCAGCGCTGCAAGGTATTGTGCAGGGCTTTATGCCCGCATTGTCGGCCCGTGAAGGCCAGATTGTGACAGTGGTGGTGCGCCCCGATCAGGCGCTGGATGTGGGGGCGGGGGCAATGGCAATGGGTCCCGCGCTGGTCTCGGCTCAATCCGCTTTTGCCCATGCGCTGCGCCGTGACGGTTTGACGCTGAACATCGTCAATGTCGGCGAGGGGGCGGTCAAGCCTGCGCATAAGGCTGTTGTCGGGCTTTTGGCCAAATCACTGGGCGCGATTACAGGGTCCGAACTGCGGCTTTGATTGACGCGGGGCGTTTAAATGGTACATGAAGGCCATCTGAATTCCCGAAAGCGCTGACATGAACCTTTTTGCCGATATCCGTAACCTTGTTTTGACCGCCGTAGAGGCGATGGTTGCCGCTGGCGATCTGCCCGCCGGCCTGTCCACCGACAACGTCACAGCAGAGCCGCCGCGAGATGCAGCGCACGGGGATATGGCAACCAACGCGGCCATGGTGCTGGCCAAACCCGCCGGCATGAAGCCCCGCGATATTGCAGACAAGCTGGCCGTGTTGCTGGCCGCCGATCCGCGTGTGACCAGTGTCGAAGTGGCGGGGCCGGGGTTCTTGAACCTGCGGCTGGCAGATAGCATCTGGCAGGGCCTTGCGGGTGCGGTTCTGGCATCCGGCACGGACTATGGCCGTGGTGATCTGGGGGCGGGTAAAACCGTCAACGTTGAATATGTCTCTGCCAACCCGACAGGTCCGCTGCATGTGGGCCACACTCGCGGTGCCGTCTTTGGGGACGCGCTGGCCAGCCTGCTGAATTTTGCCGGTTGGGATGTGACGCGTGAATATGTGATCAACGACGGCGGCAACCAGATCGACGCTTTGGCGCGCTCGGTTTTCCTGCGCTATCTTGAGGCGCATGGCCAAGAGGTGGCTTTCCCCGATGGGACCTATCCGGGCGACTACCTGATCCCGGTGGGCCAGAAGCTGAAAGAGACAGTCGGCACGCAATATATTGACCAGTCGGAGGGTGAATGGCTGATTCCGATCCGCAATTTTGCCACAGACGAGATGATGGACCTGATCCGCGAGGATCTGGCGATGCTGGGCGTCAAGATGGACCGGTTCTTCTCGGAAAAATCCCTCTATAACACCGGCAAGATCGAAGCCTGCCTGAAAAAGCTGGACGATATGGGGCTGATCTATAAAGGCACGCTGGAGCCGCCGAAGGGCAAGCTGCCAGAGGATTGGGAAGCACGCGAACAGACCTTGTTCAAATCCACCGAATTTGGTGACGATCAGGACCGCCCGATCCAGAAGAACGACGGCACTTGGACCTATTTTGCGCCCGATATTGCCTACCACAACGATAAGGTTGAGCGCGGCTATGACCAGCTGATCAACGTGTTCGGCGCGGATCACGGCGGCTATGTCAAGCGGATGAAAGCAGCCGTGCATGCCCTGTCGGGGGGCAAGGTGCCGCTGGATATCAAGCTGACGCAGCTGGTTAAGTTGTTCAAAAACGGCGAAGAATTCAAAATGTCCAAGCGGGCAGGCAACTTTGTTCTGCTCAGCGATCTGATCAAGGAAGTGGGCAAGGACGTCACGCGTTTTGTCATGCTGACCCGCAAGAACGATGCGCCGCTGGACTTTGATTTCGACAAGGTGATGGAGCAGTCGCGCGAGAACCCTGTGTTCTACGTCCAATACGCCCATGCGCGTGTGGCATCTGTGATGCGCAAAGCGGCTGAGGCGGGCATCGACGTGAGCGACAAAGCGCTGCAAGCCGCCGACCTGAGCAAGCTGGATCATGCAGCCGAGCTGGCATTGCTACGCAAAGTGGCCGAATGGCCGCGGCTGATCGAGACCGCAGCGCGCAGCAACGAGCCACACCGCATTGCCTTCTATCTCTATGAACTCGCAGGCGATTTGCACGGCTTCTGGACGCTGGGCAACGCCGAGACGGGCTTGCGCTTCATTCAGGAGGACGATCCTGCAACATCCCAAGCGAAAATCGCCCTTGCACGCAGCGTGGCGATTGTAATTGCGGCTGGCTTGGGTATCCTTGGCGTGACCCCTGCGGAAGAGATGCGCTAAGCGTAGGCCGCAGACACAGGCAAAATACGGCAGATCTGCGCGGCAATGTACTGCGCGGACAGAGAGGCAAAGATGGCAGACTACACACAAACCTCCCAAGGGGGCTTTGCGGCGCATGAGCATCCGGAATATACGGTGGCGTCCTCCTCCTCGCTGGGTAAGTTGACCAATCTGACCGGTGCCGCCGTATCGCTGGCGCTGGTTTTGGGGGTTGGTATCTGGGGCTACAAGCTGCTGGTCCGTGACGTGAGCGGTATTCCCGTAGTGCGTGCAGCATCAGGGGATATGCGCGTGCGCCCCGAAGAGCCGGGCGGCGATTTTGCCCAGCATCAGGGCCTGTCAGTAAATTCCGTTGCCGCAATTGGCACAGCAGACGGACGCGCAGAAGAGTTGCACCTTGCACCGCGCCCGACCGAGCTGGCCGAAGAAGACCAGCCAATGCCGGATATGGAAATTGTCGCGGTGGCCCAGCCTGCGCCCGCGCCGGCAGAAGCCTTTGTTCCCGAAGCCCAGGATGTTGCAGCCGCACTGGAGAGCGGATCGGTCGACGATCTGGTGGCCCAGTTGACCCAAGGTGTCACCCCGATGGAGCCGGTAGATCCCGAGATCGAGGCCGTTCTGGCCGCTGTGAATGTGTCTGATTTGCCAGAACTTGAAACGTCTGGTGGCCTGCAAACCTCGCTGCGCCCTGCGGTGCGCCCCAAACGTTCCGCTGCGGTGGCGGCGGCAACGCCTGTTGCAGCAAGTGCTGCCTCAACAGGGGCGGGGGGGCTTGATCTGGATGCTAGCACGCTCCCCGTGGGTACCCGTCTGGTACAGCTGGGCGCCTTTGGTTCACCTGAAATTGCGCGCGCCCAGTGGGGCACGCTCAGCGCCCGTTTTGCGCCCTTTATGGAAGGCAAGCAGCGGATTGTGATGGAGGCCAAATCAGGCGGCCGCACTTTCTACCGCTTGCGCGCACACGGCTTTGAAGACATCGGCGCGGCGCGTCGGTTCTGCTCGGCACTGGTGGCAGAAAGCGTGGATTGTATCCCCGTGGTGACACGGTGAGCGGCCCGCCGATGCGTTTTGGCGCAACCATCCTGGATGCCGCCGGTCACAGGCTGAGTGCCGATGAAAAGGCGCTGTTTCGTGACGTGAAGCCCTTCGGTTTTATCCTCTTTGCCCGCAACATCGACACACCCGACCAGATCCGCGCACTTTGTGACGACTTCCGCGAAGCTGCGGGCCACAACGCGCCCATAACAATCGATCAGGAAGGCGGGCGCGTTCAACGTCTGCGCGCGCCGAACTGGCGCGAATGGTTGCCTCCCATGGAGTTTGTGCAAACCGCGGGCACCAACGCGGCACAGGCGATGTACATCCGGTTTCGCCTGATCGCTCACGAGCTTTACGCGCTCGGGATCGACAGCAATTGCGCGCCGATGGTCGATGTGCCGGGGCCAGAAACACATGCGTTCCTGTACAACCGCTGTTACGGGCTGGATGCACAGTCCATCGCGCTCATGGGGCAGGCGGCTAATGACGGGATGCTGGCGGGTGGCGTGCTGCCCGTCATCAAACACATCCCCGGCCATGGCCGCGCAACTGCGGACAGCCATTTCGAGTTGCCGCGCGTCAGCGCGTCCCGCAATGAACTGGACCGCGTCGATTTTGCTCCCTTCAAGGCGCTGCGTGATACCCCCATGGGGATGACGGCGCATCTGGTCTATGACGCGATTGATCCTTTGCCTGCGACACTCTCCAAGCGGATGATGGAGGTCATCCGTGAGGATATCGGCTTTGACAATCTGATCATGACGGATGACATCTCGATGAAGGCGCTGACAGGTGGCTTGGGGGGGCTCAGCCGCGATGCGATTGCAGCGGGATGTGATGTTATCCTGCATTGCAACGGCACATTGGCCGAGCGCGCAGAAGTGGCCCAAGCCGCAGGCGAGATGACAGATGCAGCCCAGCGTCGGGCCTTGCGCGCGCTCAGCTACCGCCAGAAACCCGACGACATTGACATTTACGCCCTTGATGCACAGCTTAAGGTGCTAATGGGCGAGGGGCTGCATGGCTGAAAACCTTTTTGAGCAAGACAGCGTTTCGGTTGCCGAACGGGTGGCCGCCGAAGCACTGATTGTAGATGTCGACGGGTTTGAAGGCCCGCTCGACCTGCTGCTGACGCTCAGCCGCACCCAAAAAGTGGATTTGCGCAAAATCTCGGTGCTGCAACTGGCGCGGCAATATCTGGCCTTTGTGGAAAAGGCCAAGGCGCTGCGTCTTGAACTGGCCGCTGACTATCTGGTGATGGCCGCATGGCTGGCGTTCCTCAAATCGCGCCTGCTGCTACCCCCCGACCCAACCGAAGAAGGCCCCAGCGGCGAGGAACTGGCAGCGCATCTGGCCTTTCAGCTGGAGCGCCTTGCCGCGATGCGCGATGCCGCAGCGCGCCTGATGGGGCGGGACCAGTTGGGCCGTGATTTTTTTGCCCGTGGCCAGACCCAAATGGTCGAACGGGTGCGCAGTGTGACCTATATCGCCACGCTGCTGGACCTGATGCAAGGCTATGCCCGTATCCGCACCCGCGATGATTTCCGGCCTTTTGTGCTGGACCGCGAAAAGGTGTTCACAATGGAGCAGGCACTGGAGCGGATGCGCGGCTTGATCGGTTACGCCGGCGGCTGGGGCGACTTGATGAGCTTCCTGCCCGACGGCTGGGAGGTGGACCCCGTGAAACGCCGATCGGCCACCGCCGCTACATTTGCAGCCTCATTGGAATTGGTCAAAGAGGGCCATCTGGAAATCCGCCAAAGCGAAAGTTTCGCGCCCATCCAGCTGCGTAAAAGGGATCAAGGCCGTGCCTGAAGAGTTTGATGATGTTGAAGAAAGCCTCTTTGATGCTCCCCCCATTGCAGAGCAAGAGAGGATGATCGAAGCGGTGCTGTTTGCCAGCGCGGAGCCGGTGACCCTCAAAGAGCTGGAAGCGCGAATGCCGCACGGCTGTGATGTGGCCGAAGCCATGGTGCATGTGCGCCGCCGCTATGAGGGGCGCGGTGTGCATGTGATGAAAGTGGGCGATGCCTATGCGCTGCGCACAGCCCCCGATCTTGGCTATTTGATGCAAAAGGAAACGGTTGAGATTCGTAAACTCAGCCGGGCCGCGATCGAGACTTTGGCCATCATCGCCTATCACCAGCCCGTCACCCGCGCCGAGATTGAAGAAATCCGCGGCGTCTCCGTGTCTCGTGGCACCGTAGACCAGCTAATGGAGCTTGAATGGATCCGCTTTGGGCGCCGCAAGATGACACCGGGCCGTCCGGTCACTTTTGTGGTTACCGAAGCCTTCCTCGATCACTTCGGTCTCGAGAATGCGCGTGATCTGCCCGGCCTGAAAGAGTTGCGGGCCGCAGGCCTGCTGGAAAACCGCCCCTCTTTTGGTCTGATGCCGAAACTAGGTGAAGACGAGGAAGAGCCGGAAAGCACCGAAGGGCAAAGCGAACTTTTTGAGGATTGATCCCCAATATTGCCGTAATTGTCGCTATAGTGGCAACAAGCCAGACGTCCGAGGAGGGCAATATGACTCAGCTTATCAATATGATCATGCGCCAGATTATGCGCAAATTTATCAACAAAGGCATTGATGCAGGCTTCAACAAAGCGGCATCCATGGGCAATCGCCGCTCCACGACCCCGCAGGGCACGATCGACGATTATGGAAACCCTGTGGAAGCGGGCGCCAGCCGCGACGAAGTGCGCGCCGCGCGCCGCCAGCAACGGCAAGGCGGGGGACAAGGTGCCCAACAGACAAAGCAAGCCATGAAAATGGTTCGCCGCGCGACCAAGTTCTAACGCGGGCTTTCTATCTTATTTGGCCGAAAATCCTCCGGGGGAATCGGTGCTCTTGCACCGATGGGGGCCGGCCCCCTTCAAGGCGCCCTATGGCGATTTGAAATGCTTGGACAGTTTTAAACCCTGCCCTTGATAATTCGAGGCGATCCCTGCACCGTACAACTGTGTGGGGACCTCTGCCATCCGCTCGTAAACCAGTCGCCCGACGACTTGCCCGTGCTCCAACACAAATGGCGCTTCGTGGCACCGGACCTCCAGCACGCCGCGTGATCCTGCACCACCGGCTGCATCATGCCCGAACCCGGGGTCAAAAAATCCTGCGTAATGCACACGGAATTCGCCGACCATGGCCAGATAGGGCGCCATCTCTGCGGCATATTCCGGCGGGATGGTCACGGCTTCGCGGCTCACCAGAATGTAGAAGGCACCGGGGTCCAATATGATCTGGCCATTGCTGCTGCGAACCTCTTCCCAATAGTCCGCAGGCGCGTAGTGCCCGATCCGGTCCAGATCGATCACGCCGGTATGGGGTTTGGCGCGGTATCCAACCAGCGTTGTATCTTTGAGCCGCAAATCAACCGAGAACCCCAGCCCGTTGTCGATCACGGCGTCACCATTCACCAGGGGCGTCTCGGCGTGCAGCGCGCGCAGGGCGTCATCATCCAGCACAGCATTTCCGGTACCAAAACGGATCTGGTTCAGCCGCATACCGGGACGTACCAAAACCGAGAATGAGCGGGGGCAAATTTCGGCATAGAGCGGGCCGTGATAGCCTGCGCCAATGCGGTCAAATTCGGTGCCGCCATCGGTGATGGTGCGGGTCAGCAGGTCCAGTCGTCCGGTCGAGCTTTTGGCATTGGCCACAGCGCTGACGCCGGCGGGCAGGGCCAGATGCTCCATCAAGGGGACCACATAGACCGCGCCTTTTTCCAAAACGGCCCCTTGGGTGAGGTCGACGCGGTGCATCTCGAACTCTTCGAGCCGGTCTGCGACCTTTGCACCATGCCCGGCAAGGAAAGACGCGCGCACGCGGTAAGCAACTGTTCCCAAACGCAGATCGAGGCTGGCAGGTTGCATTTGAGCCGGATCGACCACAGGATTGGCGGCAATAGCACCTGTTGCGATCATCGTCTCAAGCTGTTGGTTCGGGATCACGCCGGGCATATGCCGTCCTTCCGGTATCGGGTCGTTATATGTGCAAAACGCCCGCACCCGAGGGGATGCGAGCGTTTTGCGGATAAGGTGGTCGGGCTAGCAGGACTCGAACCTGCGACCTTCCGTCCCCCAGACGGACGCGCTACCAGGCTGCGCCATAGCCCGAACATGGCGTGTTCATACCGCATAAACGCAGGCGTGCAAGAGGCAATTGCACCCATCTGCTTTCCAATCAGGATTTTGGCTGGCCGCCGCCGCGCTGTGCGGCCATGCGGTCTCGCAGTGCGGTCAATTGGGCCAGCAAAGGCGCCATTTCACGCGCCGTTTCAGCATCAATACGACGCATGCGGCTGGCATGGGCGAGTGTCGCAATTTCGGCATGGAACTCTTGTTCCGGCGTAATATCGGGCATTCCGATGTCACGGGGCTTGGGGGTAACAGGCTCGGGCTCCGGTGCGGCCTCTGCTGCGACTGGTGGAGGCGCAACTTCTGGCGCGTCCTGCGGAGCGGCCGCGCGGTCCTCGGCCTCAACCCGACCAGAGCTGTCTGCCGATACGGGGAGGGGCGCAGTCGGCTCTTCCTCTGTGGTTGCGGTTTCCAGCTCTGGTGCGGCCTCCGCTGCCACTGGTGCCGCGGCCACTTCGGGCGCGTCGTGCTGAGTGGCCGCGATGTCTTCGACAATCACATCGGCCTCGACGGGGGCTGCTGTCACAGCATCAGAAGGCGCCTGTGGTGTCGGGGTTGCGGTTTCTGCGGGCTCAACCGGACCGGAGGCGTCTGCTGATGAGGGCAGGGGTGCTTCCGGCTTTTCCTCTTCCGCAGTGGCTTCCAGCTCTACAGGTTCCTCGGCGATGGTGCTTGCTTCCGGTACAGACTGCTCGTCAGGATCAGCGCTTTTAGGTGCTGTGACCTCTTCAACGACTTGCACAGGTTCGGGCGCTGGCGGTGTCTCTGGCTCCGCTTGAGGCACAGCTTCGGGTGCGGTCTGCTCCTCTGCCAGGGAGGCGTCTGGCGCTTCGGGCTCATCCTTAGCGTCTTGCGCTATCACGGTCTCAAGTTCCGATTCCGCCTCGGCTTCAGGTTCGGACACAGCTTCGATAACGGGCTCTGCTTCCGGCTCTTTTGGCGCCTCGAACGGCAACACAACAGATTCGGGTTCGGGAGCTTGCATCAGTTTTGGCGTTGGCTCTGGTGTTGTCTCTTCCACGTCGATCTCGATGTCCGCATCGTCTAGCGGGTTGGACATGGCGGCAACATGGCTCATGCCTTCTTCGCGCAGGATTTTTTGCACACCTTTGATGGTCAGCCCGTCGTCATGCAGCAGCTTTTTGATACCGCCCAACAACAGCATATCCGCAGGGCGGTAATAGCGGCGGCCACCGGCGCGTTTGATCGGCTTCACTTGCGTGAATTTGCTCTCCCAAAAGCGCAGAACATGTGCTTGGATGCCAAGCCAGTCGGCGACCTCTGAGATCGTGCGGAATGCGTCGGGCGATTTTGACATCAGGTCAGGACTTGTTCCCGTCAGCGACACGGTCTTTCATCAGGTGCGACGGGCGGAACGTCAGAACACGCCGCGGGTTGATCGGCACTTCTTCGCCCGTCTTCGGGTTGCGGCCGATACGGGCAGACTTGTCGCGGACCGAGAATGTCCCGAAGGACGAGATTTTAACCTGCTCGCCGCGCACCAGCGCGTCCGACATTTCTTCCAGAACCGTTTCGACCAGTTGGGCGCTTTCGTTGCGCGACAGACCAACTTCGCGGAATACCGCTTCGCTTAAGTCCATGCGTGTCAGTGTGTTAATTGTCATATCGTCCCCCATGTTTTCAACGACTTTGGCCAGCTTGGGTCTTCAAGTCAACAACTTAGCGGCAAATCCAACCCGTGGCTGGCTGCGCGGTTGCTACCAGCGCAGCACCACAGCGCCCCATGCCAGACCGCCACCGATGGCTTCGGTAACCAGCATATCGCCCTGCTTGATCTGTCCGCGTGCCACGCCAACAGACAGCGCAAGTGGGATCGAAGCGGCAGAGGTGTTTCCGTGGTCCTGCACAGTCACGATAACCTTATCCATTGGCAGGTCCAGTTTCTTGGCGGTGCCCTGAATGATGCGGATGTTTGCCTGATGGGGCACAATCCAGTCGACGTCGGCCCCCGTGATGCCAGCGCGTTCCATCGCAGTGGTTGCAGTCTCGGCAAGCTTGCCTACGGCATGGCGGAAAACCTGATTGCCCTGCATCCGCAGATAGCCCGTTGTGCCGGTGGACGTTCCTCCATCGACATAGAGCAATTCACGCTGTGTGCCATCCGAGTTGAGATCGGTCGCGAGGATGCCACGGTCTGCAGTGGTGCCGCTGCCTGTCTGGGCTTCCAGCAAAACAGCGCCTGCGCCATCGCCGAACAGAACGCAGGTACTACGATCGCTCCAGTCCATGATTCTGCTGAAGGTCTCGGCTCCGATGACCATGACACGTTTGGCCTGACCCGACAGGATCAGCGCATTTGCATTGCTGAGCGCAAAGACAAAGCCGGCACAAACTGCTTGAATATCAAAGGCAAAGCCGCGCGTCATGCCCAGCTGCGCCTGTACCATCGTGGCGGCGGAAGGGAAGGTAAGGTCCGCTGTGGAGGTGGCGACGATGATCGCGTCCACATCATCCGCGACAAGACCTGCCATATCAAGGGCAGCCTGAGCTGCGGCAGTTGCCATGCTTGAAGTTGTCTCACCCTCTCCGGCGAAATGGCGGCGCTCGATGCCGGAGCGGCCCCTGATCCACTCGTCATTTGTCTCAAGGGTTGCCTCGAACTCTGCATTTTCTACAACGCGGGTCGGCAGGTAGTGGCCAACGCCTTTTACTACAGCACGCAGGGTCATTCCGGTGATGGCTCCTCTTTGGGGAGGGCAGCAGCAACCCGCGCGGCCAGTTTGTCGTTAAAGCCGTTCTGGACCAATTGTGCCGCCAGTTTGATCGCAGCTGAAACGCCAGTCGCATCCGCAGAGCCATGCGACTTTACGACCGTCCCGTTGAGGCCCAAAAACACGCCGCCATTGACGCGGCGGGGGTCGATCTTTTCGCGCAGGCGCATCAGCGACGAATAAGCCAGCAGCGATGCGAGCCGCGATATGATAGAATATTTGAACGCTTCGCGCAGGCGTTTGCCAATCAGGCTGGCGGTACCTTCACCGGTCTTGATGGCAATGTTTCCGGTGAAACCGTCGGTGACAATCACATCGGCTTTGTCACCGGAAATATCGCCACCTTCAACGAATCCGACAAATTCAAAGCCCGCTTCGGCCTCATGAGCGCGAATCAGGTCATGGGCTTCTTTCAGCTCAACCCGGCCTTTGTGTTCTTCCGTGCCGACATTCAGCAGGCCGATACGTGGCTTGTTCACGTTCAATCCGTTGCGCGCATAGGACATGCCCATCAGCGCAAAGCGCAGCAGATCATCGGCATCTGCTTTGATGTCCGCGCCCACGTCCAGCATGACGTTAAAGCCTTGGGCATTGGAGGAGGGATAGAGCACGGCAATGGCAGGGCGGTTCACACCGGGCAGTTTGCGCAAGCGGATCATCGACAGCGCCATCAGCGCACCTGTATTGCCACAGGAGACGGCGACAGAGGCCTCGCCAGTGCGGACCGACTCAATCGCCGACCACATGGAGGTGTCTTTGCCTGTGCGCACAACGTGGCTGGGTTTGTCTTCCATCGTCACCACACCCACCGCATCCCTGATCTGGATACGTCCGGCGAGCAGGGGATGTTTGGCGACAAGGGCCGTCAACTCGGCCTCGGGGCCGTGCAGAATAAACGAGATATCGGGATTTGCTTCGGCTGAAATAAGGCAACCGGCAACAACAGCTGCCGGTCCCTGATCACCCCCCATCGCATCGACCGAGATGAGGGTGCGGGCGTTCGCGGATGTGTGATCGGTCTGGGCCGTCATCTGCTGCGAATGCCTTTAATTGTTATGTTTGCGCGCAGCTTATGCTGCGTCGTCTTCCAGATCAATCTCTTCGACCTGCGCAACAACTTCCTTGTCGGCATAGTGGCCGCAGGAGGCACAGATGTGGTGTGGGCGCTTCAGCTCACCGCAGTTGGAACACTCGTTCGGGTTCGCCGCAGTCAGCGAATCGTGGGAGCGGCGGTTGTTGCGACGCGATTTGGATACTTTATTCTGCTGGACAGCCATTTCGGGTGCCTTTGTATTCGGGGCCTTGGTGCGCAGATCGGCTGCGGCGGGCCGTGTTTCGTTTCAACTCCCATACGGGCGTGTGGTGCGTCTAGGCAAATGCCGCTCGGTTGTCCAACGCTATTTCACGGGAGAGCCGCAAAATACTGCGCAACTTTACCAATGCAAGCCGGATTTTGCCAAATTGAGGCTGGGGCAGCCTCCTTTAGCTGTCAGTATCGTTTTCCAGCTGCTGTTTGAGCGCGGCCAGTCCGGCAAAGGGGCGGGCCTCTTCGTCGGTCATGGGCGTTTTGCCCGGCTCGGTCACGCGAGTTGTGGTAGGTTGGCTGTCTTCTTTGCGCGGGTACTCAGGGACCGCCAGCGCCAGCGCTTCCTCCATAACAACAGCCGGATCGATCCAAGCGCCCAGCGGCTCAATGCTGTCATCCTCGGGTACTTCGGCCTCCGGCGCGTCGATGTCTATGTAATCGCGTATAAATGTCCGCACGACGTCAATGTCGATGCGCGTGATCACAGGCTCCAGCGTAGCGATGCAGGGCTGGGTAACGGTAGCGCCAAGGCGCCCTTTGAGCTGCCAGTCGCTGTCGCCCATGGGCTTCAGGCTGCCCTCGAACGAGAGTTTGCGCAGCCCGCTGAGGTCGAGCGCCTGTACCAGCGCGGCCATAGCGGCGGCATCGGGGCGCAGTGAAAACGGGGTAGGGGCCGTCTGCGACAGGTTTGCAACACGCAAACTGGTCGCACTGGGAGGTGTAGGAGACATGTGCGTGTGCTTTCGTTTCTTGAACCATGGGGCGCATTTGGTATATGCGGGATAAAAGCCATACAGGCTAAGGGCAAGGGGCAGTACCATGGGTATCTTCAACAACACCGGCTTTGGCAGCTTTCGCAAGTGTAGCACTGCTTTGCTGCGGCGTGTACTGCTGACCACGGTTCTTGTCGGCGGTGTGGCCGCCTGTTCACCTGATTATGCAAACCACGGCTACATCCCGCCCGAAGAGGAGCTGGAGCATATTGTGGTGGGGGTAGACACCCGCGCCTCTGTCCAGGAAAGCATCGGGACGCCCTCAACCGCAGGCGTGGTGAACGATAGCGGATTTTATTACGTCCGCAGCCAGCGCCGGACGATTGGCGCATTGGCCCCCAAAGTGATCGAACGTCAGGTCCTGGCGATCAGCTTTGACAGTGCGGGAGTTGTCAGCAACATCGAACGCTTCGGCCTCGAGCGCGGGCAGGTTGTCCCGCTTGCACGCCGCGTCACCACACCGGGCGTGCGCGACAGCGGGTTCTTGCGTCAGTTGTTGGGTAACATCGGCCGGTTCAACCCCGCAGGGCTTGGCGGCTGATCTTTGGCCGCGGGCCATGCATGACACATCACAAAGCGCCTAGCGCACCTTCTCTGACTTCGCTGCAAAAGGGCCGCTATCTTGTGCGCGCGGCCCTAGGCCCTGCGGATATGGCTGCTGTTTTTGCGCTGCGCAGCCGCTGTTTCGGTGCAGCGGGCGGGGCGGAAGACGCGTTTGACGCCACATCCTTGCATGTTCTGGTGATCGCGCAGGACACGGATACTGTTGTTGGCAGTTTTCGGATGTCTGTTCTGGCGGGCGCGCAGATCAACAGCAGTTATGCAGCGCTCTATTATGACCTCACAGCCCTTGCACAGGATGCTGGCCGGGCTCTGGAATTGGGCCGTTTCTGCGTCCACCCCGATCACGCCGACCCGGACATCCTGCGCATCGCCTGGGCTGCTTTGACGGCCTACGTCGACGAGAGCGGCATTGAAATGCTGTTAGGCTGCGCGTCCTTCGAGGGGACAGATGCAGCACCTTATCTGGATGCGTTTGCCTTGCTCAAGGCACGCCATATCGGGCCTTCGCCACGCGCACCACAGGTCAAAGCCGATGAGGTATACCGCTATGCCGCGCGGTTGCGCCGCAAGGTGGACCTGAAGAAAGCCAATACAGCGACGCCACCCCTGCTGCGGACCTATCTGCTGATGGGCGGTTGGGTCAGTGATCATGCGGTGGTGGATCGGGTGATGGGCACGCTGCATGTGTTCACCTGCCTTGAAATCGGCGCCATTCCCGAAGCCCGTAAAAAGCTGCTGCGTGCACTTGTGTGATTGACGTCTTCGCGGGCGCACAGTAGTGCCACGCCATGGCACGCGCACCCCTTCTCCAAGTCTCCGATATCGCCCTTACGTTTGGCGGTGATCCTGTATTCGAAAACCTAGGTCTGGTTGTCCAGACAGGGGACCGTCTGGCCCTTGTCGGGCGCAACGGCTCTGGTAAATCCACCTTGATGAAAGTCATGGCGGGGCTGGTGGAGGCCGACAGTGGTGAAATCACCGCAGGTCCGGGTGTCAGCGTCGGCTATATGGAGCAGGACCCCGATTTGACGGGCTTCGAGACGCTGGGGGACTTTGCCTCTCACGGGCTTGAGCCGGGTGAGTTGTACAAGGTCGAGCGGGCAGGCGAGGGCCTGAAGTTCGATCCTGAACGGCCAGTGGCCACTGCCTCCGGCGGAGAGCGGCGGCGTGCCGCGTTGGCGCGTCTGATGGCGCTGGAGCCGGAGCTGATGTTGCTGGACGAGCCGACCAACCACCTTGATATCGAGGCGATTGCGTGGCTGGAGAACGAGCTGAAGACCACCCGTGCCGCCTATGTCATCATCTCCCACGACCGTGCGTTCCTGAACGCGCTGACCCGCGCGACCCTGTGGATTGATCGCGGTGAAGTACGCCGCCAAGAGATTGGTTTTCAAGGGTTTGAGGCGTGGCGCGATACGATCTGGGAAGAAGAGGACATGCAGCGCCACAAGCTGAACCGCAAGATCAAGGCGGAAGCGCGTTGGGCGGTTGAAGGCATCTCGGCGCGGCGCAAGCGCAACCAAGGCCGCGTGCGCGCCTTGCAAGAATTGCGGGCCGAACGGGCAGGGCAGATCACCCGTCAGGGCACTGCCGCCATGGCGCTGGAGGCTGGGCCAAAGTCCGGCCGCAAGGTCATGGAAGCGATTAATATTACAAAGGTTTTCGGCGAGAAGGTGATCCTCAAGGATTTCTCTCTGACTGTGAACCGTGGTGACCGGATTGCGCTGGTTGGCCCCAACGGTGTGGGCAAAACCACACTGCTAAACATGCTGATCGGCAAGGAAATGCCTGACATCGGCGAGGTCAAGATTGGCACCAATCTGGCGCTGGCGCTGTTCGATCAGGCGCGGGCGCAGCTGGACGGGGATATGACCCTTTGGGACAGTCTGACGGGTGATCCCGAGATGCGTGTTTCAGGCAAAGCGGACCAAATTTTGGTGCGCGGCAACCCCAAGCATGTTGTTGGTTATCTTAAAGAATTCCTGTTCGACGAGGCGCAGGCCCGTGCGCCTGTGCGGTCGCTGTCCGGGGGCGAGAAGGCCCGTCTGCTGCTGGCCAAATTAATGGCCCGCGAAAGCAATCTTTTGGTGCTTGACGAGCCGACAAACGATCTGGACGTGGAAACGCTCGATCTGATGCAGGAGCTGCTGGGCAGCTATGACGGCACCGTCATTCTGGTCAGCCACGACCGTGACTTTTTGGACCGTGTTGCCGCCACCACCATCGCCATGGAAGGCGACGGGCGGGCGACAGTCTATGCAGGCGGGTGGAGCGATTATATCGCACAGCGTGGCATGGAGGATTTCTCGGAAAGTGTTGTGAAGTCAAAATGTTCTGCCCCGAAGGTACAACCAAAGGGCAAGACGCAAACGGGCCTGAGTTTTACGGAAAAACATCGGCTTGAGTCACTGCCGGCCGAGATAGAACGCATCACCGCAGAGATCGCCAAACTGGAAGAACTGTTGAGCGATCCGACCCTGTTTACCGAGCAACCCGCCAAATTCCAAAAGGCCAGCGACGCGCTGGTCCAGCGGCACGAAAAGCTGTCGGATGCCGAAGAAGAATGGCTGATGCTGGAAGAAAAAGCAGGCAGCTAAATCAGAGCGGTGCCATGCGTGCACCCCCTGTACACCGTCCGTACACCGGTTGGGGCATGGGCTTGCGTGGGATCAGTTTCCTAACACGGTATCATCTAAAGGTGAGACGCTCGGCAGTACCGCAGTTTGACCAATGCGCGGCGAATGTCGGGATCGAGCCCAGAGTCACTGATGCTGCACAGTGCGAGAATGTCAGATTTTTATTGTACAGCCAAAACTTAAAAAATCCAATTTAGGTTTTTCCAAGGGGTTGTGTCGCAGGATTTCTGGTAGTTTTGGAGGTAAGCGGTCACTGTTGCAACGACTGTTTTTGCCCTCGACAACAGCCACCATCAATATCGGCACCGCAGCTCAATCTCGACTCTAATTGGAGGGTACTGAGACTGACGGGCTCTTGCATACCAAAGGACAAACTAAGCTGTCTTCTGTGGAAAAGGTGAGTGCCGCAATATCGGGGTTGATAGTAAGGTTTCACTCGACTGCACCGAAAATTGAAACCGAATTCACAAAATGATCCGCAGCCTGCGCGAGAATGGCAGGCTGCGGTCTTGTTTAACTGCGGGATGGTTCAATCGTCGCCGCCTGCACCATCGCTGTCACCTTCACCGTGGCCGCCACTATCGCCATGGCCATCATTGCCGCCGCTATCACCATCATTCTCGCCATGGCCGTCATCGCCGCCGTGACCCTCGTTGCCGCTGGCATCGTGCCCATCGCTCTCGTTGCCGTCACGGCCATCGCTTTCGTTCGCATCGTGGCCATCGCTTTCGCCATTACCGTCGCCACCGTCGCTGTTGTTATCGTCATGGCCATCGCTGTTGTTATCATCGCTCATGTGGCCGTTTCCGACCGAACCTGAACTTTCACCAGCATCATGACTTGAGCTGTTGCCACCGCTCAAGAGCTCGGCAGTTGAGGGTCTGTCTTCACTGGCCATCGCCACAGAGTTTGCGACAGTCAGAGTGGCAGCGATAATTGCAATCATTGAGGTTTTCATAAGTCTTCTCCAGTTTGTGTTTGTTTACAGCTACGTTGTCTGCTTTCGCATCCGGCGCGGCGTTGGTCGTCCAATAGGGGGTCGTCGTTAGCGTCGTTTCAGGCCCGTAATCATGGAACGAACAAGGTTTTCTTTGTGCTCGAAGCTGGCGAGGATCACGCCAACCACATGCAGAATGATGAGCAGCAAGGTGCCATTCACCAGTATTTCATGGGCATCTTCCACCCATTCAGCCCCAGAACATATCCAGCGTCATCATGTATCCAGTGGCCGCGATGCCTACTATTGCCAGCAGCAAGGCGACCACCATGGCCCCACCTGCGGGGTTATGACCGACATAACGCTTGCCCTTCATGGCAAGGCTGTCTTTGATAAACGCAACGATTGTGGATGGCCGGTAAAGGAAGTCGGAAAAGCGAGCATGGCGCGAACCGACAAGACCCCAGAACAGGCGAAAGGCAATCAATCCTGCGATGATGTATCCGACCAGCTCATGTGCCTTGTCCCATTCATCGGCCGTGACATAGGCAACGGTAAATCCGCCAACCAGCGACCAGTGAAAGATGCGGACCACGGGATCCCAAACGCGGATCTTGCCGTCCTGCCTCTGCTTGCCGGATGAAATGGTCGAAGCAGCGCTGCCCATCAGTCGTCAGCCTTCACACCAACAAGCTCGCCGTTGGTCGGGTTAAAGAAGGCTTCGACACGCTGGCCCTTGGGGGAGATCGCATAGACTTCGTAGCATCCGCGCTCCACTTTCACAGCGCGGGTGTCATAGCCGAGGCCTTTTGCTGTTTCCAGAATGGCGTCTTTGCTCATCCATCCTTCTTGTGCCCCACTGTCGCAGGAGATTTTGCTTGCAAAGGCAGGGGCAGCCATCAGGGTTGCAGCCAAGGTCATTGCCGTAAGAGTTTTCATGATTTTCATCCTCATTTGTGTTCCGAGCTGTTGTGCTCTGTGTTTCGATGGGATCGTTATGGCAGGACCAAAATGACAAACTGCCGACCGTGGCTGTCAGCAAACTGTCATTTATGATCTGCGAAGGAGAAAACATGAAAAATAACGTAATACTGCTTACAGCTTTCATCGCATTCTTTGCAGCACCCGTTCTTGCCGACGGGGATGATGACGAAAAATATGGCCTTGAGGCCTTAATGGAAGCACGCCGCGCTGGTCATGTGCTTCCTTTGATTACGATCCTGTCGCAAATTCATCCGATCACGGGTGACAATGTAGTCGACGTAGAATTCGAGCAGGATGACGGCCGATACAAATACGGCATCTATTATCTGGACGATAAGGGACGCCGTCGCGAGGTCTATGTGGATGCTCAATCCGGTGACGTGCTCGAAGATGAATTGGACGACTAAAAATGCGTGTATTGCTGATCGAAGATGATGATCGAATTCGCACTGATGTCACTGCCGCGCTTGAGGCATCAGGATACATCGTTGATAGCGAAACCTCTGGAGAAGAGGGCTGGTTCCTCGGCGATACCGAGCTGTACGGTGCAGTCATTCTTGACCTTGGTCTGCCGGAAATGGACGGACTGACCGTTCTGAAACGCTGGCGTCAGGCGTGCCGGACAATGCCGGTACTGATACTGACAGCGCGGGGCACATGGAGCGAGCGGGTTGAGGGTATTGATGCCGGTGCGGATGATTACCTGCCCAAGCCTTTCCATATGGAAGAACTGCTGGCACGCCTTGGGGCCATTATCCGGCGATCAGGCGGGCAAGCCAGTCCTATCATTGCCGCTGGTGAAGCAGAGCTGGACACCCGGCAAATGAAAATCACCGTCCGCGGCATTCCGGTATCGCTCTCGCCTCAGGAGTATCGGCTTGTGTCATACCTGATGATCAACAGCGGGCGCGTCGTGCCACAACAGGAACTTGCGGAGCATTTGCAATCCGTCCATTTCGAGCGTGAGCCCAATGCCGTCGAAGTGCTGGTTGGCCGGATAAGGCGAAAGTTATCCATCGCCCTTATCCAGACCCGGCGTGGCTTCGGCTATATCATCGAGGCAGACCCGACAAAATGACCTTCCGATTACGTTCCTTGCGAGTCCGTCTTTTACTGATCTCGGCCGGCATTGTCGTGATTGCTCTGTTGGTCACCGGAGCAGGCCTGACCAAGATGTTTGAGCGGCACTCGGAACGCCGTGTCGCGGAGGAATTGAACATCTATCTTGATCAGCTATCAGGCGCAGTTCGCTGGGGGCCGGATCAGAGACTTTCCCTAACGCGTGATCTCGCGGACCCTCGCTTCAAGAAGGTGTTTAGCGGTCTGTATTGGCAGATCGGAAATGATCAAAATGGAGCATTGCTTCGATAACGGTCCTTGTGGGATTCCGAACTCATATTGCCAGACGATCCGCTTGCCGCTGGAGACATTCATCAGCACAATATTGAAAGCCCGTTCAGCCGCGCATTGCTGGTCCGTGAACAACTGATCGCGATATCCTTCGAAGGAAAACTGATTCATCTACGTGTCTCAGTTGCGATCGACGTGTCCGAAATCGAAAGGCTGGCGACAGACTTTCGAACCGATCTGATACCGGCTCTGTCCCTGTTGGGGTTGGTGTTGATGGCTGGGTTTGGTTTTCAGATTGCCGCAGGCCTAAAGCCCTTGGATTCACTCAGGGCATCCGTAAACAAAGTACGCTCTGGCAAGGAGGCGCGTCTGGATACGGTAGTCCGCAAGAAATCCAACCACTCGTCGAAGAGGTGAATTCCCTTTTGGCGCTTCAGGAAAAATCAATGACCCGTGCGCGCGACCGGGCAGCAGATCTGGCGCATGGCTTGAACCCCCCCCTGACTGCGTTGGTGACCGATATCGCGAGGCTGCGCGCCAAGAACGAAGTCCAAATTGCCGATGACATAGAAGATTTAGCTTTCCGGATGCAGCGCCTTATGGAACGAGAACTTGCGCAAGCCCGTATCCGGCATGGGCGCTCTGGCCATAAGACATCCGTGAATGCAACCGCCGAGGCGATCATTCGCACATTGCAAAGAACGCCACGAGGCGAGAAAATCGACATAAGCGAAAATATCCCGACCCCTGTTAATGTGGCAATGGACCAAGATGACTTGAACGAAGTGCTCGGCAATCTCTTGGATAATGCGGTACGCCATGCCCGTTCCAGCGTAATCGTATCCGTCGCCAGCGGTTCCGGTAGGGCCCGCGTTTCCATCGAGGACGACGGTGAAGGCGTTAGCGAAGAACAGTCCGCCGCTATAATGCAGCGCGGCCAAAGGATGGATTTGAAGGGAACGGGTGCGGGCCTCGGTCTCGCAATCGTTCAAGACATTTTGGAGGCATCGAATGCATCCATTTCATTGAGCAAGAGTGCAATGGGAGGACTGGGGGTGACGTTGGAAATCCCTCTGTCTGAGCAGTTAGCTACTACTTGAGCCTCAATGGAGAGAGGTGTTCGCGGATTTTCGGAGCAGTTGTTAAGGTGGATTGCATGACGAAAGAAGTGATCCCAAATGACAAAACGAAAGAACCATTCGCCCGATTTCAAAGCCAAGGTTGCGCTT
>JAQXCD010000007.1 GCA_029252045.1 Sulfitobacter sp.
CATGAGAGCCGCTGTATTGACCTGTGAGTGCAGCCTTAAGCGTTTGCCATCAGAATGCCCACAGCACCACACAGACGCCTGAGCGAGGGTATGCACGTTTGTGAAAACCTGTGAGCTAGGTGACAAGATTTCACACGAACAAAAGCATTAAGGTCGTTAGCGGCTTTATGCGCTGGGCAAGCTAGGGGCGGTCACATGTCAAAGTGATTCAACAGCATTATTTATATTGGGGGCGTGTGGGTACGACGTGTGGGTAAAACGTGTGGGTAAGCCAATTCGACGAAAATCGCCGCAGCCCTTATTTCTATGGTTAATATGGTCATGAGGGGGTTATGGCGGAGACGAAGGGATTCGAACCCTCGAGACCCTTCCGGGCCTACTCCCTTAGCAGGGGAGCGCCTTCGACCACTCGGCCACATCTCCGCTGATCCGTTTAGCGGCGAGGCTGGGGGAGGGCAAGGGGGTTTTTCGGGGGGGGTGCTTTGTATACACCGGCGGCACACCCCCTGTGCACCGGGCTGGCGGCGGATGAGGATCGGGGTTCTTGACGGCGCAGCGTGGTTCGGGCTTGTGACTACACGTATTGCGGGTAGATTGGGGCGGCATTGAGGTGAGGATTTAACATGAGCCGTTTGACGATCCCTGAACCAGAAATTGAACTCTACAAAGATGGCTTCAAGTCTCACGCCACAGGCAAATTGCACGACCAGTTGGGGCGTGAACCGACAGGGAAAGCGCTGTCTGATCTGGTGGACCGGATCGCGGAACCAATGGTGATTGCGCTGGATGGCGGCTGGGGGTCGGGCAAAAGCTTCTTTTTGAAGTGCTGGGTGGGGGAGCATTTGAAGCGGGAGCAGAACACAACGCAGACAGTGTATTTCGATGCCTTCAAGCACGACTTTATTGATGAACCGCTTATTTCTCTGATGGGAGTGATTGAGGACAGGTTTGAGGATGAGGACGTTAAAGACAAAACGTGGAAGAAGCGTTTTGCTGGCACGGTTAGCGTTGCTAAAAGGCTGCTGAAGCCCACATTGCGGATTGGTGCGGCAGTCGGCACCGGAATGGCCTCCGAAGTGGCCATCGCTGCGATTGGCACTGAAAAGATTGATACGGTGGTGGATGGCGCAATAGACGCGGGGCTAAAGGGCATTGGGGCTTAAGCATCCGCTGCTGTGGACGAGTTGTGGAAAAGTGAGGCGGGTCGTCGCCAAGCAATGACCGAGTTTCGCAAGTCACTGATTGCGCTGACCCAGCCCGTAAAGGAAAAGCCTGCCGAGGCTGAAGATGAAGCGGCTAAAACGCCTGATGAACAAAAGCCGAGACATAGAAAGCTGGTCATTGTTGTAGATGAGTTAGACCGCTGCCGCCCTGACTATGCCCTGTCGCTGCTTGAGTTGATCAAGCACTTTTTCGATGTACCACATGTGCATTTTGTTCTCGGCGTAAACATGCGCGAATTGGAGAACAGCGTGAAGGCGCGCTATGGTGGCGGGATCAATGCGGGGCTTTATTTGCAGAAGTTTGTGACGTTGACGATGGGGTTGCCGACGACAACCAACGCATTCGAGGGTAAATCCTTGTCAACCTCCTACTTCGAAAAAAACTCTGCAAGAGTGGGCATAAATCAAGCGCAGCATGAATATATCTTGGGCGTACTGGATACTGTTATAGACAAGGAAAGCCTTACGTTGAGGGCAATTCAGCGGTTAATTGCATTGCTACAAATTACAACCCTACCAGACATGAGCTTTCAAGACGAGCTATTGGAGAAAGTGGCAGCTTCGTCCTTATCCATACTTAGAGTTATTCGGCCCCAGACTTACAAAGACATCCATACGGGAAAGATTGATCTGGTAGAGCTACAGTTGATTTTTGAAATGAGCGCAGAAGGTCACAGGAGGGCAAACCGACTTCTTTTCGATTGCTGGCAACTATTCCTACAGCCAGCAGAATACACAAAGCGGATGGGATACACGCTCGATACAGCGCCGAGTGCTGAGGATCAGCTCAAGCGAATCCACCAGCTGAAAATGCGACATCTAGAAGTCTTCGAGCTAAGAGGTTCTTTATGAGGACTAATTATTAAACAAGAAGTGCAGCACGTCGCCGTCTTTGACGGTGTATGCCTTACCTTCCGCCCGCATTTTGCCAGCCTCTTTGGCGGGGCCTTCACCGCCCAGGGTCACAAAATCATCATAGGCGATGGTTTCGGCGCGTATGAAGCCTTTCTCGAAGTCACCGTGGATGACGCCGGCGGCTTTGGGGGCGGAGGTGCCTGCCTTGACCGTCCATGCGCGGGCTTCTTTCGGGCCTACGGTGAAGTAGGTCTCAAGGTGCAGCAGTTCGTATCCGGCGCGGATCAGACGGTCGAGGCCTGCTTCTTCGAGGTTCATATCATCGAGGAACATCTGCGCGTCTTCTGCGTCGAGCTGGCTGATCTCTTCTTCGATCTGGGCGGAGATGACGACGGCGGAGTTGCCCTGTGCGGCGGCCATAACGGCCACGGCATCGGACAGCGCGTTGCCTTTGGCGGCATCATCAACGCCGACGTTGCAGACATAGAGCACCGGCTTGGTGGTCAGCAGTTGCAGCATGCGCCATGCTTTGGCGTCTTCCTCGTCCACCTCAACCACACGCGCCGGATTGCCGGCCTCGATCGCGGCTTGGGCGGCGGCCAGCAGGCGGTCTTGCTGCACGGCGTCCTTGTCGTTGCCCTTCATCTTGCGGGCCAGACCGGCGCGGCGTTTTTCGATGCTTTCCAGATCGGCGAGCATCAGCTCGGTATCGATGGTTTCGGCATCTGCCACGGGGTCCACGCGGCCTTCAACGTGGGTCACGTCGCCGTCTTCAAAGCAGCGCAGAACGTGGGCAATTGCATCCGTCTCGCGGATGTTGGCGAGGAACTGGTTGCCGAGGCCTTCGCCCTTGGACGCGCCTTTGACGAGGCCTGCGATGTCGACAAAGGTCATCCGTGTGGGGATGATGGTTTTGGATTTGGCGATTTCGGCCAGTTTATCAAGGCGCGCGTCAGGGACAGCAACTTCGCCTACGTTCGGCTCAATCGTGCAGAAAGGGAAGTTGGCGGCCTGTGCGGCGGCCGTGCGGGTGAGCGCGTTGAAAAGTGTCGATTTGCCCACGTTCGGCAGACCCACGATACCCATTTTGAAACCCATGACAGCATCCCTTTTTGCGTTTGGCACCTGTTATGGCCTCTGCGCCTTCTGTGCAAGGGTATCAGGGCCGTCCGCGCATTGGTGGATTGATTTATCGCCGCGAATTGGGCATTGGAACGGTAACTCTTACCGCAAAGGCCGTACCCATGACCCGCATCGACGCAAAATTCGCAGACCTCAAAGCCGCAGGAAAAAAGGCCTTCGTGTCTTATGTGATGGCCGGTGATCCGGATTTTGACCGCTCGCTGGAGATTGTGCGCGGGTTGCCATCGGCCGGTGTGGACATCATCGAGCTGGGTTTGCCCTTTACGGATCCGATGGCGGACGGCCCGACCATCCAGCTGGCCGGTCAGCGCGCATTGGAAGCGGGCATGACATTGAAGCGCACCTTGGCGCTGGCGTCCGAGTTCCGCAAAGGCGATGACACAACGCCGATCGTGCTGATGGGCTATTACAATCCGATCTATTCCATGGGTGTCCCCGCGTTTCTTACCGCCGCCAAACAGGCAGGTATTGACGGGCTGATCGTGGTTGACCTGCCGCCGGAAGAAGACACAGAGCTGTGCCTGCCTGCGCAAGAGGCCGGATTGAACTTCATCCGCCTTGCCACCCCCACCACAGATGACAAGCGTCTGGCCCGCGTGGCGCAGAACACCTCCGGCTTTGTCTATTACGTTTCCATCACGGGCATCACGGGCGCTGCCGAAGCCGACGCGGGCGATGTCTCTCCCGCTGTGGCGCGCATTCGCGAGGCGACAGGCCTGCCGGTTGTTGTGGGCTTTGGCGTGAACTCGCCCGAGAAATCACGCGCCATTGCCGAAGTGGCAGACGGCGTTGTGGTTGGCTCGGCAATTGTGAGCCATATAGCGGCAGGCAAAAGCACGGCTGAGGTGCTGGCATTTGTGAAGACCCTGGCCGACGGCGCACACAGCGCCTGAGTAGCTGACAAAATGCAGCGTTGATCTGGCAGCCGGTAATTGGTAAACAAACCTAACCAATCATACCGGAGCCAGCCCATGCCCGTCATCACCAACATTGACGATCTGAAACGCATCCACCGTCGCCGCGTGCCGAAGATGTTCTATGACTACGCCGAAAGCGGCAGCTGGACCGAGCAAACCTTCCGCGAGAACACCTCGGACTTCGACCAGATCCGCCTGCGCCAGCGCGTGGCCGTGGACATGTCCGGTCGTAGCACCGCAACAAAAATGATAGGCGAGGATGTGTCGATGCCTGTGGCGCTTGCGCCTGTTGGCCTCACCGGCATGCAGCATGCGGATGGCGAGATGAAAGCAGCCCGCGCCGCCGAAGCCTTCGGTGTTCCCTTCACCCTCTCGACCATGTCCATAAACTCGATCGAGGATGTGGCATCGGCCACCACGAAACCCTTCTGGTTCCAGCTTTATACCATGCGCGACACCGACTACGTCAGCCGCCTGATCGAGCGGGCCCGCGCCGCAAAATGCTCCGCTCTTGTGATCACTCTGGATTTGCAAATCCTGGGCCAGCGCCACAAAGACATCAAAAACGGCCTGACAGCCCCACCCAAACTGACCCCCTCAACCATCTCAAACCTCGCCACCAAATGGCGTTGGGGCATCCAAATGTTGCAAACCCCGCGCCGCCAGTTTGGCAACATTGTGGGCCATGTAGAGAACATCTCCGACGCGTCGGATCTGAGCGCCTGGACCGCCGAGCAATTTGATCCTTCCCTTGATTGGAACAAAATCGCAGCCATCAAAGAACAATGGGGCGGCAAGGTGATCCTGAAGGGCATTCTGGACGCAGAAGACGCCAAAATGGCACTCAAGGTCGGCGCCGACGCCATCATCGTCAGTAACCACGGAGGCCGCCAGCTGGACGGCGCGCTCAGCTCGATCCGGGCTTTGCCTGCTATTCTGGACGCGGTGGGCGATCAGGTCGAAGTTCACCTCGACAGCGGCATCCGCTCCGGTCAGGACGTGCTCAAGGCGATGGCGATGGGGGCCAAAGGAACCTACATCGGCCGCGCCTTCATCTATGGGCTCGGTGCGATGGGTCAGGCAGGGGTCACCCGCGCACTCGAAGTGATCCACAAGGAATTGGACACCACAATGGCACTGTGCGGCGAGACGAAAGTCACCGGTTTGGGCCGCCACAACCTGCTGGTCCCCAAGCATTTCGAGGGCGACTGGCAAGACTGATGCTTGTCTTCTCCGAGCAAAACCTCGTCCTCTTCTCGGTCCCTAAAACTGGCTCTACAGCCATGGAAGTCGCTCTCAAACCATAGGCGGATATTGCGTTCTACAAACAGCGCAAACACACGCCCGTGGGCCGCTACCAACGTAAAATCGCCCCCTTCTTGCGGGATGCCTTCGGGCTTGAGCCTGAAACACTGGCCGTGATCCGCACCCCGCTTGAACACCTGCGCAGCTCGTATCGCTACCGCGCCTCAACGCTTGACGTGGACTTTGACGGCTTCGTGTAGGCCATCATATCCCCTACCCCACCCGATTGGGCCCACATCGGGTCCCAGCTCAATTTCCTCACCGACAGGCACGGCACACTCGGCATCACCCATCTTTTCGCCTACGAAGCCCAACCCGCTATGCGCGAGTGGATCAGCACACGAATGGGCGAAGATGTAACGTTCAAACCGCAAAACATTTCGCCCCCTGCCCCCACAACCATCAGCCCGCAAACCATCGCGGCATTCGGATCCGCCTACGCAGCCGAAATCGCCCTCCATGCCCGCGTCACAGCTGCAAACGGCCATTTGGTGACACCGCGTTGATCTTCTATCTTTCTTGGCCCTAAATCCTCCGGGGGAATTGGCCCTTCAGGGCCAAGGGGGCAGCGCCCCGAACGCGGCCGCTAAAAGCACACCCCAAATTATCTCTTTCCCCGAAACCCGTTCCGGTCTATACGCGCGACTTCACGCGGGGATACAGCCTTGGAGGATTCCCGCCCTAACTTATGGAGAATTAATATGGCCGGAGAGATCCCAGATCTTGAAGTTCAAGTACGGACGGGGACAGGCAAGGGCGCCGCTCGTCAGGCACGTCGTGCCGGTATGGTACCAGGTATTGTTTTCGGCGGTGACGTCGATCCGCTGCCGATCCAGCTGGATTTCAACAAGCTGCTGACAATGCTGCGCAAAGGCCGCTTCAAAGCGACCCTGTTCAACATGAAAGTCGAAGGCCACGATGACGTTCGCGTGATCTGCCGCGACGTTCAGCGCCACGTTGTAAAAGACCTGCCAACGCACGTCGACTTTATGCGTCTCAAGCGCACAACTAAAATCAATCTGTTCATCAACGTCGAAGTCACCGGCGAAGATGATTGCCCGGGCCTTCGCAAAGGCGGCACGCTGAACCTCGTACGTCCCGAGGTCGAGCTGGTTGTTACGGCAGCAGACATTCCGGAAAGCCTCGTTATCGACATCTCCGCACTGGAAATTGGCGACAACCTGACAATCTCCGACGTGAAGCTGCCAGCAGGCGCCAAGCCGGTCATCGACCGCGACTTCGTGATTGCACAGGTTTCCGCGCCATCCGCTCTCATCTCCGCCGGTGGTGACGACGATGAAGCAGAAGGTGAAGTAGCAGCGGAAGAAGGCGGCGAAGAGTAATCTTCACGCGTTCAACGCTGACATTGAACGGGGTTGCCTTAGGGCGGCCCCGTTTTTCTTTGCGCAGACGGCCTCTCTGCGCCGCATAGTCCGCTGGACCCCCGCCGCCCCGCCCAATATGGTGCGGCCAAGCAGCGGAGAGTCACCATGAAACTGATCGTAGGCCTCGGAAATCCCGGTACGAAATACGCGCGCAATCGCCACAACATCGGCTTTATGGCCGTAGAGCAGATGGCCGCGGATCACGACTTTCCCGCGTGGAAGGGCAAGCACCAAGGCAGCGTGACCGAAGGCCGCTTTGGCAGCACCCGCGCTGTGCTCCTGCGGCCCGAAACCTTCATGAACAAATCAGGTGACAGCGTTGCCGCCGCCATGCGGTTCTACACGCTGGAACCCGAAGACGTGATCGTCATCCACGACGAATTGGACCTCGCCCCTGCGAAAGTGAAATTCAAAATGGGCGGCGGGCATGCGGGGCATAACGGGCTCCGCTCGATCCACAGCCATCTGGGCCCCGACTATGGCCGTGTGCGGCTGGGCATCGGCCACCCTGGCCACAAGGACCGCGTTGCGGGATATGTGCTGCACGACTTCGCCAAGGGGGATTCCGATTGGCTCGATGATGTGCTGCGCGGTCTGAGCGACGGCGCGCCTTATCTTGCTGAAGGCGACAACGCCAAATTCATGAATGCGGTCAGCCTGCGCACGGCCCCCGCCCGCTCCTCCACGGGAACCAAAGGCCCCGAAAATACAACGCCGCCTCCTCGCGAAGAGCCGCCAAAGGCGAGCGAGGAGCGCAACCCGCTGCAAAAACTGATGGACCGTTTCAAATGAATCTGAGTGAGGCATTCCGCCAGCAAGCCACCTCCTGCGCTGCCTTGGGCAGCCCGTTTATGGAACAGCTTTTGAACATGCTGGCCGAGCATTGGCCCGACAGCACCCCGCTTGCGCAGAAGTTTGCTGCGTTTGAGGGGATATCCGGCCGGCAGGCCATTCGCTGCCTTTGCGTATCGCGGGCGGGCTTCATGCTTTGGTCTTGACTAGCCGCGATGAAGGGCTTGCGGCGGTATATCCCCCCAATGCCTCAAATGATGTTGCCCTACGGCACGCCGTTCTGGCAGCGATACAGACCCATTCCGGCTTTTTGCTCGATTGGACAAGCAGCCCGCCGCAAACCAACGAAGTCCGCCGCTCGGCCGTGCTGATTACTGGTGCACGGGTTGCAGTTCAGCACTTCGATTTACCCCTGCATCTCAGCGAGCTTGGGGCAAGCGGGGGTCTTAACCTCATGTGGGATCACTATGCGCTTGAACTGGAAGGCCAGCGCTTTGGTGCAGATATGCCTGTGCTGACGTTGACGCCGCAATGGACCGGCCCCCTGCCGCCGCAGACAGTACCCCGGATCGCCTCACGCGCTGGGGTCGACCTCAATCCGCTTGACCCGCGCAGTGGTGTTGATCTGTTGCGCCTGACCGCATATCTTTGGGCGGATCAGCTAACGCGTTTGGCGCTCACCCGTGCGGCCGCCTCAGTGATGACTGCCAAGATCGACAAAGGGGATGCCGTTGACTGGCTGGCCCACCGTCTGGTGAGTGCTCCGCAAGGGCAGATGCACCTGATCCAGCACTCGGTCGCATGGCAGTATTTTCCGGCATCGGTACAAGCCCGCGGCACAGCCCTGATCGAGGCCGCAGGCGCAAAAGCAACGCCCCATCGCCCTCTTGCTTGGCTATCCATGGAGAGCGACGGCGACACAACAGGCGGCAAAGGCGCTGCAATCACCCTGCGCCTGTGGCCCGGCGATGTGACGCTTGCGCTGGGGCGTGCCGATTTTCACGGGCGCTGGGTGGACTGGCAGCATGACGGCATGGGAGCACGCTGAACTTCCACTGGTCAGCTCCGGTACAGCGTGATTGAGTACGGCAAATGGTAAAGGGATATATTTTTATGCGTCGTTTCGGTAAATGGGTCCTCCGCGTTTTCGTGGTTCTCCTTCTCGCAGCACTTGTTGTCGGCCTGTGGCAGCGGGAACAGATCATGCGCCTGCTGGCCGTCAATTCGCTGTTTTCCGAAGCCAAGATTGTAAACAATTTCTCGCATATGAATGCCGCGTTCCTCAGCACCCCTGTGCCGCGCGGCGATGGCCCCACAGCCGAGCTGGTCTATGGCGCCGATGCCATCCTGCCGCCAGAGGTGGACAAATGGATTGTGGACCGTGATGTGACCGCTCTGGTCGTCCTCAAGCAGGGCGAGATTGTGCATGAGAGCTATTACAAAGGCACCCAGCCCGAAGATCTGCGCATCTCGTGGTCGGTGGCCAAAAGCTATCTTTCCGCGCTGATTGGTTTGCTGCTGGAGGAAGGTGCCATCGCCTCGATCGATGATCCTGTGACCCAATACGCCCCCGTATTGATCGGTGGTGCCTATGACGGCGCGACCATTCGCAACGTGTTGAACATGGCCAGCGGCGTGGTCTTCGACGAGGACTATCTCGACAAGAACTCCGACATCAACAAAATGGGCCGCGTTTTGGCATTGGGTGGCAAGATGGATGATTTCGCCGCCGCCCTGAGTGAGACATTCGCCCCGCCCGGGACGCAGTGGCAATACGTTTCTATTGACACACATGTTCTGTCCATGGTCGTGCGCGGTGCAACCGGCAGGACCATCCCCGATCTGTTGAGCGAAAAGATCGTGGCCCCCATGGGGCTGGAGCACGAGCCCTATTATGTCACCGACGGCTTTGGCACAGCCTTTGTGCTGGGCGGGCTGAACCTGACCACCCGCGACTATGCGCGCATGGGGCAGATGTTTTTGCAAAACGGGCAGTATAACGGAAAACAGATTGTACCAGAGGGATGGGTTGCCGCCTCTACCGCTGCAACCGCCCCCACAAGCGCAGGCGAGTCCGGCTATGGATACCAATGGTGGATTCCCGAAGACGCCACAGAGGGCGAGTTTATGGCGCGTGGGGTCTATGGCCAGTATATCTATATCAACCGCCCGCGCGGCGTTGTGATTGCCACCAACGCCGCCGACAGGAAGTTCCGCGAAGAAGGTGCCGCAGAGCAAAACATCGCCACTTTCCGCGCCATCGCAAACAAAATCTAGGGAGCGTCGCAAATGGAACCGGACCAGAGCATTAACGTCGAAGGCGGTACACTGGCCCTGTGTGGGAGTGACCCTGTCACAGGCTACTACCGCGACGGCCACTGCAACACCTGCGCTGCCGACCAAGGCAGCCACACGGTTTGCGCCATCATGACGGCAGAGTTCCTTGCATATTCCAAATACGTCGGCAACGACCTGTCGACACCCAACCCCGCGTATGGCTTTGCGGGGCTAAAGCCCGGTGATGCGTGGTGTCTGTGTGCAGGGCGCTTTATGCAAGCCGCCGAAGAGGGCTGTGCGCCCCGCGTCCATCTGGCCGCCACCCATATCCGCGCACTGGAGGTGGTCCCGTTGGAAATCCTGCAGGTGCACGCACTGGACGGGCAGCTGTGATGCGCTTGCTTGTCGCCTGCCTTGCCATGCTCGCAGCAGCGGGGGCTTCGGCGCAAGCGATCAGGCCACAGGAACGGGCGCGTCTGGACAGATATGAGCGCACGGCAGGGACTGCCTTGATGGAGGCGCTGGCCGCCGGAGACGCCGCTGACATCGCGGCGCTGACAACCGCGCTATAAGGTACACCGCAGGTGGCGTTTGACCCGTCGCTGAACGGTGAATGGAATTGCCGCACGATGAAGCTGGGCGGGCTGACCCGATTGACGGTGTACACCAACTTCAAATGCCGGATGACACTGGACATCACAGGCATCCGTTTTGAAAAACTCACCGGTTCGCAACGGACCTCTGGCAGGATCGAAATGCGGGACGGGCGCGCTGTCTATCTGGGGGTTGGCTATGTCTCGAGCGAGGCGCCGCAATCTTATAGCGAACTGGCCCCCGACTTTGAGGGGAGCGGTACAATCACACCTGATGTGGCTGTGTTCGAGCGTGTGTCAGACACCCGCGCGCGGCTGCTGTTTCCGGCGCCCGTAAACGAGAGTGACTTTGATATTCTGGAACTGACCCGCTAGGGCCACATGGAGATTGGGTAGGGACCCCGAGGCCCCTACCGCAGCCCTGTTCAGGCGAATTCGCCCATTTCGAAGTTCAGCGCCCGCGCGACGGTAAAGATGTCTTTGTCGCCACGGCCACACATGTTCATCACCAGCAGGTGATCTTTTGGCAGGGTCGGCGCGATCTTGATCACATGGGCCAGCGCGTGTGAGGGCTCTAGCGCGGGGATGATCCCCTCCAGCTGACAGCACTTCTGGAAAGCGGCCAGCGCTTCGACATCCGTGATCGACACATATTGCGCACGGCCAATATCGTGCAGCCAAGCGTGCTCGGGTCCGATGCCGGGATAGTCGAGGCCCGCGGAGATAGAGAAGCCTTCGAGGATCTGGCCATCGTCGTCTTGCAGCAGGTATGTGCGGTTGCCGTGCAGCACACCCGGGCGGCCACCTGTCAGCGAGGCGCAATGCTCCATCTTGGCATTCACGCCTTTGCCGCCGGCCTCAACGCCGATGATGTTTACGCCCTTGTCGTCAAGGAAGGGATAAAACAGGCCCATGGCGTTGGAACCACCGCCGATGGCAGCGATGAGCGTGTCGGGCAGACGGCCTTCTGCACGCTCCATCTGGGTGCGGACTTCCTTGCCGATGATGCTCTGGAAATCGCGGACCATGGCGGGATACGGGTGCGGGCCTGCCACGGTGCCGATGCAATAGAAGGTGTCGCGCACGTTGGTGACCCAGTCGCGCAGTGCGTCGTTCATCGCGTCCTTCAGCGTGCCGCGACCGGAGGTGACGGGCACAATCTCGGCACCCAGCAGGCGCATGCGGAACACATTGGGGGCCTGACGCTCGACATCATGGGCGCCCATGTAGACCACGCATTTCAGGCCGAATTTGGCGCAGACCGTTGCTGTCGCAACACCGTGCTGGCCCGCACCTGTCTCGGCGATGATGCGTTTCTTGCCCATGCGGCGGGCGAGGATGATCTGGCCCAGCACGTTGTTGATCTTATGCGCGCCGGTGTGGTTCAGCTCGTCGCGCTTCATGTAGATCTTGGCACCACCGAGTTCTTCGGTCAGGCGCGAGGCGTGGTACAGCGGGCTGGGGCGGCCCACATAATGCTCCCACAGGTCGTCCATCTCGGCCCAGAAGGTGGGATCGGTCTTGGCAATGTCATACTGGTCCTGAAGCTCAAGGATCAGTGGCATCAGCGTCTCGGAGACAAAGCGCCCGCCGAATTCGCCAAAGCGGCCATTCTCGTCAGGGCCATTCATGAAGCTGTTGAAAAGATCTTCTGGCATGGGTGCATCTTTCTGTCATGTATTCGTTGCCCATAGCAGTACTGCCCACACGCCAAATGGTAAAGAAGCCAAAGTATCGCGGCGGAGGCAGCAAGCTCAATTTAAGAACCGTATTTCTATCTGATCTTCAAATAATCAGTCACAGGCCTGCCACCGGAGGCGATGATATTCGCTGGGTCTGGTCGCTGTAGGCCACCACCATAGTAAGTTAAAATAGCAACAGGAGGTACGGAGCAACCTATCGGCCACCAGCAGGTCATATACTGGCTGGCCTTACCTTCATTAAAGACATCGCAAGATGCTCTGCCATTGCGCAATTTCGGCAAGTGTTTTGCAGGGATCGCCTTGGGCGGACTAGCTTTGAGCGCTGCATAGACCGGATCGTTGGCAACGGGTGCGGTACAGGTGCTCAACCCGAGGAAGGCACATAGCAAAGCGCATATTTCATCTGGAGCCTCCACCGGGGATACAACGTCAGGATAACCAGCTGGTGCCGCACAATAAAGGAGTGAAGCCCAAGCATTTCCCCTACCCTCATTGAATAACATATACCATCGCTCTCGCGGCAGAGGCGTTCGGGTTCTGGTCTCCGAGAGCGGTCAGGCGTTAAGGGCAGCAGCCACCAGCGCATGGATCAGTGCGGCATCCTTGATGCCGGGACGGCGCTCGACCCCGGAAGAGACATCGACCTGCCGCGCGCCTGTACGTCTGATGGCTTCGGCCACGTTATCGGGCTTCAGCCCCCCCGCCAGCATCCATGGCGACCGCCACACACGACCCGCCAGCAGCTGCCAGTCAAAGGCTAGCCCGTTGCCGCCCGGAAGGTCAGCGCCTTTGGGTGGCTTCGCATCCACAAGCAGTTGATCGGCCACGCCTGCGTAGGCGTCAAGCTGGGCCAGATCGGCACGCTCGGCCACGCCTACGGCTTTCATCACGGGCAAGCCATAACGCGCCTTCACCTCGGCCACCCGCGCAGGGCTTTCACTGCCGTGCAGCTGAAGCATATCGAGGGGGACCGCCTGCGTCAGCGCGTCCAGCATCGCGTCATCTGCGTTAACAGTTAGCGCAACCTTGCAGACACCGAAGGGCACTGCGGCGGCCAAAGCAGCCGCATCTGGAATTTCCAGATGGCGTGGTGATTTGGGGAAGAACACGAAACCCACATAGCGGGCACCGGCATCAGCCGCCGCGCCCACTTCAGCAGGCGTACGCAAGCCGCAGATTTTTACAGAAATGTCGCTGGGCACGGGCTGTTAGCTTGCTTGGTCCAGAAGGGCCAAGGCCGAGTCCTTGCCCACATGCTGTTCCGCGCGCAACTTGTCCAGCTCGCGCTGGAGGCGGCGCATTTCGCGGGCTTGCTTCGCGGCTTCGGCACGTTCGCCGTATTCGCGAATCCATTCCCAGACAAAACCAACCAGCAAGCCGGCCAGAATGCTGCCCAAAATAACGATGAACAGTGGCAACTGAATCGACGGGTTCATCGCAAACAGGCCCGACACTTCGGTCGGAAGCATTTGCAAAGAAACCACTTCCCGGTTTGCCAAAGCAACAGAAACCAAGGCCACCGCAAAGATGGCTATACATAGATAGCGGACGTAGCGCATTAACTTTTCCCGTTCAGCCGATCACGGAGCAACTTCCCCGTCTTGAAGAAGGGTACATGTTTCTCTTCGACATTAACAGTCTCGCCGGTACGCGGATTGCGACCCACGCGCGCATCGCGTTTTTTGACGGAGAACGCACCGAAGCCGCGAAGCTCTACCCGATCACCCTGCGCCATGGCGGTGGTGATCTCGTCAAATATGGTATTAACGATCCGCTCCACATCCCGTTGGTACAAATGTGGATTGTCGTCTGCGATCTTCTGGATCAATTCGGACCGGATCATTCTTTTCTCCCCGCATTTTTTTGCGTCATTATATCGCCACTATAGGAAAGATCACCCGTTGCGAAAAGTGACCTAAACGACCAAATACAACATTTTACCACACGAATAGCGGGAAATTCGAGCGATTTGCCCCTTGCGACAAGCATTTACGCCGCTCGCCGAGTGACTTTGTCCGCATAGGCAGAAAGCCGAATTACCGATTCGCAAACAAGAAAGGCCCCGCGCATCGCTGCACGGGGCCTTGTTTACGAGGGTCGGGCCGTAGCCCTAACTCTATCAGTCGTCGGATGGCTTCAGCGCTGCACCGAGGATATCGCCAAGCGATGCACCGGAGTCGGAGGAACCATACTGCTCCACGGCTTCTTTCTCTTCAGCGATTTCACGCGCTTTGATCGAGACGCCCAGACGGTGTGCTTTTGCGTCGACGTTGGTGATGCGCACATCAACCTTGTCGCCAACCGAGAAACGCTCTGGGCGCTGCTCTGCACGGTCACGGGACAGATCGGAGCGGCGGATGAAGGCTTTCATGCCCTCGTATTCCACTTCGATGCCACCGTCTTCGATGGAAGTCACAGCCACAGTCACAACGGAACCGCGCTTCACGCCACCCACTGCTTCTGCAAACTTGTCGCCACCCACACCTTTGATCGACAGCGAGATACGCTCTTTCTCGACGTCCACTTCGGAGACAACGGCCTGAACCATGTCACCTTTGCGGTAGTCCTGAATGGCTTCTTCGCCGCGCTGGTCCCATGAGAGATCAGAGAGGTGCACCATGCCGTCGATGTCGCCTGGCAGGCCAACAAACAGACCAAATTCGGTGATGTTTTTGACTTCGCCTTCAACTTCTGTGCCTTCAGGGTGTGTTTCTGCAAACACTTCCCATGGGTTGCGCATGGTTTGCTTGAGGCCAAGGGAAACGCGACGCTTGGAGCCGTCGATTTCCAGAACCATGACTTCGACTTCCTGCGAAGTAGACACGATCTTGCCGGGGTGTACGTTCTTCTTTGTCCAGGACATCTCAGAGACGTGAACCAGACCTTCAACACCTGGTTCCAGCTCAACAAAGGCGCCGTAATCGGTGATGTTGGTCACGCGGCCTGTGTGGCTCGACTCAAGTGGGTATTTCGCGGCAACCAGATCCCATGGATCTTCCTGCAGCTGCTTCATACCAAGGGAGATACGGTGTGTATCTTTGTTGATCTTGATCACCTGAACCTTGATTGTCTCGCCGATGGCCAGAATCTCGGAGGGGTGGTTCACACGGCGCCATGCCATGTCTGTGACGTGAAGCAGGCCGTCAACGCCGCCGAGGTCAACAAACGCACCGTATTCGGTGATGTTCTTGACCACGCCGTCGACTTCTTGGCCCTCGGTCAGGTTGCCAATGACTTCTGCACGCTGCTCGGCACGGGATTCTTCGAGGATCGCACGACGCGAAACAACGATGTTACCACGGCGACGGTCCATTTTCAGAACCTGGAACGGCTGCTTGAGACCCATCAACGGGCCAGCATCGCGCACGGGGCGCACATCAACCTGAGAGCCCGGCAGGAACGCAACAGCGCCGCCCAGATCAACAGTAAAGCCGCCTTTAACACGACCAAAGATCGCACCTTCAACGCGCTCTTCAGCAGCGTAGGCTTTCTCCAGACGGTCCCATGCTTCCTCACGGCGCGCCATCTCACGGGAGATAACTGCTTCGCCTTTGGAGTTTTCGACTTGGCGAAGGAAAACTTCGACTTCATCGCCAACTGCAACTTTGGGAGCTTCGCCTGGTTCGGCAAATTCTTTAAGCTCGACGCGGCCTTCCATCTTGTAGCCTACGTCGATGATGGCCTGGCCCGCTTCGATCGCGATAACCTTGCCTTTGACAACCGAACCCTCTTCGGGCGTGTCCATTTCGAAGCTTTCGTTCAAGAGTGCTTCAAACTCGTCCATCATATTCGCCATCTAGCGTATCGTATCCTTTGATATATTGTTTCTGGCCGTGCGGTTGTCTCCGCCGGTCTTTAGATTGATGCCCACCTTTGGTATGACAAAGAAAGTTGGCCCTCAGAATGGACGCCCGACCGCGATAAAGAAAGAGGGCCGGAAGAATCCGACCCTGCCTGAGATATCGCGTCCGGTGTGTGTATCCACGCCTTAGGCAAGCGCGCGTATAAGGGAATGGGCGCTTAGGCGCAAGGGGTATGGGGTCTACCTGAGATTAGAGCCACATCACACGGTCTTGTGGATGATACTCTGCAAATTTCAGCAGATTTTCATCCCTTTAATCGACGGCGCGAAACGCTGAGGGAATAAAGGATGGTATCTTATGACCCCAACGAGTTGGGAAAAATACGTTTGGAAGCGCACCAGCCTGTCCACAGTCAAAGCCATCCCTCCGATCGGGAAGTGGCCGATCCGCCAACGCTTCTGCAAAATAATTTAGATGCCTCACAACGATGACGCCATCAATATTTGGAAAAACAACGGCTTCATCGTTCTCATCTTTAAGCCACGACTCAACAGTCAAGAGACCAGAAACATCACTTACCAGCGAAGAAATCGGCTCGTAAATGAAATCGTCCCAAACGATGACAAGGAGGTTTCCGCCCTTACTGCGATCAAAGCCAGCAAACTTTTCATCAGCACTTAACAAAAAGTCTTTCACCGGATTATCCCTTGGCTTAGTCAAGCCTCCTTGATCCACAAGTTCGTCTATATGCTCCAACGGAAAAAGTCCGCGGGTAGGTAGTTGGGTTGCATTCCTTTGTCGGTCTCTTTGATGATTAAGAAGCGAAGGTGCCTTAACTTCAAAAAGGTAATTTCCGCCCACGGTACTCACTTGGACCTCCGGCCGTTTTCCATTTGAACCAGCGGGTTCGTAAAAAAATGCCGTCTCCTCTGGCCAAGGGATGTTAACGATCTGCATAATCACCAACACCTCACTCATATCCTGCAAGATTCCTTGGTAATCATCTTCATTTTTTTCGCGGTTTTTTCGAGACGCAATGCTCTCAATGAGCTTTCTTCCTGCCCCCGGAATGAAACTCTCTATGCAAGCGCAATGCCGTGCGATCTCGATGGCCATGGAGTGAAATGGATACGTTGAAAAATGATACTTCAACCAATGCCACGAAGCTGAGGTTATCTGATCTCTTGCAAAAAGGTATGCCGCCCGCACCTCGAAGTTAAGCTGTGCCCCGTTGGGGCCCTCCACATCGGGGAGTCTGCTGTCGTACTTATACTCATCTAGGAACATGTCACACATCCAAACAGCGAATACCAAAAGCCGTCGCTACGGTTGCCAATAGCCGGCAAAATCTATTCCCCTGTCGAGGCGTCCAATCCAGCCAGAACCGCCGCAACCGCCGCCGCAACCGCCTGATCAATCGACAAGTCCGATGTATCAATAATCGCGGCGTCATCCGCTGGCTTCAGAGGCGCTTCAACGCGCTCCATATCCCGCGCATCGCGGGCTTTTACGTCTTCCAGCACTTGCTCATAGCTGTCGGTGTGCCCTTTACCCGAGAGCTCGGCAAAGCGGCGGCGCGCGCGGACTTCGGCGCTGGCGGTGACAAACAGCTTCACTTGCGCGTCCGGGCAAATCACCGTGCCGATATCACGCCCGTCCAGTACAGCCCCCCCTGCCCGTGCGGCAAAGCTGCGCTGGAAATCCAGCAATGCTGCGCGCACTTCGGCGATGACAGCGACCTTGCTGGCAGCTTGGGCTAGCGCGGGCGTGCGCAAGCTGTCGTTTTCCAGATCTTCCGGCACCAGCGTTTGCGCGGCCTCAATGGCTTCGGTTCCCGCAAGCATTTTGGCCCCTACAGCGCGGTACAGCAGCCCCGTGTCCAGATGGGCAAAACCAAAATGGGCGGCGACTGCCTTGGACACAGTGCCTTTGCCCGCTGCGGCAGGCCCGTCAATCGCAACTGTGAAACCGCCCGTCATGCCGCATCCCTGCGCACCGCCGCGCCCAAAGCTGCCATCAGCGGCTCGAATATCGGGAAGGACGTGGCGATGGGGCCACCGTCATCCACGCTGACGGGCGTATTTGAGGCCATACCAAGGATCAGGAAGGACATCGCGATCCGGTGGTCCAGCTGGCTGGCGCATGTTGCCCCGCCCGTCACGTTGCCCTGGCCGACACCTGTCACAGTCCACCAGTCTTCCCCCTCGTCTACCGTGATCCCGTTGGCGCGCAGGCCTTTGGCCATGGCATCAATCCGGTCGCTTTCCTTGACCCGCAGTTCGCGCACACCGCGCATCACGGTTTGCCCCTCCGCATAGGAGGCAACTACGCTGAGGATCGGATATTCATCAATCATGCTCGCCGCGCGGGCAGGCGGCACTTCGATGCCCTTCATATCGGGAGAGAACCGCGCGCGCAGGTCGGCCACAGGCTCCCCGCCCTCTGTCCGCTCGTTCTCATAGGTGAGGTCCGCGCCCATTTCGCGCAACGTGGTGAACAGCCCAGCGCGCGTCGGGTTCAGGCCGATGCCGGGGACCAGCACATCAGAGCCGGGTACGATCAACGCGGCACAAACAGGAAAGGCGGCCGAAGACGGATCACGCGGCACTTCGATGTGTTGGGCTTGCAATTCGGGCTGGCCGGTCAGGGTGATCTCGCGGCCCTCGTCCGTCTCCACCACAGAAATCTCGGCGCCGAAACCTTCCAGCATCCGCTCGGTGTGGTCGCGGGTTGCTTCCTTTTCGATCACAACGGTCTGGCCCGGTGCGTTCAGCCCTGCCAGCAACACGGCGGATTTCACCTGCGCCGAAGGGACAGGTACGACATAACGCACAGGCACGGGTTCGCGTGCGCCCACCAATGTCATCGGCAAACGGCCACCTGTGCGGCCCACGGTCTGGCAGCCGAACAGCGCCAGCGGATCGGTGACCCGCGCCATCGGGCGGCCATTCAGGCTGGCATCCCCCGAGAAGGTCGCCGTGATCGGTTGGGTCGCCATCGCGCCCATGATCAGGCGCACGCCTGTGCCGGAGTTCCCGCAATCAATCACGCCCGTCGGCTCGGCAAAGCCGCCGACGCCGACACCGCGCACCGACCAGTTACCGCCGCCAAGGTCCGTGACCTCTGCCCCGAAGGCCCGCATCGCTTTGGCGGTATCCAGAACATCCTGCCCTTCGAGCAGGCCCGCGATTGTCGTCTCGCCCACACACATCGCGCCAAGGATCAGCGAGCGATGCGAGATAGACTTGTCCCCAGGGACATCCGCTGTCCCCCGCAGAGGCCCGCAGGCAGTTGACGTCATTGGAATAGGATCACCGTGGCCAGACATGTTAGCGCCCTCAATTTACATTCCACAGGGTTCTAGCCCGCAACACAATGCAGGTCCATGGCACGGCGATTTCTTTTGGATAAAAATCGAGGCCCGTCCTGAAGGCTGCCTTTTGACCCCGCCAAAACAACAGCCGCTCTTTAGCGGGAATTGGCAATGACCCGCACAACTTCACGTTACTGCCTTGGTCTTTCCTCAAAGATAGCACAATCATGTTCTAGCAAATCCGTCGGTGTGAAAAGACCCGTGGGGCCGGGATCGTAAATTTGAGACAAGGAAATGTAGCTGTATGACGTACGCCGACGCTCTCGAGCGCTATATGTTGACACTGGTCAACGAAGAACGCACCTCCCGCGGTTTAAACCCCCTTCAGCTTGAGACAAATCTCAACAGTTCGGCCGAGGAACACTCTTTGTGGATGCTGGAGACCAACACATTCTCGCATACGGGTGTCGGAGGCTCCACGTCAACCGAACGGATCATCGCGTCCGGCTTTGATTATGTGGGCACGCGTGGCACATCAGAAAATATTGCGGCACAGACGACCCGTGGCGCAGACGGCTTTTATGACGATGTCGCAACCCTGCACGAAGCATTGATGAACAGCTCGGGTCACCGCGACAACATTCTTAACCCGAACAGAGATTACATCGGGATCGGGATCGAAATCGGAAACTATACCTATGATGGTGGGTTAACCCGCGAATCTGTGATGATCACCCAGAACTTCGGGCGGACGGCAGGAACTGTTGACCTCGACGATCTGAACGGTGGGCTGACCGTCACGGCAGTGCAAGCTGATACAACTGCTACCGATCAATCGGCGGGCGTCCTCCATCAGGGCAGCGCAGCTGATGAAACGCTTCAGGGTGCGGCAAGTGATGACACATTATACGGCGGCAGCGGGGCTGATACATTCAACGGTGGCGCAGGGCGGGATGCCGTCAGCTATGCGGGATCATTCGGATCCCTTTTGGTCGATTTGCAGTTCTCGCATGTAAATACTTTTGCTGCTTCCGGCGACACATATGACAGCATCGAAGATTTGATCGGCAGTCAGGGTGCGGATAACCTGCGCGGAAATCAGGAGGCCAACCTCATTTCCGGCGAGGGCAATGTTGACTATATCTTTGGCCGTCGCGGGAAAGAGGTGTTCGCGGATTTTCGGAGCAGTTGTTAAGGTGGATTGCATGACGAAAGAAGTGATCCCAAATGACAAAACGAAAGAACCATTCGCCCGATTTCAAAGCCAAGGTTGCGCTTGAAGCAATCCGCGAGGAGATGTCGAT
>JAQXCD010000008.1 GCA_029252045.1 Sulfitobacter sp.
GCTACTGGTCCCACGAAAGTCCAGTTTGGGATCAAGCTACAGAACTTAACTATGTTCCGATACATAAAAAGCGGGACCGCTTTTAGGACCACTTTCCATAAATCGAAATCCTCTAACCCACTATAATTGAATGACAATCTTACGCGTTAGAAGTCCTCTTCTGGATACCAAAAAAACCCCTATATCTGCAAGAAACCTTTGGTAATAACTGCTTTAATCAGAGTGGATCGTTGTCGATTTGGTTTGATCCGGAGATGGTTTGGACGCCACCCTCAACCGGAAAACCAGGTCGCCAACAGCAATTTAGTGACGCGAATATCCGTCCCAAAAGCCATATGGTAAGTCCGTCTGGGAAAAGTAGAAGAACCTCCTTCAACCGATTTGCGCAACAAAGCCGCGGAACCGAAAAACACGGCGCTTCACTGATGAAGCTGGAGCCGTTGCAAGATCGACGGCACTTCCTTTTTCATTTTGAAAAATCCTTTTGTTGCGTGCGGCCATGCAACCGTGTCGAAGTCTCGCCTCACCTGTATGATCTTGATGCCCTCAGCCAGCAGTCTAGGCGCAGCGTCTGACAGCGCTGTTGCGACGGGTCCAACAGGCGCATAGCCCGTGACAATGGTCGTCACCCCAGCAGCCCTGCAGGCGGTGATGAGCGCCTCTAACCATGCACCTGCTTCGATAACATCCGACCCTGCACAGGCGTCCTGCATCGCACCGCATGCAAACTCCCGCGCAACAGCGCCCAGAGGAAGCGGTGAGCGCGACTGCGTTGCCAAAGCACCGATATGGGCAGCGGGCGCATGGGGCAGCACATCTGCGATCTGCATATCTTCTTCGGTGATCAATAACAGATAGTCCCCCGCGATATCATCGGCATGAGCAGCATCTGGTAGAGGTACGCGCAGATGATCAGCCTCTTCATTCAATGCAGTGACGTTTGTGTTCAACTGATGTGTCGGGCAAAATCGTCCGTCCGTAAATTTTGATATGTTGGAGACCCGTGCGATATAAGGGCGGCCTTTGGTCTGCAAACCAGCAACCCACCGCCATGCCAGCGTATTAGACGCAGGATCACCATCCATTAAATGACGCAGGAAGAAATCAGCCCCCAGCTCCCACGGCAGTTCCAATGTGAAGATCCAAATAGAGGCGAACCACATGCGGGCATGGTTGTGCAGATACCCTGTCGTGACCAACTCTTCGGCCCAGGCATCGAAGCATTCAATCCCAGTCTCCCCCGCAGTCGCGTGCGTAACGGAGGCCGCCAGACGGCGGTCGCGGTCCACACTCTTGATCTGCCTGCGCAGTCCCACCTGATAGGCATGCCAAACAGTCGGATGATGTTCCAGCCACCCTTTGAAATAAGTCCGCCAAAACACCTCGTGAATAAAGCGCTCTGCTTTTTCAAAGGGGTGACGGGCGAGAGTGGCTCGGATTACTTCTTCTTCTGTGATCAAGCGGTGCCTGATCCAAGGCGAAAGCGCCGAGACATTTTCGCGCTGATCTGGCCCCAGATCATAATTGCGGCAGCGGTCATAGACCTCCCCTGCCCGCTCGGCAAACAGCTCAAGCCGCGCAAGGCCTGCGGCCCGTGTCGGCGTAAAGTCCGGAACTTCGGTTTTGCCCCCTAAATCTGTGATAATATCTTTGGTCTTCATGGCTTTCTCTGATGCATGGGCGCGCGCGGGATGGCGTATGGGACATCGCGTTTGTAGGCTTCAAATTGGTCGCCATAGCGCTGCGCAAAGCGCCGCTCTTTTAATCGTGGTGCAAGTAGGCAGTAAGCGGTCAGGGACAGCGCAAGGAACAGCTGATCCGGCGTCCAGACCGGTACGGTCCATGTGGTGAGCGCAAACGAGACATAGATCGGCTGGCGTATTATGCTGTACAAGCCCGTGGTAGGCATGTCCGGGAACACAGGCCGAATGTTCTGTGCCAGCGACATCCACCCCAGCGCGCCGGATTGCACCTCTGCCCCCGCATCATAGCTGGCCCAGCTCAGCAGCAGCCATGAGACGCCGTAACAGACGCAAATAATGGTAAAGGCAGCCCCGTCAGCCTGCCACCAGATTATCCCGCTGGGTGTCCAAAGGGTAAACAGCGCCAGCAACTGCACTGATGCCACGATGGCATAGGTAGTGGTCGAGAGGGTCGGCGCAAAGCTGCGCGGTGCGAGCCGTGCGAGGATCCGGCTACCGCGCGGCGACAGCAGCAGCGAATGGACCAGCGGAAACTGTGCAATCAGTGCGACATTGGCAAGGATGGCCCACAGCCCCGGCACCCTGCCAAAACCCTGCGACATTCCGAAAAACATCGCGATGATCATGGAAAGCACCGCCACTGCAAAGGTCAGATGGCACAGAACGCCATAGGAAAAGGCCACAGCGATACGCCATGCACCTGCAGGCGGTTTCAATACGCCAAGCGCAAGATTGAGGAAGCGCCACAAGGGCTGGGTATCTGTCGGTTTCATCTTCTCTAAAATAGCAGTGCTAGCTGTGCCGTCCAGCTCGTGCCACTGCGACCATTGTGCCTTTGACAATCAATCTGGCGCAGTATTTTTGTGCTCGGCATCAAGGGGGGGTGGGCAGAATGATGGAAGAGCACATGCGCACCGCAGACTACGTGTCGCGCTACATGACGTTGACAAAAGAGGTCATGCCACAGCTTGCAAGAACGTCGCACAAGCATTGGCCAGTGCGGAATGACCACTGTTTCCAGCGGATCGTTCTGGACGCGATCTGTGGTGGCACGTGGTACGACCATATTGCACGCCCCGCCTATAAACACCTGACACGGTACCAAGCGCTGCAGGCTGTCACGCTCTGCGATGCGATCATCTCGGGTGACGCTGACCTGACCCAATTAAACAGACAATCTCTTACATGGCGTGGAAAGCTACGGGAAAAAAGCGTCAGAAAGAAAAAGGCGCTAACAACGCCCACAAACGAAAGTGGATGCCCCCAAAGGCGTCTGCGCTAATCGAATAGAACGTCTTATTATCAACAAGCAATACAAATACGATTGCAATGCTCACAAAAACGATTGAAAACATTATAAACTGATTGCGCACAAAGCGTAACAAGTTCGCAGTCTGATTCTGGATGGCCATTTTTGAGACAACTCGGGTCAAGTTTGATTAACCAATCATGCCGACCTTACACAAACCTTACGAAGACGATCACGCGGCCATTACCAACTGCAGTTGATGAATGATTTAGAACACAAACTCTTTTAGAGAAAATTTTAAAGACAGCGCCATGCCATTAAACTAACCCAGTAGAATTGGTGGCATAGTGTTGCG
>JAQXCD010000009.1 GCA_029252045.1 Sulfitobacter sp.
GCAAACACGCCTGCATGCCACTCGCCCAGGCGCTCACGGACAATGGACTTAGCACGTACACTGTTGGGTGTGCTGCGCTCCTCATCGAACAACGCCTCCACCTCAGCATGGACCACAGGCAGCCTCCTGATTGCCTCATCGTAGCTATCCCCCAGCTGGCGATACACCGTCGCCTTGGGAATCACCTCCCGCAGTGCTTTGGGCACGTTGCGCTTATATCGGTACGAGCCATTGGCCCTCCGGAAGACGTATTTGGGAAGCTTTGAGATTGGATCATCCATTGTGCTCGAGACTATCTCGACACAGATTGCCGGATGCAAGGCCGTCTGGACCGCTTATCTGTGACGCTTTGGGTTCGATACTCGACGAAGTGGTCCTAAAAGCGGTCCCGATAGTGGTCCCATATTCCGCAAGAAGCAGTTATTATCAACGATTTCTTGGATATATAGGAGGTAATTTGGTGCCCAGAAGAGGACTCGAACCTCCACACCGTTGCCAGTACTAGCACCTGAAGCTAGCGCGTCTACCATTCCGCCATCTGGGCACAACTCGTGAGAGGCGTCTAAGGCGCGCGGGGGGAGGTGTCAATTGGATTTATTGCGACAAACGAAAGTTCTTCGCAGCTTGCTGCCGAACAAACATTTGCGCCTTGTTTGGAGGGCTTCGCAGGGGTACACCCGTGCGGGATAATCGTTGAGGAACTGCTCCATGTCTAAACTGGTTACGATTTATGGCGGATCAGGCTTTGTCGGGCGTTACGTTGCGCGCCGGATGGCCAAGGCGGGGTGGCGCGTGCGCGTCGCTGTGCGGCGTCCCAACGAGGCGCTTTTTGTCAGAACTTACGGAGTTGTCGGGCAGGTGGAGCCTGTTTTGTGCAATATTCGGGATGACGCGTCTGTTGCCTCCGTGATGCAGGGCGCTGACGCAGTTGTGAATTGCGTGGGTGTGCTGGCCGAGGACGGCAAGAACACATTTGATGCGGTTCAGGCTGACGGGGCCGAGCGTATTGCACGGCTGGCCAAGGCTGCGGGCATTGGCCGGATGGTCCATGTGTCAGCCATTGGCGCCGATATGGACAGCGAAAGCGATTATGCGCGGACCAAAGCCGAAGGCGAAGCGGGTGTTCTCAAGCATCAGCCCGACGCGATGATTGTGCGTCCTTCGATTGTGTTTGGTCCCGAAGATGATTTCTTTAACCGCTTTGCGGGCATGTCCCGTTTTGGCCCGGTTTTGCCTGTTGTCGGTGCCGATACCCGCTTCCAGCCTGTCTATGTCGATGATGTAGCGCAGGCGATTGTTGCGGGCGTTACCGGTGATGCGAAAGGCGTGTTTGAATTGGGCGGCCCTGTCGCGATGACGTTCCGCGAGTTGATGACGCTGATGCTGGATGTGATCCGTCGTCGCCGTCTGGTGCTGAACATCCCGTTCTTTGCTGCACGGATTATGGCGTTTGGTTTTGACATGGCGCAGGCCATTTCGCTGGGCTTGGTCAAAAGCATGGTCACACGCGATCAGGTCAGGAACCTTCAGAATGACAACGTTGTAGCCGAGGGCGCGCAGGGCTTTGCGCAGCTGGGGATTGAGCCTGTCGCGATGACCTCTGTGCTGCCTGAATATCTGTGGCGGTTCCGTCCGTCGGGGCAGTACGATGCGATCAAGGAATCTGCACAAAACCTAAGGTCCAGCTGATGGAAAACTCCACGATAGTCGCTGCGTTTCTGGGGCTGTTGGAGGGGTTGACCGAGTTTATCCCTGTATCCTCCACGGGTCATATTTTGCTGGCCGGTCACTTTCTGGGCTTTGATTCGGTGGGCAAGACCTTTGAGGTTGTGATCCAGCTGGGTGCCGTTCTTGCAATCCTGACATTGTATTCCGCGCGGTTGATTGCGGTGTTTGCAGCGGCGCCGTCCGATGCGCAGGCGCGGCGGTTCATCTGGTCTGTGCTGCTGGCCTTCTTGCCTGCTGTCTTTATCGGTGTGCTGGCGCATGATTTCATCAAAACCGTGCTGTTCGAGACACCGAAGCTGATTGCGGTAATGCTTATCCTTGGCGGTATCGTGCTTGTGTTTGTAGATCGCATCGCGCCCGAGCCCGTACATGATGACGCGATGAAACTGCCCATTTCGATGGCGGTCAAGATCGGGTTTATCCAGTGCCTGGCGATGATACCGGGCGTGTCGCGGTCTGGTGCGACCATCGTTGGTGCGCTGATGTTGGGTGCCAGTAAACGTGCGGCGGCTGAGTTTTCCTTCTTTCTGTCGATGCCGACAATGGCCGGAGCCTTCGCGTATGATCTCTATAAGAATCGCGATGTTCTGGACGTTTCTGCTATGGGTGAGATCGCCGTAGGCTTTGTGATGGCGTTCATTAGCGCTGTTTTGGTTGTGAAATGGCTGTTGGATTATGTGAGCCGCCATGGCTACGCATTGTTCGGTTGGTGGCGCATTGTTGTGGGCTCACTGGCATTAATGTTTCTTATCAGTGGGTTCTAGGTATATATGACCGAACCGGATCTAAGTTCTAGCTAAACGGCAAATTTTTTAGGCGGCAAACAAAAGAAATCAACATATAGGTCAGTATTGATGCCTTTTATTCATTTTCAGCATCGGGTATCCCGAGGGCTGGAACGGAATTGAGGATCAGGGCACATGGCCAAGCAACCTATGTTGAAGTTTACCAACGTTGAGCGGGATATGCCTGAGAAGCGGCCCCCTAACCTACGTCGGGAAGATTTCAAAGAAATCTATGCAGAGTACGCCGACGCCAAGGCCAAGGAGCAATCCAGCCGGTGCAGCCAGTGTGGTGTGCCGTATTGCCAGACCCATTGCCCGTTGCACAACAACATCCCCGATTGGCTGCGCATGACTGCCGAAGGCCGTTTGGAAGAAGCCTATGAGATTTCGCAGGCGACCAACACATTCCCCGAGATTTGTGGCCGCATTTGCCCGCAGGACCGCCTGTGCGAAGGCAACTGCGTGATTGAATCCTCTGGACACGGCACTGTCACCATCGGCTCGGTTGAGAAGTACATCACCGACACCGCGTGGGAAAATGGTTGGGTCAAACCGATCAAGCCGGCGCAGGAGCGCAAAGAGAGTGTCGGCATCATTGGTGCGGGTCCCGGTGGCCTTGCCGCGGCGGATTTCCTGCGCCGTGCGGGTGTGCAGGTCACCGTCTATGACCGCTATGACCGCGCGGGTGGTTTGCTTACCTATGGCATTCCCGGCTTCAAGCTGGAGAAGGATGTGGTGATGCGCCGCAACGACCAGTTGGCGCAGGGCGGGGTTACGTTCAAGCTGAACTGTGCGGTTGGCGAAGACATCAGCTTTGCCGATATTCGCGCGGCACATGATGCGGTGATTATCGCTACAGGTGTGTATAAAAGCAGAGATTTACAGGCCCCCGGCGTGGGCGTGCAGGGCCTTGTTCCCGCGCTGGATTTCCTGACCGTTAGCAACAAGAAAAGCTTTGGCGATGATGTGCCCGAGTTCAGCGATGGTAGCCTGAATGCACAGGGCAAGCGGGTTGTTGTTATCGGTGGCGGTGACACGGCGATGGACTGTGTGCGGACGTCGATCCGTCAGGGTGCGACAAGCGTGAAGTGCCTGTATCGCCGTGACCGCGCCAACATGCCGGGCAGCCAGCGTGAGGTGGCCAATGCCGAGGAAGAAGGTGTTGTGTTCGAATGGCTCAGCGCGCCCAAGGGCTTTACCGGTGATCCGATCACGGGTGTGATGGTGCAGAAAATGCGTCTGGGCCAGCCCGATGCGACAGGCCGCCAAGCCCCCGAAGTGATCGAGGGTGCGGATTATGTTGAAGAGGCTGATCTGGTTATTATGGCGCTGGGTTTTGAGGCCGAAGACCTGCGCACGCTTTGGGATTGTCCCGATCTGCCGGTGAACCGTTGGGGCACTGTGAAGGCCGACTATATCACAGGCCGGACAGAGGCCGAGGGCGTCTTTGCCGTGGGTGATATTGTGCGTGGTGCGTCATTGGTTGTTTGGGCGATCAAGGACGGCCGCGACTGTGCCGAAGCGATCATCGAGCAGTTCAACGGTGCGACTGCGGTGGCGGCGGAATAGGGCGGTGCCTTGGGTACACCGCCTGTGCACCCTGTGTACACCGGGTGGTGTATCCCCGATTTTGTGGTCCGGCAGCGATGCTGACCTAAGTTACCGGAAGAGTTAAAGATGTCTGAAGAAGTCAAAGGACAGTGTTTGTGTGGTGCGGTGCAGGTAAGCGCACGCGTGGACAGTCCACGGTTGCGGGCCTGTCACTGTGACATGTGCCGCCAGCATACTTCGGGCGCGTTCTTCTCGCTTGAGACGGTTGCGGGAAGTGTTGAGGTGACGGGGCCTACGCAAACCTACAAATCGTCCGAATGGGCGGAGCGGGGGTTTTGCGGGACTTGCGGTTCCACGCTCTGGTACGGAATGCAGCATGACGGGAGCCGCAATCTGGCGGCGGGGCTGTTTCCGAATGCAGGTGGCGGGACGCTTGCAATAGAATTTTTCGCTGATGATTGCCCCAAAGGGTACGCATTGGCCGGCGGGCACAAAAAGCTGACCGCTCAAGAGACAATCGCGCTGTTTGCGCCCACTGAAGGAGACGCCAAATGACCAAGTATGATGACGCATGGGTTGCACGCGAAGAAGCGAAACGCGCATTTATGGCCGAGAAGGGCCTCTATTCTCCAGAGGAAGAGCATTCCTCCTGCGGTGTTGGCCTTGTGGTGAATATTGACGGCACGCGGTCACGCGAAGTGGTCGAGAACGGCATCAAGGCGCTGAAAGCAATCTGGCACCGTGGTGCTGTGGATGCGGATGGCAAGACAGGGGATGGTGCGGGCATCCACGTCCAGATCCCTGTGCCGTTCTTCTATGACCAGATTGGCCGCACCGGCCACAAGCCGCGTATGGACGAGATGATCGCTGTGGGTCAGGTTTTCCTGCCGCGCACCAACTTTGCCGCGCAGGAGACATGCCGGACGATCGTTGAAACCGAAGTTCTGCGGATGGGGTATTACATCTATGGCTGGCGCCATGTGCCGGTAAAGGTGGAGTGCCTGGGCGAGAAGGCGAACGCAACACGCCCCGAGATCGAGCAGATTTTGATTTCCAACGCCAAGGGTGTGGACGAAGAGACGTTCGAGCGCGAGCTCTATGTGATCCGTCGCCGGATCGAGAAGGCGGCCATCGCCGCACAGGTGCCCACGCTGTACATCGCGTCGATGTCGTGCCGCAGCATCATCTACAAGGGCATGATGCTGGCCGAGCAGGTGGCGGAGTTTTATCCCGACCTGATGGACCCGCGGTTTGAATCTGCTTTTGCGATTTATCACCAGCGGTATTCTACCAACACCTTCCCGCAGTGGTGGCTGGCGCAGCCGTTCCGCATGCTTGCGCATAACGGCGAGATCAACACGTTGAAGGGCAACCTCAACTGGATGAAGTCGCATGAGATCCGCATGGCTTCGGCCACGTTTGGCGATATGGCCGATGACATCAAGCCGATCGTCGCCGCAGGATCGTCGGATTCCGCCGCGTTAGACTCGGTGTTCGAGGTTCTTGTACGGGCAGGCCGTTCTGCGCCCATGGCGAAAACGATGCTGGTGCCCGAGGCGTGGTCCAAGCAGGCTATCGAGTTGCCGCAGGCGTGGCGTGACATGTATTCCTATTGCAACTCTGTGATGGAGCCTTGGGATGGTCCTGCCGCACTTGCGATGACTGACGGCCGTTGGGTGTGCGCGGGTCTGGACCGCAGCGGCCTGCGCCCTATGCGCTATGTCGTTACCTCTGACGGGATGCTGATTGCCGGCTCCGAAGCGGGCATGGTTCCGCTGGATGAGGCGCGTGTTGTGCGCAAGGGCGCGCTTGGGCCCGGTCAGTTGCTGGCTGTGGATATGGCCGAAGGCAAGCTGTTCGGCGATACCGAGATCAAGGACAAACTGTCCGCCGCGCGCCCCTTTGGCGAGTGGGTCAGCAAGATCAACGAGTTGGACGAAGCGTTGTCAGGCGTGACCGAGAAGCCGTTGTTCAGCGGGACAGAGCTGCGCCGCCGTCAGGTGGCTGCGGGTTATACCATTGAGGAGCTGGAGCAAATTCTGGCGCCGATGGCCGAGGACGGTAAGGAAACGCTGGCCTCTATGGGGGATGATACGCCTTCTGCGGTTCTGTCGGGTAAATACCGCCCGCTGAGCCATTTCTTCCGGCAGAACTTCTCTCAGGTGACCAACCCGCCGATCGACAGCTTGCGCGAATTCCGCGTGATGAGTCTGAAGACGCGTTTCGGGAACCTGAAGAACGTGTTGGACGAGGATAGTAGCCAGACGGAAATTCTGGTGCTGGACAGCCCGTTTGTCGGCAACGCCCAGTTTGAAGAGTTGATGAGGCATTTCAACGCGGACAAGGTGACGCTGGATTGTACGTTTGAAGCGGGCAAAGGCAGCCTGAACGCCGCCCTGCTGCGTATCCGGGCAGAGGCAGAAGATGCCGTACGTTCCGGTGCGGGGCATATTGTGCTGACCGATCAGCATAGCGGCGAAGGCAAGGTTGCGATGCCGATGATATTGGCAACTTCCGCCGTGCACAGCCATCTGACGCGTAAAGGTCTGCGCACTTTCACATCGCTGAATGTGCGGTCTGCCGAATGTATTGATCCGCATTACTTTGCCGTTCTGATCGGCTGTGGTGCGACAGTGGTCAACGCCTATCTGGCCGAGGATTCGCTGGCTGACCGGATTGGTCGCGGCCTGCTGGACGGTGATCTGACAGCGGCAATCGCACGCTACCGCGAGGCGATTGATCAGGGTCTGTTGAAGATCATGGCAAAGATGGGGATTTCGGTTGTGTCCTCCTATCGTGGTGGTCTGAACTTTGAAGCGGTGGGCCTGTCCCGCGCCATGTGTGCCGAGTATTTCCCCGGTATGACCAGCCGCATCAGCGGTATCGGTGTCAGCGGTATCCAGCGCAAAGCCGAAGAGGTGCATGCGCGCGGCTGGGCCGAAAGCGAGAGCGTTTTGCCGATCGGTGGTTTCTACAAAGCGCGCAAGTCTGGCGAAACGCACGCGTGGGAAGCGACCAGCATGCATATGCTGCAAGAGGCCTGCAACCGTGCGTCCTATGAGATGTGGAAGCAGTATAGCGCCAAGATGCAGAGCAATCCGCCGATCCACCTGCGGGATCTTCTGGAGCTGAAGCCCTTGGGTGCGCCAATTCCGATCGAGCAGGTAGAGAGCATTACTGCGATCCGTAAACGCTTTGTCACACCCGGCATGTCCTTGGGCGCGCTGAGCCCCGAGGCGCATAAGACGCTGAACGTGGCGATGAACCGTATTGGCGCAAAGTCTGACAGTGGCGAGGGCGGTGAAGACCCTGCGCACTTCCTGCCGGAGCCAAATGGCGACAACCCGTCTGCAAAGATCAAGCAGGTGGCGTCGGGCCGTTTTGGTGTGACTGCGGAATACCTGAACCAGTGTGAAGAGCTGGAAATCAAGGTTGCCCAAGGCGCCAAGCCCGGTGAAGGCGGCCAGCTGCCCGGCATGAAAGTGACCGAGCTGATTGCGCGTCTGCGCCACTCCACCCCCGGTGTGACGCTGATTTCGCCACCACCGCACCACGATATCTATTCCATCGAAGACTTGGCGCAGCTGATCTATGACCTCAAGCAGATCAACCCGCGCTGTAAGGTGACGGTGAAGCTGGTGGCGTCCAGTGGCGTTGGCACGATTGCGGCGGGTGTGGCCAAGGCGAAGGCGGATATCATCCTGATCTCGGGGCACAACGGCGGTACAGGTGCATCACCTGCGACCTCGATCAAATATGCGGGTCTGCCATGGGAGATGGGCCTGACAGAGGCGCATCAGGTTTTGAGCATGAACAACCTGCGGGGCCGCGTGACATTGCGGACCGATGGCGGTTTGCGCACAGGCCGCGACATTGTCATGGCCGCGATGCTGGGTGCCGAGGAATACGGTATCGGCACGGCCGCGCTGATTGCGATGGGTTGCATCATGGTGCGTCAGTGCCAATCCAACACCTGCCCCGTTGGCGTGTGTACCCAAGACGAAGCGCTGCGCGGCAAGTTTACCGGCAATGCCGATAAGGTTGTGAACCTGATCACCTTTTACGCCACCGAAGTGCGCGAAATCCTTGCCAGTATCGGTGCGCGGTCACTGGATGACGTGATCGGGCGGGCGGATTTGCTGGCGCAGGTTTCGCGCGGATCGGCGCATCTGGATGATCTGGACTTGAACCCGCTTCTGATCTCGGTCGATGCGCAGATGGATACGGTTTATGACCGTGCCAAGCCGCGCAATGTTGTGCCGGATACACTGGATGCGCAGATTGTTCAGGATGCCGTGCGCTTCCTTGAGGATGGCGAGAAGATGCAGCTGAGCTATGCGGTACAAAACACACACCGTTCGGTCGGTACACGCACGTCGAGCCATATCGTGAAACGCTTTGGCATGCGCAACAGCTTGCAGCCGAACCACCTGACGGTGAACCTGACAGGTAGTGCCGGCCAGTCGCTGGGCGCGTTTGCCGCACCGGGGCTGAAGCTGGTCGTGGCGGGTGATGCGAACGACTATGTCGGCAAGGGTTTGTCGGGTGGTACTATTGTTGTGCGGCCCCAGATGAGCAGTACTATTGTGGCCGCAGAGAATACAATCATCGGCAACACCGTTTTGTATGGTGCGACGGATGGTTACCTGTTTGCGGCCGGCCGCGCGGGTGAACGCTTTGCTGTGCGCAACTCGGGTGCGCGGGTTGTCGTTGAGGGCTGTGGCAGCAACGGTTGTGAATACATGACCGGCGGTGTGGCGGTTATTCTTGGCAGCATTGGTGCAAACTTTGGTGCGGGCATGACGGGTGGCATGGCCTATCTGTACGATCCCGAAGTCCGCGTGGCGACCCGTATGAACCGTGAAACACTGGTGCATTGCCCTGTTGCCGAAGGCCACTGGGAGGGCGAGCTGAAGTCCTTGATCGAGCGCCATGCAGCCGAGACAGGCAGCCGGAAGGCCGCCGATATCCTGCAACATTGGGGCCTGGAAAAAGCGAACTTTGTGCAGATTTGTCCGAAGGAAATGCTGAGCCGTATTCCTGCACCCCTTGCGGTTGTGGCACGGGCTGTTCCTGCGGAATAGGTGAATTGAACACTGTGTCAGCGAAGGAAACAGTTTGTTTCGCTGACACAAAAAGACCCATATTGGAAACAATACGGGCGAAGTTTTGACGCAATTGACGTGCATCTTGAGGCTTAACAGAGCCAGAGGTGCACATCATGCCAACCCAATTTCCAGAGTCCATTTTCGGTACAAACGTTACCCGTTCCCCCTTGGTGGGACAGGAGAACCCTATTCTAGCCCGCGGGTTTGTTGCTGATACGTTGATAGCGGTGCCAAAGGGATTTCGTCCGGTTGACCAGATTTCTGTTGGTGATTTGGTTGAGACACTGGACTGCGGCCCGCAGGCTGTGCGTGCTGTGCGCCGGCAGCTGGTCGCCGGGCATGGTGATGCAGCGCCTGTCTTGTTCGAAGCTGGCAGCATCGGAAACGAACGCCCGATCATGGTATCCCCTAACCACAGAATCCTGATCAATGATTGGCGTGCGGAGTTGTGGATGGGTTGCGATGAAATGCTGGTTTCTGCCAAAGACCTTGTGAACGGTCGCGACGTCCGTGTGATCGAAGGTGGCCTGACTGCTTTTGTGTCCCTTTCATTTGACGAGAGCCAAATCATCTATGCGGGTGGCTGTCCCTTTGAGTGCCGTGCCGAAGATGAAGCGGAGGACATGATGTTCCCTCGTACTGCCGCCGCATTCCCCGAAGTTGCCTGCCTGATGGCCGCGTAAATTCCCACTGAAGGAGCGTATTATGACCCATAGTTTCATTCACCATCGTCTGTTCTTTGCCCTTAGCAGTGTTCTCTTGCTGAATAGTTGTTCGATGTTTGGGTGATCCGCTTGCGTGTTTTTGAGAACACGGCGCGGGATGAACTCTCGGGCGGGGTAGGGCGACGTTCACAAGCCGGGCTTGCGGGCTTATAGCTGGAGCATGGCGAAGCGTAGCACCACCAAACCCAAACCAAAGGCGAAGGCCAAGCCGCAGGCGGAAACCGCGCCGCGCCTATCCTTGCGCAAACGCCTGCGTCGCAAATTCTGGCGCGCCGTTGTGATTGCTGTGTTGGTGGTTGTGGGGGCTGTCCTGTTAGGGCGCATCGTGAACCCGCCAACGACAGCCTATATGTTTTCCGAAGGCCGCCGACTGGGCGGTGTTGATCATCAGTGGGTCCCGATGCGTGGCATTGCCCCTGTTATGGCCCGCGCTGTGGTTGCAGCGGAGGATGCCAATTTCTGCCAGCATTGGGGCTTTGACGTGCGGGCGATCCGGCTTGCCATTGCCGAGGGGTCCAGCCGTGGGGCCTCAACGCTGAGCCAGCAAACAGTGAAAAACGTCTACCTCTGGCATGGCCGCACCTGGGTGCGCAAAGCGCTGGAGGCGGGAATCACCCCGCTGGTCGAGATGCTGTGGCCCAAGAGGCGTATTCTGGAAGTGTACCTGAATGTTGCCGAGTTTGACGAAGGTGTATTTGGCGTGGAGGCGGCGGCGCGGCATTATTTTGGTGTGGGTCCGAAAGCGCTGACAGAGCGGCAAGCATCGCAATTGGCGGCCGTGTTGCCCGCGCCCAAAGACCGCAGCGCGTCGCGCCCCACAGCGTATTTGCAAAAACGTGCCGCGCAAATCAGGTCTGGTGCTGCTACAATCCGCGCAGATGGTCGGGCGGATTGTTTCGAGAGTTGAATATTCGCGCGCCACAAGGCATTGAGGAAGCGCACTCCTTTTTCGGATTTTTTCATGGCACGCCTGTTTCACGTCCCTCTCTCCCCTCATTGCCGCAAGGTGCGGCTTAGTCTTGCGGAAAAGAAGATAGAGGTCGAGCTGGTCGAAGAGCGCTATTGGGAGCAGGACCCCGACTTTCTGCGCCGCAATCCGGCAGGCAAAGTACCGGTGCTGCGGTTGGATGGCATCATGATGTCCGAAAGTGCTGCGATTTGCGAATATATCGAAGAGACCCGCCCTGATCCGTCGCTGCTGCCTTCCGATCCTGTGCAAAAGCTGGAAGTACGCCGTTTGGTCAGCTGGTTTGATGACAAGTTCCACCACGAAGTGACCAGCAAACTGCTCTATGAGCGGGTGAACAAGAAGATGATGAAGGCCGGCTATCCGGACAGCAAGAACGTCAAGGCCGGCGCAAAAGCAATCAAGTTTCATTTGGGCTATATGACCTGGCTTTTGGATCACCGCCGCTGGTTGGCGGGTGATATGATGACCCTGGCTGATTTTGCGGCGGCTGCGCATTTGTCCTCGCTTGATTATATTTCCGACGTTGACTGGAACAGTTGCCCCGAGGTGAAGGACTGGTACGCCAAGATAAAATCGCGGCCGGCGTTCCGGTCGATCCTTGCGGATCAGGTGCCGGGATTTACGCCGCCCAAGCATTATAATGATCTGGATTTTTGAGCGGACTACTTCGGTGACCGACTGTGCCCGCGGAGGGTGCGGGATTGAGTTTAAAGGCACAATAAAGAATGGATCTTAAGGCAAAGCTGGTCTCCCAAGCGCTGGCCGAAGGGTTTGTGGCGTGCCGGATTTGCAGGCCAGATGCCGTGCCGGACGTGCCTGCGCGGCTGGGCGCCTTTCTGGAGGCCGGATACCACGGGCAGATGGGGTGGATGGAAGAGCGCGTGAGTTGGCGCGGTGATCCGTCTGTTTTGTGGCCCGAGGCGCGGTCTGTGATCATGTTGGCGGAGAGTTACGCGCCCGAATATGATCCGTTGGCTGTGTTGGAGCAGCGTGATTTGGGGGCGGTTTCTGCCTATGCGCAGGGGCGCGATTACCATGATGTGGTGAAGAAGCGGCTGAAGCGTTTGGCGCGGTGGTTGATCGAGCAGGAAGAGTGTCAGGTTAAGGTGTTTGTAGACACAGCACCTGTGCCGGAGAAGGCGTTGGCGCAGGCGGCCGGGCTGGGATGGCAGGGAAAACACACCAATGTTGTGAGCCGTGATTGGGGGAATTGGGCCTTCTTAGGCTCGATTTTTACCACTCTTGAGTTGGAGCCGGATGCAGCTGAGGTGGACCGATGTGGCAGTTGTACGGCCTGTCAGAACATTTGCCCGACGCAGGCGTTTCCGGAGCCATACAGGTTGGATGCGCGGCGGTGCATTTCCTACCTGACCATTGAGCATAAGGGACCTGTGGCGGAGGAGTTCCGTGCCGCGCTGGGCAACCGGATTTATGGCTGTGATGACTGTCTGGCGGCCTGTCCTTGGAACAAGTTTGCCGTCGCGGCCAGTGATATGAGGTATCATGGGAGCGCGGGGGGTACGCTTGCGGAATTGGTTGTGTTGGATGATGCGGCGTTTCGGCTGCGGTTTTCGGGATCGCCGGTCAAGCGGATCGGGCGGGAGCGGTTTGTGCGTAATGTGCTCTACGCTGTCGGTAATTCAGGCGAAGTCGGGTTGAAGGGGCATGCGCAGGCGTTGTGTGATGATCCTGATGTTGCGGTTGCTGACGCTGCGCGTTGGGCCGTGGCGCGTTTGGCTGATCTGTGACGCTATTGGGGCTGGTATGCGCCGCCGCATCGGATAGAAATTCCCAATAGTTTTAAGGAGAGACCGATGGCGTTGCTTTTGGGTGTGGATACGGGCGGCACCTATACGGATGCGGTGATCATTCGGGACGAGCGTGAAGTGATCGCCAGTGCAAAGGCACTGACCACCCGTCACGATTTGGCGATTGGTGTCGGTGGTGCGGTGCGTGCGGTACTTGCACAGTCTGGTGTTTCGCCGGCGGATATTGCTTTGGCATCCCTATCGACGACATTGGCCACCAACGCATTGGTTGAGGGACAGGGCGGACGTGTTGCGCTGGTTTATATCGGTTTCAAAGAGCGTGATCTGGAAACGCATGGCTTGCTGGAAGCGTTGAAGGGGGATCCGCATGTGGTGCTGGCGGGTGGGCACAACCATGCAGGCGGCGAGGCCGTGCCGTTTGACGAAGACGGTTTGCGGGTGTTTCTGGCGGAGCATGGGGCCGGTGTAGGCGGCTTTGCTGTTGCGTCACAATTTGCGACGCGCAATCCGGCGCATGAATTGCGGGCGATGGCATTGGTGGCGGAGATGACCGGGCGGCCTGTGTCGGCGTCACACCAGCTGTCGGCCAAGCTGAACGGTCCCAAACGCGCGATGACAGCAGTGCTGAACGCACGTTTGATCGGGATGATTGACCGCCTTATCGGGCGGGCGGAAGATATTTTGCGCGAGATTGGCGTGAGTGCGCCCTTGATGGTGGTGCGCGGGGATGGGGCGTTGATTTCATCCGCGCAAGCGCGGGAGCGGCCGATCGAGACGATCCTGAGCGGGCCTGCGGCGTCTATCGTGGGGGCGCGCTGGATGACGGGGGCGGATCATGCGCTGGTGTCCGATATTGGCGGGACGACGACGGATGTGGCGCTGTTGAAAGACGGGCGGCCTGCGATTGATCCGGCGGGTGCGCGCGTGGGCAAATACCGCACGATGGTTGAGGCCGTAGCGATGCGGACCACCGGCCTGGGGGGTGACAGCGAGGTGCATTTCCTGTCCGAGGGCTTGCAGGGGGGCGTAAGCCTTGGGCCGCGGCGATTGGTGCCGGTGTCCTTGATTGCGGTCGATGCGCCTGAAGTTGTGCATGACACGCTGGATGCCCAGATGCGCAGCACCATGCCGGGGGAATTTGACGGACGGTTTGTGCGCGCGGTGGCGGGGCAGACGATGGAGGGTATCGGGCCGCGTGAGGAGGTATTGCTGGAGCGGATCGGGACGGCTGTTTTGCCCTTGGGGGACGTGCTGCGGAGCAGGATCGAGACAGGTGCGCTCAAGCGGTTGGTGGAGCGCGGGCTGGTGCAAATGTCCGGGGTGACGCCTTCGGATGCGAGCCATGTTCTGGGACTGACCGACAGCTGGGATGCGGATGCTGCGCGCAAGGCGATGGCGTTGTTCGGGCGGCGGCGGACGGGTGCGGGGGACAGGCTGGCGCCGGAGCCGGAAGTGATGGCGCGGATGATCATTTCGCAGTTGGAGCATCAGACTGCTTTGGCCTTGTTAGAGACTGCTTTTGCAGAAGAAGAGACGCAATTCGAGGGCGATGCAGCTGTTCTGGCACGGCATGTTTTGATGCAGCGGGGCCTTGGCGGACATCGCGGTCTGGTGCGGATCGAGACGGGGTTGGCGGTGCCTGTGATCGGGTTGGGGGCTTCGGCCAGTACCTATTATCCGGCTGTCGGTGTGCGGTTGGGGTGCGAGATGATCCTGCCGGAACATGCGGGCGTGGCCAATGCGATTGGTGCGGTGGTGGGCCGTGTGACTATGCGGGAGACGGGAACTGTGACGTCGCCGAGCGAGGGGAAGTACCGGGTGCATCTGGTGGAGGGTCCGCAGGATTTTGTGGAGTCAGAGGCCGCGCTGGAAATGCTGGAGGGCGTGCTGCGCGCGCGCGCGATCACGGCAGCGGAGGCGGCAGGTGCCGCAGATATTCAGGTGAGTGTGGTGCGCGATGTGCGCAGTGCCGGCGTTGAAGGGCGCGAAGTGTTTGTGGAGGCCGAGGTGACGGTAGAGGCGTCAGGGCGACCGCGGGTTGCGGTTTAACACCAATTTGCGCCTTCGGGGGTGTCGCGGTTGGAGCAGATCGCGCGAGATTACCCGCCCAATCTCGTGGCATGGAACATGAAAGAATCTATGACGCTTTGTTGGATCAGGCACGGCGCGTCTATCAAAGCCACCCGGCGACGTCCGGGTTTGCACCGTTCCCGCAAGACGTGGCACGGCAGCTGGTAGAGCCGTTTCATTGCGACTGTGCTGATATCTTCCGGCAAGAGACTGAATTGGTTTCCGATAAATATCCGGCACTTCAGGCGGCGATTCATGCTGCGGGACCGATTGCACAGTGGCGCGAGACCTACAAGGAAACCGAGATCGGCGACGATTTTATGCGCAGGTTCGGTTGCTACTGTATTATCGGCGAAGGTGGTCCCTTTTGGTCAGAGACCCTGTGGGCGTGGATGGTCTATATGCCGACCGGTTTGTATTATCCGTGGCATAACCATCCGGCAGAAGAGATGTATCTGGTGGTTTCGGGCAGTGCGGTGTTCAGGCGTGAAGGTTGCGCAGATGAGGTGCTGGGCGCGGGCGATACTTGGATGCACACAAGCAACCAGCGGCATGCAATGGAGACGACAGACAAGCCCGTGCTGTGTCTGGTTTTCTGGCGCAACGGCTTTGAGATTGCGCCAGTGCTGAGCAATGCTGATTGTAGCTGACTACCCGTAGCTATGTGCCAGCGATATGGCCCTTTTTGTAGCCGACCCGCAATTATTCTTGAATTGCAACCCGAATCCCATAAGCGTTATTTCAACCCAAGGTTATTGGGGGCCATAGATTTAGGCAATTTTCAGAAAGGATAGGTCAATGTCGAAAGAAAACGATCGCCAAGAATACTGGGATAAAGAAGTCAATAAAGCCAAAGCCGAGCTGGCAAGCCTGACGAAGCAACGCGGATTCTACGACCAACCCAATGGCAATTATGGCGCTAAAGAAAAAGCGGAGAACGAGGCTAAGATAGAAGAAGCCATGCGTCGCCTAACGGCCTCCAGGGAAATGAAAAAAACCGTGGACAAAGGATAATTTTTTGCAATCCGTTTCCGCATATTTCTGGAGACGAACATATTAACCGGAGAACATTTTTGATGACCCCATTTCGCGCCCAAATCACCGGCTGGAGTATCCTGGAAAGTATGCCGCCAAAGCTATTGCTTAACCTTCAATTGGCATCACCGGCCATCAGCATTTCACAGACGCAAGTTACCGCGGAAGGTAACAAAATCAATGTGCACCTCACCACGCGCGATTCCGGAAAGATTGCTGCGGCTGTTCTGGTCGACACCACATCTGAGGTCTCTCTGCCTTCTGAAATGGTTAAAAGTGGCACGATGATCGAGATGTATGTTGATGGCGAATGTCAAAAAACCCACGCGATCCCGTGACCCGGAAAGTATACGCCCGTCAGGCTTGACGGAAAGTCCGCTACATCATGGAATTGCATCGCTTAACGTAGCGGAGCGGTTTCCGTTAGCCAGTACTTCAGGAGACGCAGATGAGTAATTTTGAAGCCATTGGTGAACGCAGCGTCTTTTACCAGCATCAAACTCGAGACCATAATATGGTCCGCATCTCGCCTTTACTCGCGCGTAACCGTGTCATTGAAAAGCCTGCTACAAGTTGGCTGAAAGACGACAAAATTCTGGTTACGATGCAGACATGTGCGATGGCGCGTGCGTCTTCTGAATTTGACAATGGGGATGTGCCTGAGGACTCAACACCGTTGAAAAATGCGCGTCATCTTGACGTGTGCTTGGGCCAAAAGGCGTACAAGCCGTGCAGGTGCGGCTCGAGCTTGACGGGCGGCACATTGCAACCAAGGAGTTAACCTTCGCCTAGTCAAAGCATGTAGGTTATTGGTAATTATTGCCTCTGGCACCAGCACTATGATCCATTGGGCAAGTTCTGCCCTTATCTTCGCGTCATGTATCGACATGTCGGCAAGCATCACAATCGCGCCGTTTAAAATCAAAGCAGTTGTTAGAGGTTTTTGGGCCGATACAAATGTATCGACCCAGCACGTTTATTCTGCAGCTGCGCGTTTGGGGAGGACCCAATCGGGGCGTGGGAAATGGCAGGTATAGCCGTTGGGAATCCGTTGGATGTAGTCTTGATGCTCCGGTTCTGCCTCCCAGAAGTCGCTCACAGGCTCGACTTCGGTCACCACTTTGCCGGGCCAGATGCCTGAGGCTTCGATATCCGCGATGGTGTCCAGTGCTACGGCTTTCTGGTCTTCATCCTCATAGTAGATGGCCGAGCGATAGCTCATCCCCATGTCGTTGCCTTGGCGGTTCATCGTTGTGGGATCGTGGATCTGGAAGAACAGCTCCAGCAGGGTGCGATAGCTGAGGGCGTCGAGATCAAAGATGACCTCGATTGCCTCGGCGTGGGTGCCGTGATTGCGGTAGGTGGCATTTGGCACATCGCCGCCGGAATACCCGACGCGGGTGGATACCACGCCTTTGCGTTTGCGGATCAGGTCCTGCATGCCCCAGAAACAGCCGCCTGCCAGTACTACGCGTTGATTGCTCATGCTACGTCCTCCACTTGATTGATGTATTTGCCGTATCCTTCGGCCTCCATGTCATCGCGGTGAATAAAGCGCAGGGAGGCGGAATTGATGCAATAGCGCAGGCCACCGCGGTCACGCGGGCCATCGTTGAACACATGGCCAAGGTGGCTGTCGCCGTGTTTGCTGCGCACTTCGGTGCGGATCATGCCAAGGGTGCTGTCTGTCAGCTCTGCCACATGGGCGGGCTCGATCGGTTTGGTAAAGCTGGGCCAACCGCAGCCGCTCTCGTATTTGTCGCCTGAGGCAAACAGCGGCTCGCCCGAGACGATATCAACGTAGATGCCGGGGGCCTTATTGTTCAGCAGCTTGCCGGTGCCCGGACGTTCTGTGCCGCTTTCTTGTGTGACATAGAATTCCTCTGGCGACAGGGTCGCGATGACATCGGGGTTTTTGGTATACTGGGACATGGAAAGCTCCTTGCGCTGTGCTGCGCCTATTAGATGGGGCTTTTGCGGGAAAATCAAAGGGGTTGCACGCCTGCTGCAACTCTTTGTGAACTTTCTGCGTGTGTACGGCGTATTGATTGCAGGAGAACCTGACATGCGACTGATATTTGGATTGATCCTGACGATGTTGGCCAGCACGGGTATAGCGGCGCCGCGTGATGCTGTGTTTGCGTCAATTGACGGAGGTAACATTGCGCTTGCCGATTTTGCAGGGCGGCCTGTGTTGGTGGTCAATACGGCATCGCAATGCGGCTTTACCTATCAGTATGACGGGTTGCAGGTGCTTTATGAAAAATACCGCGATCGTGGATTGGTGATCCTTGCCGTGCCATCGGATGATTTCAATCAGGAACTGGGTAGTGCGGCAGAGGTCAAGGCATTTTGCGAGATCAATTTTGGCCTTACGTTGCCGATGACCGATGTGACACATGTGCGCGGTAGCCGTGCGCATGGCTTCTACAAAGACGTCAAGGCGCAGACAGGGTTCACGCCGCGCTGGAACTTTAACAAGGTTCTGATTGGTCCCGATGGCAGTGTCGTCGAGACGTGGGGATCAAATGCAAAGCCGGACAGCGGCGCGATCCCGCGCGCGATTGAGGCGCTGCTGAATTAAGAGCGGTCAGACCACAGAACCTTGCCGTCCGTTGCCTCCATGCCCGGCGGGATGCCGTAATTTGCGCGGTAGCTTTTGGAGAAATGGGAGAGCGATTTAAAGCCGCAGGCCACACAAACGTCTGTCACGGACAGATCGGTTTGCCGCAGCAGGTTGCGCCCTTTTTCCAGCCGGATGCGCAGATAGTGACGCTTGGGCGAGATGGTGAGGTATTTGGCAAAGAGGCGCTCCAACTGGCGGGTGGAGAGGCCCACTACATCTGCAATCTCGTCCGGTGTCAGCGGGTCTTCGATGTTGTTTTCCATCACCTGCATGGCCATGAGCAGCTTGGGATTGCGGACTTCGGGGCGGGATTTCAGGGACAGGCGTTGGGCGTCGGAATGTACACGCGGCACGGTATAGACCATCTGGTCGGCCACCCATGTGGCCAGATCGGAGCCATAGTCATCGCGGAGCCGGTGCAGCATCATGTCCATCGACGCAGCCCCGCCCGCAGAGGTGAACACACGGCCATCGACAGAGAAAATACTGTCTTCCATGATCACGTCCGGCAGCATTTCCGCAAGCGCGGTCCGGTATTCCCAATGGGTTGTCACCCGTTTGCCGCCGATAAGGCCGGCAAGGGCGAGAATGTAGGTTCCCGAAGACAGCGCGCCAATGTCGCCCCCGCGTCGTGCTTCGCGCCGCAGCCAGTTCAGGACGGTTTTGGAGCTAGATCTGCCAGCGTTCTCGCCCGCGCAGACAATCAGGGTCTCGCCGCGTTCCAGCGGGGCCAGCGCGCTATCGACAGAGATTTTGACGCCGTTATAGGCTTCAACCGGTGCGCCCGCCTCGGACATCAGACGCCAGCGATAGAACTTCCGCCCTGAGGGGTGGTGATTTGCCAGTGACAGGGCCTCTAACGCGCAGGAGAACCCCAGCGTCGAGAAGCCGGGGATCAACAGGAATGCATATTTTTTTGTGGGCGCTATGTCGTTCATAGACAACGGCCTATCGGGGATCGCTATGCCAGTCTTGATCTTTGGCGGCGTTAGCGTGTCGGAATTAGACCTTTGTCTGGCGCGATATTTGCACGGCAAGAATGCCTGCTGCGATGATCGCAACACCCAAAACATCGCGGGGGCCTAGCTGCTCTCCCAATAGTACTGCGGCGATTGCGACGCCGAAGAAGGGGTTGAGAAAGTGGAAGGTGGCCGCGCGGGTGGCGCCGATACGCCCCACCAGCATGAACCAGACCCAAGTGGCGGTCAGGCCCGGGACAAGGCAGGTATAGGTAAAGGCGATTGCCAGTGGCCAGCTGGGCGTGAGGCGGGGTGTCTCGAACACCAGCGTCGCAATAGTGAGGGCCGCACAGCCGACCAGCATTTGCAGGCCGACCACCATTAGCAGGTTCCCGCCGGATGAGGCGCCGCGCACGGTAAGGGTTGCGATGGTGAGGGCCAGCACCCCGATGATGCAGATGGCGATGCTGGTCAGGTCTGCGCCCTGCGTCAGGCGTGTGCCCATAATCAAAGCCACTCCCGCCAGACCCGCAATCAGACCTGCAATGCCCAGACGACCCAGACGTTCACCCATAAACAGCCACGCGGCCAACGCGACCATCAGTGGCATGGTAGAGGCGATGATGGCGGCAAAGGACGCCTCGATTGTTTGCATGGCGATGAAGAACAGGCCGAGGTAGACCGCGTTTTGCAGGATGCCAAAGCCGATGGTGGCACGCCATTGCGCGCGGGTCAGGTTCCAGTTCTGGCCGAGTGCTTTGGCGATTGCGACACCGATCAGGCCGGATAACAGATAGCGGAGCGACAGGGCAAACAGGGGCGAAGCATCAGCCACGATGATCCGCGCGGAGGTAAAGGCAGAAGACCACATCAGCGCAAAGGCCAGCCCCAATCCGATTGCGCGTAAATCCATGATGCTGCGTCCTTTGGTTGCCGCAACAGTAATGGGCGGGAATTGGGGGGAGGGCAAGCGGGTGAGGGAGCCGGATTTTCAGGAGCTCAGGAGCAAGCTGGTTTCAGGGCTTTCTGGCTACGGTGAAGATGCGGGGCACAACACCGGCTTGTGTCAGCTGCTCATCGATCACAAAGCCGGTTTCTTTCAGCAAGTCTAACATCTCAACCGCGCTGAGCTTGCGAACATAGGGGGCTTTTCCGATGGCTTTAAGCAGGGGGATGATCAGCGGAATGAGCCACAATCCGTCCTTGAGTAAACCGGTTTTTGCGATCAGCAGGCCACCCGAAGGCAGTGCATCATATATTTGCTGCAAGACGGTTTCGAGATCCGGTAGCAGATGCAGCAGATTGAGCGCCAGAATAACATCATGCGGTCCCTCCGGTAGCCGAGCGGCATCTTGGGCCGCAAAGCTCAGCTGCGCGGGAGAGGTGGCATCAAGTTTACTTTGCGCGATGGCAATCATCTGCGGTGAAATATCGGTGCCGATGTAGCGGGAAACTCCGTTTGCCAGCTGAAGGGCTGTTGATCCGGTGCCACATCCGATTTCGAGAACCTTGTGATGGCTTTTCAGGAGCACGCGCATACGATCAAGGGTTTGATTGTAACCGTCCATGTCGCTGATAGGGTCTTTGGCGTATTTGGGTGCGGCTTTGTCCCAAAAGGTTTCATTGTCCATGGGTTCCCCTTTCGCTGCGGATCGGATTAGACCAATTGTGGCGTGACCTGACTGTGAAACGCAAGCAAAGGGTATCGCGATCAAGTCGGCACAAACAAGAAAGGGCCGTCCCGAAGGACGACCCCTTAAAACCGGACCTAAGTCGGTCTTAGCCGTTAACGCTGTCTTTCAGCGCTTTGGCGATTGTCATTTTGACAACCTTGTCAGCTTCTTTCTTGAACTGCTCACCGGTCGCAGGGTTGCGAACCATACGCTCGGGGCGTTCGCGGCAATAGATTTTGCCAACGCCTGGAAGAGTTACGGCACCGCCGCCAGACACTTCTTTTGTGATCAGTGCGCATACTGCATCAAGTGCCGCACCTGCGGATTTTTTGTCTGCGCCCATTACGTCTGCCAGTGCGGCTACGAGCTGGGTCTTTGTCATTGGTTTGTTCGCCATTTTATTCTCCTCGGCTGCCCGACTATGGGCCTCATGCGTGGAATGTAACGGTATGTAGGGAGCAAGCACAACGAATAGTGCCGATATTTCCTGCAAAATAATGCCTTTTTTGCGTTTTTTTGCTCTAGTTTCCCCTCAGAGGAAGGCGGTTTCGTCAAACGAGCGCAATTTCCGGCTGTGAATCCGCTCCAGCGGCATGCCGCGCAGTTGCTCCATGGCGCGAATTCCGATCATCAAATGGCGTGCAACTTGGGTTTTGTAGAAGTCGGAGGCCATGCCCGGCAGCTTTAACTCGCCGTGCAGGGGTTTGTCCGAGACGCAGAGCAGCGTGCCGTAGGGGACGCGGAAGCGGTAGCCGTTGGCGGCGATTGTGGCGCTCTCCATATCCAGTGCCACGGCGCGGGACTGGCTGAGGCGCTGGACGGGGCCGGATTGGTCGCGCAGTTCCCAGTTGCGGTTGTCGATGGTGGCGACGGTGCCGGTACGCATGATGCGTTTCAGCTCATACCCTTCCAGCTGGGTCACTTGGGCCACGGCCTGTTCCAGCGCGATCTGGATTTCGGCCAGCGCGGGGATGGGAACCCAGACAGGCAGGTCGTCGTCCAGAACATGATCTTCGCGCAGGTAGGCATGGGCAAGGACGAAATCACCCAGCGCTTGGGTATTTCGCAGGCCGGCGCAGTGCCCGACCATCAGCCACGCATGGGGGCGTAATACGGCGATGTGATCGGTGGCGGTTTTGGCGTTGGACGGACCGACGCCGATGTTCACCAGCGTGATGCCTGACCCGTCTGCGCGCTTGAGGTGGTATGTCGGCATCTGGGGCAGTTTTGCCGATGCCTCGATCGGCGCGTCGCCATCGGTGATCTCCTGATTGCCGGTTGAGACAAAGGAGGTATAGCCGCTGTTCGGGTCGCGCAGCATGGCACGGGCGTAGTCCTCAAACTCGGACACATAGAACTGGTAGTTGGTGAACAGGACGTGACACTGGAAGTGATCGGGGTCCGTGGCGGTGTAATGTGTGAGCCGCGCAAGGGAGTAGTCCACGCGCTGGGCGGTGAAGGGGGCCAGCGGGCCCACGCCGTCGGCGGGATTGAATGTGCCATTCACGATGTCATCGTTGGTAGTGCTGAGGTCTGGGACGTCAAAGACATCACGAAGGGTAAAGGCGGCAGCACCTTCTTGCGGCACGGTGATGCCTGAATCGTTGGTCATCGCAAAATGTACGGGGATCGGTGTCTCTGAGGGGCCGATGATTACCGGCTGCCCGTGGTTTTTGATCAGCAGGCCAATCTGCTGGATCAGGTAATTGCGGAACAGGTCGGGCCGCGTAATGGTGGAGGCGTAAGTACCCGGCCCCGCCACATGGCCAAAGCTGAGCCGTGTATCGACGTGGGCATAGGAGGTCGTGGTCAGGCGGACCTCCGGGTAGTATGCGCGGATGCGGGTATCCGTCGGGGCATCTACCATGGCGGCTGTGAACTGCGTGCGCAGAAAATCTATGGATTGCGCATAGAGTGCGGTCAGCCGGTCTACGGCGGCGGTTGCATTGGTAAAGCCTTCGGCAGGGGTGGCATCCGGTGTCAGAGTTTTGAACTGCTTCATGGTGCTTTTCTAATCCTTGGATTTAAACAGGGTGCCGATTTTCTGCATCAGGGTTTGGGAGCTATCGTCGTCTTTGAGGTCGAGCGATTCAACCGTGCGCATCAGGTTATCGATGTAATCGAGTTCTTCTTGGGTCGGTTCGGGCGTCATTGCGGCAAGCCAGCGGTTGAAGGGATCGGCTGTTTCCTCGTCCCGATAGGGCGCGAAGTCTGCGATCCCGATGGCACGGGCTGTGGCGGGCATATCAAGGCCAAAGCGTTCTTTGAGGAACGCCTGAAGCGCCGTTGGGGCGACAGGGTGTTCTGCCGGATCGATTTCATCCAGATCGTAGACACCATGGTAGTCAAAGAAGGCTTGCAGCGGCGTGATATCGGTCTGCTCCAACGCGGCGGGCTCGGGGTAGCCCATGGCGAGGAATTGCAGCACGACCCGCGGATCATCAGAGATGATGCCCGCATTGTCATGGCCCATCTGTACAAATTGCTGTTTGCCGTCCTCGTCCAGCCACAGGACCAGACGGCCGCCATCGCCGGAGGTGGTTCCAATCTCGAAAATACGGTTGTCGACCTCCGTGTTCGGGGTGGACCAATGGGAGGTATATTTCAGCGTTGTGCCGCCAAAGCCGACATGGCTGGCGCCAAAGTGGTTCGCCAGTTCGGGCGGATAGATCAAGAGCGTGTAATGCTCGGGTTGGCCGTCTTTGCGGATGGTGAGCCAGCCTTGATCCTCAAGCCAGTCGAATGTCTCAATCAGTTCGGGCGCGAGGGTGGCCCAATCAGGGGCCAGTTTCATCAGGTTTTGAGCGAAGGTTTTCATGTGACGATGACATCCATAAATTCAAAGGTGCGGACATCAACAAGGCCGAGATCAGAAATCCGCAATTCGGGAATGACGACAAGGGCCAGCAGGGAATGCTGCATATAGGCGTTGTTCAGGGTGCAACCGCATTCGCGCATTGCTTGCATCATCGCCTCTGCTTTGGCGGCAACATCGGTGGCAGGGCTGTCCGACATCAGGCCTGCGATGGGCAGGTCAACGGTGGCCAGCGGTGCGCCGTCTTTGAAGATGGTAATCCCGCCGCCAAGGGCGCGCAGGTGGTTGGCCGCCAGTGCCATGTTGTCGGCATCGGTCCCCACCACAATCATATGGTGGCTGTCATGGGCCACGGTGGAGGCCATGGCCATTTTGCCGGTATAACCAAAGCCGGAGACAAGCGCGTTGACTACACCACCCGTGGCGCGGTGCCGCTCGACCAGTGCAATCTGGGCGACATCGCCGTGGGCGGTCACGCGGCCTTCGGTCACGGGAAGCTCAAACTGTAGCGCCTTGGTGGGGGCTTGGTTCTCGACCACACCGATGACGTTGGCGGTGACGGCGTTGGCGCCTGCGGGGGCGGTGATGGTGAAGTCATCCGCGTGCAGGTCACGCGCCATATTGACGGTCTGGCGGGCGTGTGTGGGCCAGTTGTAGTGCGGACACTCGACGAGGCATTCGCCGTACTGCGCGACGATTTGGCCACGGGCGATGACCAGCTCGATGGGCAGGGTCTTGAGGTCGGAAGTGAGCACCACATCAGCGCGGCGACCGGGCGTGAGCGAGCCCAGCTCACGCTCTAGCCCGAAATGGGTGGCGGTGTTGATGGTGGCCATTTGCAGGGCAATCAGCGGGTCACAGCCACAGTCAATCGCGTGGCGCACAACGCGGTTCATATGGCCCTCATTTACCAACGTGCCGGAGTGGCAATCATCGGTGCACAGGATCATGTTGCGGCTGTCCAGTCCGCGTTCGGTGATGGCGGTAATCTGGGATTCGATATCATACCAAGCCGACCCGAGGCGGATCATAGACCGCATCCCTTGCCGCATGCGGGCAATCGCATCATCCTCGCAGGTGCCTTCATGATCATCGGCGGGGCCACCTGCGACATAGGCCGCAAAGGCGGGGCCAAGATCAGGGGAGGCATAATGCCCGCCGACGGTCTTGCCTGCGCGTTGGGTGGCCGCAATTTCGGCCAGCATCTGGGTATCGGCGTTGATCACACCCGGAAAGTTCATCATTTCGCCCAGACCGATGATGCCTTCCCAATTCATCGCCTCGGCGACCTCCTCGGCGGTGATCTCGAAGCCTGTCGTCTCCATCCTCGGTGCGCTGGGCGCGCAGGACGGCATTTGGGTGAAGATGTTGACGGGCTGCATCAGCGCCTCGTCGTGCATCATGCGCACGCCCTCCAGCCCCAGCACATTGGCGATCTCGTGCGGGTCGGTGAACATGGTTGTCGTGCCATGGGGGATCACGGCGCGGGCAAATTCGGCGGGGGTGAGCATGCCGCTCTCGATGTGCATATGGCCATCGCACAGGCCCGGGATCATGTAGCGGCCTTGCGCGTCGATGATTTGTGTGTCGGGGCCGTGGCAATGATCGGCGGAGGGGCCGACGAAGGCGATCCGCCCTTTCACGATTGCGATGTCGTGATTTGGCAGGGCCTCACGGGTGTGGACGTTGACCCAGATGCCACCAGTGATGATCATATCTGCTGGTGCGCGCCCTGCGGCAACATGAACCAGATCAGCGGCCACGTTAGGCCATGTGGGGAAAGATGCTTGTGTCATGTCCCAATATTTCACAGGGTTGGCTCAGGTTCAAGCGGGAGCGGTTGATATGGATTACGACACAATAAGCGCTGACGCGTTTGGTGCCAGCCTGCGAGGGATCGGTTTGAACCTTCTGGTGCGGGATGTGTTGGCACAAGTCGCCTTTCTAGAGACTGTTTTTGGTATGAAAGCGCGTCAAGCCACACCGGATTTTGCTATCATCAGCTATGGCACCCAAGTGTTTCAGTTGCATGTCGACGGGACGTATCATGCAAACCCGCTGCTGGGTTTGTTGCCCGAAACGCCGCCACGCGGTGCGGGAATTGAGATACGCCTGTATGACACGGACCCTGAACAGGCTTGCGATGTCGCTGAATCGGCAAGTGGGATAATTCTACAAGCGCCAACAGACAAACCACACGGGCTGCGCGAGGCATATATTTTGTGCGAAAACGGATATGCTTGGGTACCGAGCAGGGCGTTGGAATAATGTCGCAGACAGGATGGACGGGACGGTTTCAGGGTGGTCCGTTGGGCCGTAAATCGATGAGGGGACAATTGACATGACACAGGCTAAACCGAACATGGACCACTGGCAGGAACGGGTTGATCTAGCGGCTGCATTCCGTTGGACGGCGCGCCTGAACATGCATGAGGGCGTGGCGAACCACTTCTCTCTGGCGGTGAATGATAGCGGTTCGCAGTTTCTGATGAACCCTAATCAGGTGCATTTCAGTCGGGTGAAGGCATCCGATCTATTGCTCATCGATGCGAATGATCCCGAGACTTACGAGGGCCCAAATGCGCCTGACCCCACCGCATGGGGCTTGCATGGCGGCGTGCACGCGGCCTGTCCTCATGCGCGGTGTGTCATGCATGTCCATTCGATTTTCGCCACGGTGCTGGCCTGTTTGCAAGACAGCCGCCTGCCGCCGATTGACCAGAATTGCTGTACGTTTTTCAACCGCGTGGTGATTGATGAAGACTACGGCGGGCTGGCCTTTGCGGATGAGGGCGCGCGCTGTGCGACGTTGCTGACAGACCCCAAGCAAAAGGTCATGGTGATGGGCAGTCACGGCGTGATGGTGATTGGCGATACTGTAGCTGAGACATTCAACCGCCTCTATTATTTCGAGCGCGCCGCCGAGACCTATATTCGTGCGCTGCAAACCGGCATGCCGCTGCGCCGGATCAGCGACGAGATCGCGGAGAAGACGGCGCGAGAACTGGAAGAATATCCAGAGCAAGATGCACGCCATCTGGGTGAGCTGAAGGCGATACTGGACGCTGAGGGATCGGACTACGCAAAATGAGTCGCGCTGAATGGAACCATGCGCCGGACGGGCCAATCGTGGTCTCTCCGCTGTGGGAATGGCCGCCGCGCCCGCTGGCTGTTTTGAAATGGTACGCGGACGGTTGGTTTCCGCTGACGATCAATCTGGGCATTCTGGCGCTGGCTTTCCTGAGCTGGGGGCTGTTTAGCCCTACGTTTGAGACCACGCAGAACCTAGGTATCTGGGTGTTGGGCATCTGGATCCGCAATGCGGTGATCATCACGTTGCTGGCAGGCGGGTTGCATCTGTGGTTCCACAAGTACGCGGCGCAGGGAACAGAGCATAAATACGACCCCCGTCCGTTTCCGCGTCGGGGGCGGATGTTTTCCTTCTCCGACCAACTCAAAGACAACATGTTCTGGACGATCGCATCGGGTGTCACGGTCTGGAGCCTGTTTGAGGCCTTCGGCTGGTGGGGTCTCGCCAATGGCTGGCTGCCGCACACAACATTCGGGCAGACACCGATCTGGTTCGTGGCCTTCTTCTTCCTGATCCCGGTCTGGGAGAGTTTCTATTTTTACTGGATACACCGGCTACTGCATAGCAACGCGCTCTACCGGTTTCACGCGTTGCATCATCGCAATACGGATGTGGGGCCGTGGTCTGGCCTGTCGATGCATCCGGTAGAGCATGTCATGTATTTCGGCACAGTGCTGATCCATCTGGTTGTGCCCAGCAGCCCTGTGCATGTGATCTTCCACCTGATGTTTTACGCGCTACTCGCGGTCACAACGCATACAGGGTTCGAGGGGCTGTGGTTTCGCAACAAAAAACGGGTGCATCTGGGCATGTTCCATCATCAGATCCACCACCGGTATTTCGAAGTGAATTACGGCAACCTCGATGTGCCGTGGGACAAGTTATTCGGCTCGTTCCATGATGGGACAGAGGCCGGTAAAGAAATGATGCGCGACAGATTGAAGAGCAGGAAAAGAACATGATTTACGGGCTGACAGAAGAACACGGGATGATCGCGGACACGGTGCGGTCCTTTGTGGAGAAAGAGATTTACCCGCATGAGACGCTGGTGGAGCGGACGGGCGAAGTGCCCCACGAGATCGCACAAGAGATCAAACAAAAAACAATTGATTTGGGTTTCTATGCTTGCAATTTCCCTGAAAGCGTCGGCTCTGCAGGGTTGAACCATGTGGAGTTTGCTCTGGTAGAGCGTGAATTGGGGCGCGGCTCCATGGCGCTGAACCACTTCTTCGGGCGGCCGCAGAATATCCTGATGGCTTGCGAGGGGGAGCAGGTGGAGCGCTACCTGATGCCCGCGGTGCGCGGCGAGCGGATGGATGCGTTGGCGATGACCGAACCGGGTGCCGGATCGGACGTGCGCGGCATGAAATGTGCAGCTGTGCGGGATGGCGGCGATTGGGTAGTCAACGGCACGAAACACTTTATCTCGGGCGCAGACCATGCCGATTTTATTATCGTTTTTCTCGCGACGGGTGAGGATCAGACACCCAAAGGCCCGAAAAAGCGGATAACTGCGTTTCTGGTCGACCGCGGTACACCGGGTTTTACAATCCGCGATGGCTATAAATCGGTCAGCCACCGTGGCTACAAAAACATGATCCTCGAGTTCGATGACTGTCGCCTGCCGGATGCGCAGGTTCTGGGTGAGGTGGATAGCGGGTTCGAGGTTATGAACACTTGGCTCTATGCGACGCGGATCACGGTCGCGACGATGAGTGTGGGCCGCGCGCGGCGGGTGTTCGATTATGCGTTGAACTATGCAGCAGAGCGGGAACAGTTCGGCCAGAAGATTGGCAAGTTTCAGGGTGTCTCCTTCCAGTTGGCAGATATGATCACCGAGATTGATGCAGCAGATCTTCTAACGCTCGCGGCTGCGGACCGGCTTGATAAAGGTCTACCTGCGAACCGCGAAATCGCGAGCGCCAAGCTTTATGCAAGCGAGATGCTGGCCCGGGTGACAGATACGGCTATCCAGTTGCATGGTGGGATGGGGCTTATGGATGACTATCCGCTGGAACGCTTCTGGCGCGATGCGCGGGTCGAGCGGATATGGGATGGCACATCTGAAATACAGCGCCACATCATCAGCCGTGAAATGCTTCGGGAGCTTGGTGCGTGAGACAGGGGATGTTGCGCGCGGGTTTGCTGGTGGCTGGGGGCCAGCCCCCATCGGCGAAGAGCGCCGATTCCCCCGGAGGATATATGGCCAAGAAAGATAGAGGGGCCCGTTTCCAGACCCCTCTATGCAAGAAAGCAAAGCTATCTCACTTGGCACGGCCATCGGCCCTCCGGCCTGTTCCGAATTCATATCTTGGAGCGATTCTGGTTAATATTTGGTTATCTTATTTGGCCAGATATGCTCCCGCCGGAGGCCAAAATCTCTTTTGGAGCGAGGTTCCCTATGTCGCGTGACCTGTCACGGCTTTTGCGACCACGTTCAATTGCGGTGATCGGCGGAGGTGCCTGGTGTGCCCAGATCATCAAGCAATCCAGGCGGATGAATTTTGCTGGCAAAATAGATGTTGTTCATCCGCGTGGGGAGGTGATTGAGGGTGTGCAGGCGGTTAAGGATTTGGCTGCATTGGAGAATGGCTCAGATGCCGTGTTTGTCGGGGTGAACCGGCATGCGACGATTGAGGTTGTGCGACGGTTGGCGGAAATGGGTGCAGGGGGGGCAGTTTGTTTCGCCTCCGGTTTTTCCGAAGCGGCAGAAGAGGATGCGGCTGGCGCGGGGTTGCAGGCTTCTTTGATTGAAGCTGCCGGAAATATGCCTGTGTTGGGGCCTAATTGTTACGGGTTTATCAATGCGTTGGATGGTGCGTTGCTCTGGCCGGACCAGCACGGATGTGTGGCGGTTGAAAAGGGGGTCGCGATCCTCACTCAGTCTTCAAATATAGCAATCAACCTATCCATGCAGCGGCGTGGCCTACCTGTTGCTTATGTCGTTGCATGCGGGAACATGGCGCAGACTTCGCAGGCGCAGATTGCCCTTGACTTGTTGGATGATCCGCGTGTGACAGCGATAGGGCTCCATATTGAAGGGTTCGGTGATCTGGAAGCCTGGCATGCGCTGGCGCAAAAGGCGCGGTTGAAAGAGGTGCCGTTGGTGGCCCTCAAGGTGGGCCGTTCAGATCAGGCGCAGAAGGCCGCAGTCTCACATACGGCATCGTTGGCGGGGAGTGATGCGGGGGCGTCCGCATTGTTGGCGAGGTTGGGGATCGGTCGTGTTTCCGATCTGCCGACGTTTCTGGAGACGCTCAAGCTGCTGCATATGGTTGGTCCTTTGGACGCGCCAACGCTCTCCTCGATTAGCTGTTCGGGTGGGGAGGCAAGTCTGGCAGCGGATACTGCTGTGGGGTCTGGACTGGAGTTTCCAGCGCTGTCTGCTGACCAGCGCGCAGATTTGTTTTCGGCACTTGGGCCGATGGTCGCTTTGGGTAATCCGCTAGATTATAACACCTACGTTTGGCGCGACACCGAGAAGATGGCGGCGGCGTGGCTTCCGATGGCGGCCGCACATATTGGTTTGACGTTGATCATTGTTGATTATCCCCACACGGATGCGACGGACTGGGTTTGCGCAACACAGGCGGCTTTGGCCGTACGGGCGCGCAGCGGGCGGCCTGTTGCGATGGTTGCTACTTTGCCGGAGTTGATGCCAGCTGATGTTGCCGCAGAGTTGATGGCTGGCGGTGTTGTGCCGATGAGCGGATTGAGCGAGGCGATCGCGGCGGCAGCCGTGGCCGCCACGTTGCGAAAGCCGGAAGAGGCGATGGTTTTGCTGCCGGGCCATGACCGTGAAGGTATCCTGGTCGATGAGGGGTCTGCCAAGGCCGCGCTGGCGGCGTGCGGAGTTGCTGTGCCGAAGGGGCTGACAACGGATGCTGACGGGCTTGAGGCAGCAGCGGCTACGCTTGAGGGGCGGCTGGTCCTTAAGGTCACCGGGCTTGCGCATAAATCCGAAGCGGGGGGTGTGCGGCTGGGTCTATCTTCCGATGAGGTTTTGGATGCTGCGCGGCAAATGCCAGAGGGGTCTTATCTGATTGAGGAAATGGTGCAGGGTGCGGTTGCAGAACTGTTGGTAGGGGTGTTGCGTGATCCGGCCCATGGGTTTGTTCTGACGATTGGTGCGGGTGGTGTGCTGGCCGAGCTTTGGCAGGATACGGCGTCTTTGTTGGTGCCTGCCGGTCCGCACGCGATTGAGGATGCATTGCGGTCGCTACGCATCTGGCCGCTGATAGAGGGGTATCGCGGGAAAGCGGCCGCTGATCTGGGTGCAATCATTGCTGCCATAATGGGTGTGCAGGAATACGTCATTGCCAACGCGGGCACGGTAAGCGAGGTAGAGATAAACCCGCTGATGTGTACCCCTGATGCTGCTATCGCAGTTGATGCACTGTTACGACAAGCCTGAGGAGAGAAGTATGGACCCGATCAAGACGCGCCGCGAAGGTGCAATTCTGGAAGTGACATTGGACCGGCCCAAGGCAAATGCGATTGATCTGAAGACCTCGGTGCGGATGGGTGAGGTGTTTGCCGGTTTTCGTGATGATCCTGAATTGCGTGTGGCGATTATCACCGGCGGTGGCGAGAAGTTTTTCTGCCCCGGTTGGGACCTGAAAGCGGCGGCAGATGGGGATGCTGTGGACGGTAACTATGGTGTGGGCGGCTTTGGCGGCTTGCAGGAGTTGCGCGGCCTGAACAAGCCGGTGATTGCTGCGGTGAACGGTATTTGCTGTGGCGGCGGGCTGGAGCTGGCCTTGAGCGCGGATATGATTTTGGCGGCGGACCACGCAACGTTTGCCTTGCCGGAAATCCGGTCAGGAACGGTGGCAGACGCGGCCAGTGTGAAGCTGCCCAAGCGTATCCCCTATCATATCGCGATGGAGTTGCTGCTGACGGGCCGTTGGTTTGATGCGGTTGAGGGCAAAGGCTGGGGCCTGATCAACGAGGTGGTGCCTGCGGGCCAGTTGATGGACCGCGCGTGGGAATTGGCGCGGCTGCTCGCCTCTGGACCGCCGCTGGTGTACGCCGCCATCAAGGAGATTGTGCGGGATGCGGAAGATGCCAAGTTTCAGGACGCCATGAACCGGATCACCAAGCGACAGTTGCATAGTGTTGATGTGCTCTACGCCTCCGAGGACCAGTTGGAAGGCGCGCGCGCCTTTGCGGAAAAGCGTGATCCCGTCTGGAAGGGCAAATAGCCCGTTTGCTAAAGTTGCGGTTATTGGAATAATGGGGCCATATTTCGGCCCTATCGAAGGGTTATTAGTCCCCTATGAATATCATGTTTGTGCATCAGAATATGCCGGGTCAATATCGGGAACTGGTACAATGGATGGCCGAGCAGGGCGGTCATAGGATCTATTTCCTGACGCAGCGGCTGAATGCGGCGAAAATTGCGGGTGTCGAAACCCGCGTTTACAAGACCCATTATGTTCCCAAAAAGGATGCTTACGGTCTCAGCAAGGTGTGGGAAGAGGCGACGGGTGCGGGCTTTGGTGCGGTTCTGGCAGCCAAGCAGATCGAGCGTGAAGAAGGTTTCAAGCCTGATATTATTGTCGGGCATGTCGGCTGGGGTGAGTTGACGTTTTTCAAGCAGTTGTGGCCCGATGTGCCGATCATCGGCTTTTTTGAATACTACTATCGTCTGCATGGCGGGCCGGTGAATTTCGACCCCGAGGAGCCGGTGAACGAACATACGCCCTTTCTACTTCAGGCGCGCAATGCTGTGCCGAATGCAAATATCACAACTGTTGATCGCGGGTTGAGCCCGACCAAATGGCAACGGGACTGTTTCCCGCCCGAGATGCACAACAAGATTTACGTTTGTCACGATGGTATCCATACGGACAAGCTGCTGCCGGACCACAAGGCCAAGCTTAAACTGGGGCGGCTGGAAAAGCTGGTTGGCCGTGGTGACGAGATTGTGACCTATATGGCCCGCAATCTTGAGCGTCCGCAGGACTTTGCCCACCTTGGCCCTGCCGCGCGCCAGCATGTGATTGCGGAATATGATTTCCTGACGAAATGCCTGCCAGAGCATATCGCAGAGATGAACGCACTGCTGCCGAAGGACAAACAGATAACGATGCCGGTGGTTTAAGCGCTTTTAGTTGGTGGCGAGATTGATCAG
>JAQXCD010000010.1 GCA_029252045.1 Sulfitobacter sp.
TGCCCTACCGGTCAGTGGATCGACAGCGATCCGCGCTGCTTCAAGCTGTCATTGTAAGATGACCAATTCTTGGCCTTGTACTTCGTAGGGGCCCAACTGCTCATGCCTTTAGCTATCACACTGGATTCATACAGTGAATCCCATCAACCTATTTGTGCAACAAAGCCTTTTCGGCGGCAATGGCAGCGATACTATTTTAGGAAATTCCGGATCTGACGTTATCTTTGGTGGAACCAGTAATGACCAGCTTGAAGGGCAAGGAGGTAATGATGAACTGTTTGGCGAAGGCGGAGCAGATGATCTTTCGGGCGGTAGCGGCAACGACACTCTTGATGGTGGCCTTGGAACTGACCAACTTACTGGTGGCACAGGCGCTGACAAATTTATCTTTTCGAACAACTTTGGAAATGACACCGCTACTGACTTCTTGGTCAATGTAGACCAAGCTGATTTCATTATTTTTCTAACATCAACAGTTTTTCAGATTGGCTTGCGGCCAGTTCTGATGTGGGATCAGACGTTGTGACCACTTCAGGTGCCAACTCGGTGACTTTTCAAGGGATCACATTAGGGTCTCTTGATACCGACGATTTCATTTTTTGGATAGATAGCTTTTTACGAAAAAGGAAGGTCAAATATTCCCGTGCATTTTCAATGCACTGCCGGGCAGTGGGCGGATGATCCCGCCGAACAGTCTTTGGATCGACACCCGTTGCGCGGCAACACATGCTTGCATGTGCGAGAGGGGACCAACCTGCACGCACGGCGATGCGAGATGTCATGATCCCGCATCACCTTGCGTGCCACAGCCCGTCGCACATTCGGTGTCATCAGTTCTTTCCCAGAAAATCCTTCAGGACAACATTGTCGAGCATCGTATCCGCCAGCAGGCCCTTCAGCTTCGCTTTCTCGTCCTCCAGCGATTTAAGGCGGTGGGTGTCAGAAACGTTCACTCTCGGGACATCGCTCCGCGATACCCTGCCGTGCAACGCATGCCGCCGTATTTCGCGTTGAACTTGTAGAACGACGCAGGGCTGAGGCCATGCCTGCGGCACACCTCTGCCGTCGGCATTCCAGCTTCCTGTTCTTCGATCATCCCCCCTCCCACACATGCTATGCATGTGCTGCCGGGCAACGAATAATCTGGGCCTCGGTAAAACGACTCTGTCGCATTTGTTTCCTCCTTCGAAGGTTGAGCAAACTCTACATTAAAGCGAGGGATCTCGCGGGGGGGGGCAGGTCAATCCCGCAACAAATCCCGCAACATTTGGACGAAAAGCACATCGTAAGTGACTGTTTTTATGTACACATCGATATTGACTGAACACCTACCGTCGGAGCCAATTAAACCCTTAAGACATTATTCTTAAGGGTTTGTTTCTCCTACGGAGATTGAAAATGTTGCGAGATTTTCATATATGCTGCAACAATTCCCGCACCTTCTTGAAATGAAGGCGGCGAAATATCCAAAAGCCGCAGACGACCTGATTTAATTGGTCGGCATGGCCTTTGAGGACTGACCGAAGGAATAGACCGGACCATCAGCTGGGCGCGCTCAGTGTTGTCAGAATGGCGGTGGTCAACAAAATACCTGCCACAGCCAAGGCTTCCAGACGGATTGAGTGGCGCAATGTCTCACATGCGCCAGCGGCACCGGGTTGCAAAGCGGGTGTCAGGCGCAGTTTGTTCCAAGCAGCCAACCCCAGCAGGCTCAGAAAAACTGCAAGCTTGATCGTGAAAACCTGCCCGTATGGCGTGCCAAGAGCAACAAACAGATTACCGGTCAGCAGCCAAAGAGTCACCCCTCCCGTCCCCCCGAGGATTGCAACGACCCAGACCGCCTTGCGGCCGAATTCATGGGCAAGCTGGCCTGCACCCGGTCCAAAGGCACCAGCCACGCGATAGAGTGGCCAAAGCGCCCCGATCCAGAATGCCACGGCCCACAGGTGCAATGTGACCAGCAGACCAAGCAACAGATGCCGGTCGCCCAGCGTGTGCCCTCTGAGCACAAATGAGGTGACGACGAGCACAGCCCCTGCAACAGCCAAAAGCCATGCGGCGCGGGCGCGGATCAGGATCAACAGGATCAGCGTCAAGCCGACCAGACGCAGGGCAATGCTGCTGCCCAAAGGGCTTTGCAGGACCATATTCAGGATCATGGGATCAAAAGCACCCTGCCATGTGCCTCCCATCAGAAAGCTGGCGCGCAACGGTATCCGCGCGAGAGACAGCATGGCGGCGGCCACAGCGCAGAGGGCAGCAAGGTGTGCAAGGTGATGCCGCTCGGGCGCGGGCAGACCGCGCAGAGATACGGCACACAGCACGCTGCCCGCGGCCAAAAGCGAGGCGGCGTAGACCAGCGCCTTTACGATGATGCCGGCCCATGTTGCCGCATCGGCGCTGGCAAGCACGCTCAACACGCGGGCTTACTCCGCGATTTCAAAGCCAAACTCCCCTTGCATCGGATGCCCGTCTACCGCCAGACCGCGCCATGCAACGTTGTAACGCCCCGCTGGCAACTCGGGCGTTTGCGCACTGAAATTACTGACTGGCTGCATGTTGTCGCTACGGGTCAGGGTATGCTGTGCTCCGGTCTGGTCCGTGAGGGTGATCAGCGTCACCCGCAAGGGCATGTCAAAGGTCATCGAAATGGCTTCGGGCGATGCCGCGATCACTGAACCATCGGCAGGCACTGTCGCCTCCTTTTTCGAGTGCGCATCCAGCTGTCCCGCGCCAACGGCAAGGGCGAGCGCAAAGAGGGCCGTGGTAGGTCTCAGACGTTTCATAGCATATTCCTATAGTTTCAAATTCAGTTAATTCCGTTGGCCCGCTGGACCGCGCGCACATAGGCAATGATCGGCTCCGCGTCTGCGGGGGCGAGACCGATCACCGCCGGCATATCCCCAAACGACCAATGGTGCGCCCGCACGCCCTGCATCATGGCAAGCTGGAACGACATATCCCCGTGATGGCTCGGCTCATAGATTTTATGGATCAGGGGAGGTGCGATACCGTCACGCCCTGCCCCGTTTATGCCATGGCAATCAGCGCAATTTACGGTGAAGGCTGCGGCACCCGTCTGCTCCAGCGGGGTGAAGTTCTCTGGCAGGTTGACCGCTACCATTGGCGCACCTGCTGTGGTGCTGTTGCCATCGGGCGGGCGCACAAATGCCCACCATCCACCCGCCACTACAAGGGCAATCGTGAGTGTTATTATCGCTATGCGCATGTCTTGGCCTCCGTCACATCTGGAAAGAAAGCGCTGGCCGGAGAATCACATCCGGCCAGCGCAGCGATCATTCAGCGGCCATCATAGCAGCAATGGAATACATCCCGTCATCACCTTTGATCAGCATCAGGGTGACCGCATCACCGGCCGCGATATCGCCTATCATCTGCGCATCCTCCAGCACCGCGAGGTCCATCGTCATGGCGGGCCAGCCGATTTCGGGGATCGGCTCGTGGCTGACATTGGCGGTGCCATCGCCGAGGGTGTTCAACACAGCCGTGGTATGCACAGCACCTTCCATCTTTTCTGCACTCATGGCGGAATGGTCAATCGTCGAGTGATCCATTGTCGAGTGGTTGGTCTGTGCCATCGCCAGTGGCGTGCTGAGCACCAGAGCACAAAGGGTAAGCAAGAGAGTTTTCATGAGGTATTCCTTTCAGATTGGGTTGATTATTCGGCGTGGAGCGCTAGTTCATTTTCTCCTCTAGCCAGCAGCAAATCGCGGTTGACGCGGCTCAGGGCCAGCCGCTTCCAGATCACAAAGATCGACGGAATGACAAAGAGAGTGAGCACGGTTGCCGTGGCCATGCCGCCGATCATCGGGGCGCCAATGCGCTGCATGATCTCGGAGCCTGTGCCAGTGCCATACATGATCGGAATCAGACCGGCGAAAATCGTGGCCACCGTCATCACCTTGGGCCGCACGCGCAAAAGCGCGCCCTCGAAGACAACCTCCTCGACATCCAGCGGCGTCATCTCACGGCGCTCGGCCTGTGCCTGTTTGTGCCGCTTGTCCCATGCAAGGTTGAGGTAGAGTAGCATGACAATTGCCGTCTCCACGGCCACGCCAGCGAGGGCAATGAACCCCACCAGCACGGCCACCGAGATGTCGAAATCGAGATACCACAGGAACCAGACACCGCCCGCAAGCGCCACCGGCAAGGCTGCAAGGATGATGCCCACTTCGATCACGCGGTTGAAGGCCATAAACAGCATCAGCGTGATGATCAGCAGGGTTGCGGGGGCCACGATCTTGAGCCGCTCCTGCATCCGCTCGATATATTCGTATTGGCCGGACCAAGTGATTGAATAACCCGCAGGCAGAATAACCTGTTCGGCCACGGCCGCGCGCGCCTCTTGCACATATCCGCCCAGATCACGGCCCGCGATGTCGATGAACACAAACCCAGTGCGCCGCGCGTTCTCGGAGCGGATCATGCCGGGGCCGTCGACGATCCTGACCTCGGCCAGACTGCCCAGCGGTACATGCGCGCCCGAGGGGGTGACCACGGGCAGATCGCGCAGGCGTTCGGGGCTGTCGCGCCACTCCTGCGGATAGCGCAGGTTGATCGGGAACCGCTCCAGCCCCTCAACGGATTCCGATACCTGCATGCCACCAATCGCCGCCTGCACCACATCCTGAATGTCGCGCACGCTCATCATATGGCGCGCGGCGGCCTCGCGGTCGGGGTTGATCTCGACGAACCGCCCGCCAACAGGCCGCTCGGCATAGGCAGAGGTGGTGCCGTCGATGCCCGCCACGGTCCGCTCTACTTCGATGCCAATCTGCCCGATCACATTCAGGTCTGCGCCAGATATCTTGACCCCCACAGGGGTCTTGATGCCCGTGGCCAGCATATCGATGCGGTTCTTGATCGGTTGGATCCAGACGTTGGTGACACCGGGCACTTGCACCACACGGTCCAGCTCGGCGCGGATACCCTCCATCGTCATGCCGTCCCGCCAGTCGGCCTCGGGGCGCAGCTGGATTGTCGTCTCGATCATCGTCAGCGGCGCCGGATCGGTCGCGGTATCGGCACGGCCCAGCTTGCCATGCACCGTCAGCACTTCGGGGATGGTGGCAATCATCCGGTCGGTCTGTTGCAGCACCTCGCGCGCCTTGCCGATGGATACACCGGGATAGAGCGTCGGCATATAAAGGAAATCACCCTCGTTCAGCTCGGGCATAAACTCGGACCCGATGCGCTGGAGCGGCCACCACATAGAGGCCACCAGCAGACCCGCCAGCATGGTCGTCGCCCAGGGCCAGGCGACAGCGGCATCAAGGAAGGGTCGGTAGATCGCAATAACCAGCCGGTTGAGCGGATTCTTATGTTCGGGCACAATCCTGCCCCGCACGAAATACCCCATCAAGACAGGGACCAGCGTGATCGACAGGATCGCAGCAACGCCCATGGCGTAAGTTTTGGTAAAGGCCAACGGCTTGAACAGCCGCCCTTCCTGACTTTCCAGCACAAACACCGGCAGGAAGCTGACTGCGATGATCGCCAGAGAGAAAAACAGCGCTGGCCCCACTTCCTCGCAACATTCCCGCACGATCCGCCAGCGGTTCTGATTGTTCAGTGTCTCTTTCTCAAGTCGGCGGTGCATCGCCTCGATCATCACAATCGCAGCATCGACCATTGCGCCGATGGCAATCGCGATGCCGCCCAACGACATGATATTGGCGTTCACCCCTTGCAGTTTCATGATGATTAACGCAGCAAAGATACCCAGCGGCAGCGAAAGGATGATCACCAGAGACGAGCGGATGTGCAGCAAGAAGGCTGCACAGACCAGCACGACAACGATGAATTCCTCGGTCAGTTTCTTTTGCAGGTTGTCAATCGCCCGCTCGATCACGCCCGCACGGTTGTAGGTCGTCACGATTTCGACGCCCTCCGGCAGGCTTGGCCGTAACTCCGCAATCCGCGTCTCCACCGCCTTGATCGTCGACAGCGCATTGCCTCCCCAGCGCAGGATCACCACACCGCCCACGGCATCCCCCTGCCCGTCAAGCTCGCCCACTCCGCGCCGCATCTCTGGCCCAAGGCGGATGTCGGCAACATCACCCAGCGTCAGCGCCGCACCGCGTGCATTGACCATCAGCGGCGCGGATGCCAGATCAGCCAGCTCGTTCACATAGCCGGTGGAGCGGACCATGAATTCGGCCTCGCCCATCTCGACCACACTCCCGCCCGTCTCGCGGTTGGCGCCCTGAATGGCGTTGCGGATCTGCGCCAGCGTGATGTCATAGGCGCGCAATTTGTTGGGGTCGACGACCACCTGATACTGTTTGACCATGCCGCCGATTGTCGCCACCTCTGAGACACCTTCGACGGTTTGCAGCTCATATTTCAGAAACCAGTCCTGTATCGTGCGCAGCTGCGCCAGATCATGGCCACCTGTACGGTCAATCAGCGCATACTGGTAAATCCAGCCCACACCGGTCGCATCCGGCCCCAATTGGGGCGAGACGCTTTCGGGCAGGTTCGCCGCAATCTGGCTGAGGTATTCGAGCACACGGGTCCGCGCCCAATAGAGATCGGTGCCATCCTCGAACACCACATAAACATAGCTGTCGCCGAAGAACGAGAACCCGCGCACATCACTCGCACCGGGGACAGACAGCATGGCGGAGGCGATGGGATAGGTGACCTGATCCTCCACCACTTGCGGCGCTTGGCCTGCAAAAGGCGTGCGCACAATCACCTGCACGTCCGACAGATCGGGAATGGCATCGACGGGCGTGGAACGGATGGCCCAGATGCCCGCAATACCCATCATCACGGCAAGGGCAAGGATGATGATCCGGTTCGCGATCGAGGCGCGGATGATAGCGGGGATCATTGGGTTGCCTCCAATGCGCGGGTGCCCACAAGCGTCATCGAGAAATCCGGGTTGCGGCTGAGCAGCAGCGTGACTTCCGCATCTGTCGGCAAGGCAGAGACATCCACAGAAGGATCAATGGCAAAATCCATGGTCATGCCAGGCATGCCGATCTCCATCATAGGGCCGTGCGTGATATTCGCCATGCCTGTGGCCGGATCGATGGTGTTGATGGTGCCAGACACTTCCATAGGAGGGGTGACAGGCTCGGCGGCGGCAAGGATCATTGTCATGCCGTCAGGACGGGTAAAGGTCAGGGTCATTTCCGTGCCGGTGACCAACGCCGCCGGATCAAGCATGTCATCCACAGCAAAACCCATGGTCATACCCGGCATCCCGATTTCCATGATGGGGCCGTGCGTGATGGCGGCTGTCCGCGCGGCGGCATCAACCGCATCAATGGTGCCTGAAACGATGATTGGCGGTACAGTCGCTTGCGGAGCCACTTCCATGGTCTTGGCCTTCGCCATGCCCGCATCTGCGGCCATTCCCCCGCCCCTGACAGCGACAATTGTGAACAGGCCATCTTCGCCCTTGGTCAGGTCGAACTCGACAGGCTGGTCCATGGGCACATTGCCAACGTCAAAGCCGGCCACATCCATATCCATCTGCATCGCCGGCCAGCCCAGCTCGGGGATCGGCTCGTGCGACATCGTCAACTTCCCGTCAGCCGTGACCGCCAGAACCGTGCCTTTGCCCGTTGCCGCGATGCCGTCATCACTGCCCAGTGCAATCAGACCCAGCAAGCCATCCGCCCCCCGCGCCGCACGGAAAGCAACCTGCTGGCCCACCTCCAAACGGTCCAGCGGAATATCTGCGCGCACCACAAAGCGCGATGTCATGGCGGGCCAATCCAGTGCCTCCAACGCCGCGTGCCGGATTGTGGCCATGCGTGTATCGAGATCAAGCGCGACCAGCTCGCCCGTGCCGCGCGCAGGTGCCTCATCGGTCGGGGCCATGCGCATCAGGCCTGCGTTCAGGGCACTTTCGCTGTCGATCAAAAACTGGGCGGAAGCCACGATCTCCTCGCCGGCCGCGAGACCCTGGACCACTTCGGTGCGGCCCCCTTCCCCGAAATTATCGCGCAGCCCTGTGGTAATCAGGCGCGGCAGAAACGTGCCCTCACCGGTTTTCAGGATCACCCGCTCCGCCGCACCGGTCCGAATAATCGCCTCGGTCGGGACAGTCAGTGCCATGCGGGTAGCATTGGGGATCAGAGTGACAGTGCTGAACATATTGGGACGCAGCAGGCCTTCGGCATTGTCGAACCGCAGACGCACAGGCAGCGTGCGGGTGGTGGCATCAAGGGAGGGATAGACATAGTCGATCTGCCCTTCAAATGTGCGCCCGCCCAGATGCTCGAACCGCGCCACGGCGCGCATGTCATCGGTCAGACGCGCGATGTCGCGCTCGAACACATCAACGACCAGCCAGACCGCACTCAGATCCGTCAGCGACACGGCCTGCTCACCAGGTTGCAGGAACATCCCCTCCGCCGCCTCAAGCGCCGTTACAACACCGTCCTGAGGCGCGCGAACTTCGATGTTGCGGGCAATCTCGCCGCTGGCCTCTATCCGTACGATCTGGTCTACAGACATGCCCAGACTGCGCAGGTTGCCCCGCGCGGCGTTCAGAATACTTTTGTCCCCTGCTTCGACCGCGCGCACCAAATCGCTGGATGAGGAGCCAATCGCCTGCGAGAACATCTCGAACAGCAGATCGCCCTTGCGCACCTTGTCCCCGACCGCGCGCACATTCAGGGCCTCGATCCACCCCTCCACGCGGGTGTGGACATGGGAGGTCAAGTGACCGTCATAGGACACAAATCCGACCGTCTCGATCCGGCCCGATATCTCGGCGGGCTGCGCAAGCGCGGTGCGCACACCGATGGCGTTGATCTCGGCGCCTGAGAGGGTCACTTCGGCGGGGTCGCCGGACATCTCCTGACCGGCCATGACAGGGATCAGGTCCATTCCCATAGGTGATTTCCCCGGCCCCGGCTGGCGGAAATTCGGATCCATCGGGGCAACCCAATAGAGGATTTCGGGACCATCCGCCCCCGCCATATCGGAAGGGTTCAGATAAAACCGCTCCGCATAAATTCCGCCACCAATGCCCGCAGCGAGTGCCAGAACACTCAAGGCGCTATATCGTCCACGCATGGTCACCTCGACCCCGGCTCGAACATGCACGAGCCGTTTCCAATCAAATACTAAGACGCAACCGGCAAAATGCAGGCACGCCGCGGCAACTGATCAGATGTGTTGTGGGGGGCGGTCTTTTGTGGCGTGGATGTGGGATGTAGAGAGCGTGCCTTGGTCGAAAACCGGAGCACTCGGCAGCAGCAATCCCAAGGCAACCAAAGCGAACGGTGTAGATGTCTCGTGAAAACAGCACATCGAGGGCATACACCGCAGCAAACCTTCATGCGGACAATCCGAATTGGGAAGATCATCGTCCATCTCGCCAGTAGCGGCATGTTGCATCATGTCATGGGCGGAATGGTCCACCATGTCTTGCTGCACTGTCTCTAAAGGCTGCAACGCAGCGGATAGCGACGGAGCAACAAACTGCAAAACCAATACCGCTATAAGCAGCATAAAGCCGAAGCCCCGCATGCGCATTCCGCTGGTATTTTGATTTTCGCCAAAACTCATGCCATGCACATGCCCCTTAACCGGCCCTAATTCAAGTCAGATTTCCGTGAACTGACCCCTGTAGTTTTGTCAAACGCTGCTCACCAGCCGCACCCGCCTCATCACCCGCCCTGCGTTCATAAGAGATTGGGCAGGATAAGGGCTTTGTTGATAGCGTGGATACCCCCCAGACGACATGAAGTTTTTGTAACAGTGCCAAAGCCCAGTTGACGACGTCTCTATAATTCTAATATTCATGAAATATGGAAATAGAACTCGCGCACCGCCTCTCAACCCTCAGCCACCCCAAGCGGTTGGCCGTGTTCCGCCTGTTGATGCGGCGCTGCCCGGATGTGTTGCCTGCGGGAGAAATAGCACAGGTGCTTGCGCTCAAACCCAGCACCGCGTCCGTCTATCTGGGGGCATTGACACAGGCCGGCCTGATCTCGCAACAACGCAAGGGCACGCAGCTGTTGTACGGTGTCAACCTTGCGGCAGCGCAGCACGTTATTGCGGACCTGTTTCTGGACTGTTGCCGCGGGCGCGCAGACCTCTGCCCTCCATTGCAGCCCACCGGCAAAGCAACAGCACCTGCCAAAACCAAACTGAACATCCTGTTTGTATGTACCGGCAATTCAGCCCGCTCGATTTTTGCTGAAACCATTTTGCGGGACATGGGCGGTGACCGCTTTAACGCTTATTCAGCAGGCACGGCGCACCGCTCGGCGCTGAACCCGATTGCGGTCGAGGTTCTGAAATCCAAGGGGCATGACCTGTCACACTTGCGGTCCAAGAACATCGGCACCTTTCAGGGTCCCGACGCCCCTGTGATGGATTTCATCTTTACCGTCTGTGACCGTGCCGCAAACGAGGAATGCCCCCCCTGGCCCGGGCAGCCCGTGTCGGGCCATTGGGGCATGGCTGATCCGGTCAAAGCCACGGGGACGCAGGCCGAGAAATACCTCGCCTTCCAGCAGACCTACGGCGCGCTACACAACCGCCTTGCGGCCTTTACCGCGCTGGATTTTGACCTGCTTGACCGCAGCTCCCTGCAAACACGCATCGATATGATTGCCAAAACACCGATCAAAAGAACTACCAAACCATGACAACTTACGCCATCAACGGACTGGGCCGTATCGGAAAACTGGCCCTGCGCCCCCTGCTGGAGCGCGGCGCAAAGATTGCCTTTATCAATGATGCAGAAGGCGATGCCGCTATGCACGCCCACCTACTGGAGTTTGATTCCGTACACGGGCGCTGGCCTGCGGAGTTCAGCGCCGAGGGCGGCGCCCTTACTATCGACGGCACCCGCATTCCTGTCAAAACAACCCGCAGCCTGACCGATCTGCCGCTGGACGGCGTGGATGTTGTGATCGACTGCACAGGGGCCTTCAAGACCGAGGCGAAACTGGCCCCCTATTTCGCCGCCGGTGTAAAGAAGGTGATTGTCTCCGCTCCTGTAAAAGACGGACCGACCGCCAATATCGTCTACGGCGTGAATGACAGCATCTACGATGCGCAGACCCATCACATCGTCACCGCGGCCAGCTGCACCACCAACTGTCTGGCCCCTGTGGTCAAGGTGCTGCTGGAAGGTATCGGGATCAGACACGGAAGTATCACAACCATCCACGACGTGACCAACACGCAGACCATCGTGGACCGCCCCGCCAAGGACTTGCGCCGCGCGCGCTCCGCTCTCACCAACCTCATCCCGACGACAACCGGTTCAGCCACAGCCATCACGCTGATCTACCCCGAGCTGACGGGCAAGCTGAACGGCCATGCGGTGCGTGTGCCCCTGCTGAATGCCTCCATCACCGATTGCGTGTTCGAGATGGCGCGTGAAACAACGGTGGAAGAAGTCAACGCGCTGTTCAAAGCCGCCGCTGACGGCCCGCTAAAGGGCATCCTCGGCTATGAGACACGGCCGCTGGTATCCTCGGATTACACAAACGACACCCGCAGCGGCATCATCGATGCGCCCTCGACGATGGTGGTCAACGGCACACAGCTCAAGGTTTACGCGTGGTATGACAATGAAATGGGCTATGCCCACCGCCTGGTGGATGTCGCACTGATGGTCGGTGGCAGGCTGTGACACGCCCTGCGGGATTTGCGGCCTATCTGACGGTCACAGCCGCCTACTGGGCCTTTATGCTCAGTGATGGTGCCCTGCGTATGTTGGTGCTGCTACACTTTCACACGCTGGGCTTTTCGCCCGTACAGCTGGCCTATCTGTTTGTTCTCTACGAGATTGCGGGCGTTGTGACCAACCTGTGCGCAGGCTGGATCGCCGCGCGGTTCGGGCTGACCTCCACGCTCTATGCCGGATTGTCCTTGCAGGTGATCGCCCTTCTGGCGCTGACCCAACTGGACCCTGCGTGGAGCATTACCGCCTCGGTCATCTTTGTGATGCTGGTGCAGGGCCTATCGGGCGTGGCCAAGGATCTGGCCAAGATGAGCGCAAAAAGTGCCGTGAAAATCCTCGCGCCACAAGACGGGGCAGGATTGTTCCGCTGGGTAGCGCTACTGACCGGATCGAAAAACGCAGTCAAAGGGTTCGGCTTTTTGCTGGGGGCGATGGTCCTTGCCCTGTTCGGCTTTGTGCCCTCGGTGCTGGCTATGGCCGGCCTGTTGGGGGGCATTCTATGCGCCGCACTGGCGCTGATGCCAAAAGGCCTGCCGATGGGCCGCAAGGACACCAAATTCAGCGAAGTCTTTTCCAAAAACCGCAACATCAACTGGCTGAGCCTTGCGCGCCTTTTCCTGTTTGGCGCGCGCGATGTGTGGTTTGTGGTGGGCATTCCGATCTATTTCTATGCTGTCCTGTCAGATGGCAGCACCGAGGGCAACCGCGCTGCCTTTTTCATGATTGGCACGTTTATGGCGGTCTGGACCATTCTCTACGGTGCTGTTCAGGCCGCAGCGCCGCGCATTTTGCGCGCAACAAAAACAACATCCGCTGACAAGCTGGCCCAAGCAAAACGCTGGCTTTTGCCCCTGATTGTCGTGCCGCTTGTGCTGTCTGCTCTGGTCTGGAGCACTCCAGCGCCAACTGCGCCCCTGACAATTACCATTGTGCTGGGCCTCCTGGCCTTCGGGGCTGTCTTTGCGGTGAACTCCGCGCTGCATTCCTACCTGATCCTCAGCTTCACAGACGCGCGCCGTGTCACCATGGATGTAGGTTTCTATTACATGGCCAATGCGGCGGGCCGTCTTGTGGGTACGGTTCTGTCAGGACTTACCTACCAGACGGGCGGCCTGCCCCTGTGTCTGCTCACCGCTGCCACGATGATTGCGCTGGGATGGTGTGCCACAGCAAAACTACAGCACACCGCAGCCGCCTAGACCTCGGCCAGTACCCCGTCCAAAGTGACAAGGATCATCTCGATATCTTCAGCCTCGATCGTCAGTGGCGGGCGGATTTTCAGGATGTTGTCCTTTGGCCCTTCACTGCCCATCAGGATGCGATGATCGCGCATGCGGTTCTTGACATAAGCGCAGATCGCTGTCGCCTCCGCCCCGTCAGAGGTGACCAGTTCAACCCCCACAAACAGCCCCATGCCGCGCACATCCCCGATACAGTTGTACTTGCCTTGCATCGCCTTCAGTCCCGCAATCAACTCGCTTCCCCGAAGCCGCGCATTCTCTTGCAGGGCTTCATCCTCGACAATCTGCAACACTTCCGCGCCCACACGGCACGACAGGGTCGAGCCGCCAAAGGTCGAGAAAAACTCGATCCCGTTGTCAAAGCTCTCCGCAATGGCACGCGTGGTCACCACAACACCCAAGGGATGCCCGTTGCCAATAGGTTTGCCCAGCACAACCATGTCCGGCTCAGCCCCCTGATGCTCGAACCCGAAGAAATAGTCGCCCAACCGGCCCAAACCGGTTTGCACTTCATCGGCAATGCAAACGCCCCCTGCCGCGCGGATTTTCTGGTAGACGGCCGGCAGGTACCCCTGCGGCGGAATGATCTGCCCGCCGACAGAGGGAAACGTCTCTGCAATAAAGCCGGCAAGCCCGTGGCCTTTGCCCTGCAAAGCCGCAATCGCCGGATCAACAAAGTCCGCAAACTTCTGCGCGCGTTGCGGATCATCGCGGCGATAGCTACCACGATAGTCATCCGCCACCTCAACCAGCTCAACCCAGTCGGCCTGCCCCACCCCGTTCGGCTTGTTGAATTTATAGGCCGATATATCGACCGCGCCGGTGGTGTTCCCGTGATAGCCGTGATCGGGCGTGATCATACCTTTGGCGCCGGTGTGTGTACGCGCCAGCCGCAAGGCCAGCTCGTTCGCCTCCGAGCCCGAATTCACAAAATAGCAAACCTGCAAATGATCCGGGAGTTTCGACAGGATTTTCTCTGTAAATCGCGTCTGCGCCGGATGCAGATAACGCGTATTGGTATTGACCCGCCGCAACTGGTCCGCCACCACCGCCGCAATGCGCGGATGCGCGTGGCCCACATGCGGGACGTTGTTGTAGGCGTCCAGATACGGGCGCCCCCATTGATCAAACAAATGGTGCTGCCAGCCCCGCACCAACATCAGCGGGCTGTCATAGGTCAGGCTCAGGTTGCCGCCAAAATGCGCATGGCGGTCGGCCAGAACCGCCTCCGTTTCGGTGGGCTGATAGCAAACCATCTCATCAGGCAGGTTCAGCAAAGCTGCCGGATTGGGGCAAACCGCGCGCCAGAAATACATCTCGTCCGGCGCACCGACACCGGGCCAGTCATCCTCGATCCCTTCAGTGGTCAGCGCCAGCTGGAAATGCACATGCGGCGCCCAGCCCCCGTTCATACTCGGGTCGCCCAAACGGCAGAACTCCGCCCCCCGCTCCAAAATATCACCGGGTTTGAGATGCTCCATAAAATCGGGGTTCAGATGCCCGTAGAGCGTATAAAACGGATCACCCGTTGGGGTCTCATGGCGCAGAATAATCACACCACCATAGTCCAGATGCCCCGCACGGTATTCAGCCACAAACACCTCACCGCGCAAAGGCGCATACATCGGCGTGCCGGCAGTGGTGAACACATCCACCGCCAGATGCACAGTACGCCGGTCGCTGGCCTTCCAGGGGCCCTTGCGGAATGCAGGCTCTGCATAGATCAGGCGCGGCTCGTGATAATAGCCCAGCCAGATGCGGCCATTGTCCTCATATTCCTCGCCCAACCGCGCAGCCTCGGGCAATGCCATATGAAACGGGTTTTCCGGCCAGACGCATTCCTCAACCGACAGCGCCCCCATCGGCGCGCCGGAGATGTCATGCCCCATCAGCGGCGCAAAATTTCCGCGCTCCGCCGCCAGCCACGTCATCACGCGGTCCGCCCCCTCCACCACAGGCATATCGCATACCGCGCGCAGCCGCGCCGTCAACAGCCCGCCATGTAGCCCGCTCTCCTCCAGAAACCGCCACGCAGGCGCCTGTGAGATCGTGATGTAGGGGTCATCAGGGTTTTCCAAGGCCATCAGGGTCGAGTTTACAACACTCACCGCCAGCCGCGCCCGCAGCAAAGGCCAGAGCAGATCAACCTCTTCGACGCCCAACGGATAGACCGCGTGATACCCCGCAACCAGAGCCGCCAGCGCCGCCTCCGGTGCCGGATGGTCCAACACGATATAGGCGGCCGCAATCGCCAGATCACAGATCCGCGGAGCCGCACACATATCTCCCAGATCAATCAATCCAGAGACAGAGCGCCCTTCACCCAACTCCCCCGCGACAAGGATATTATAGTCATTTGCATCGTTATGAACGGCCTGACGGGGCAACAGCGCCAGACGCGGCTTCACCGCTTCAAACGCCGCAAGAACATCCCCGATCAACGCCCTGCGCGCCGGAACGGAAATGCACCCGAAATGATCTGCAACCCAGTCGGCACGCATCAGGTCCCACTTGAAGTCGCGCTCCAATCCGGCATGATCGAAATCCGCCAATGCCTTGGCACTGCCCCCCAATACCTCGCCTACCTGATGGATCAACGCATCGCTTTTAGGGGCGGCATCGGCATAACACTTGCCCTGCAACTCGCTCAGCACCCAGACCAGACGGGCCTCGCCCGCCGCGTCCTCAATCTCCAGCAGTGCCTCGCCCCCCTTGGCGCGCACAACCTGCGGGCATGGCAAATCCGGCGCACGGGCCGTGATATGCTCGAACGCCTTCATCTGCATATCCACCAACCACGCTTCACACCCCCGCCGCATAACCTTGAGCACATAGCCTGCGCCCGCAGCCGTGCGGGCAAGGAAATTCAGATCATATTCACCGTCCAGCCGCTCTAGCCCCGCATCGATGCCCCAATGCGCCGCCAAGGCAGCCTGCCAATGCAGGTCTTGTTCTGTCACATTCACTGTCGTCATTTTGCCCTACCCCTGCACGCCATTCATATCCGCCGTATGCTGTCAAAGAATACCCCCGCTGGAAACGGCCAATATTGCAACTGTGCAGATTTTCAAATCACGCCGCAGTGGCACCACAAACGCCGCCCCTTGCACCCTTTTTCATATCCCATTCCACACCAACGGCACGACACCACCGCCTGTAAACCGGATCCCCCTTCCCTCGCCGCCCCTTTGCCAGCCCTCTTGCCACTCACGCACAGTGACCCTACTCCTTGCGGGTGGGACAGGCCCACGCCTTACAGATTGAACACACCACCAATGCCGTCTCGCCCCCCCTCACATGCCACCGGATACGCCGCCGCGTGGAGCATTGTCTTTGTCTGGTCCTTCTGGCTCATCGTCAGCCGGCTGGCGAACGGAAGCGGGCTGACAGTCTATGATCTTGCCGCCATGCGCTACGGTCTTGCCTCGATTATCGCAGTACCTTTGTGCCTCTATTACAAGCCATGGCGGGGCCTGCGTATCGGCCAAATTGCGGTGGTGTCGTTCATTTTGGGACCGGTCTACATTCTGACCGTGTTTTCCGGCTTCAAATTCGCCCCTGCGGCCCATGGTGGTATTTTTATGAACGGCGTGCTGCCGCTCTTCTCGATCCTGTTTTCTATTGTCGCCCTGCGCGCGCTGCCCGGCATCCGGCAAATTACGGGAGCCCTGCTCATCCTTGTCTCGGCGATTGTACTGGCGTGGGACGCAAGCGTGGCCAGCGGGCAGGATGCATGGATCGGCGATTTGATGTTTGTCGTCGGCGCGATGTTCTTCTCGTGCTATGTGATCCTGTCCGAGCGGTGGCAGCTGGGCGCGATGCAAATCATCTTCTGCGGCACCATCATAAATGCCGTGATCTATCTGCCCATCTGGGCCCTGTGGTTGCCCTCCGGCATCGCCGATGCCCCCCTGGGGCCTTTGCTGCTGCAGGCCATCTATCAGGGGTTTGTGCCCAACCTTATCGGCCTGTTGTTTATCGCCCATGCGTCGCGGACCATCGGCAACGGCAACACTTCGTCCATCCTTGCCGCTGTGCCGGGCGGCGGTGCGCTACTGGGTGCGCTCATTCTGGGCGAAGAACTGAGCGTGACCAGCATCCTGGCCCTTGTGATCCTGACCATCGGCCTGTTGATCAGCGTCCGCAGACGCACGCCTGTCGTCGCCTGACACCACAACGGCGCGAAGCCTGTCCAGGCGCACGCACCTTGCAGCCTGCAATCCGGCCTTTCCAGAATCAAATATCCTCTGTATCAGGTCCCTACTTCGGTCCGGGCGGTTTCGCCGTCCGGTTAAAAGGGAATGTGGTTCGGTAATATCCCGGATACGGGACAAGACCAAATCCACGACTGCCCCCGCAACTGTAGGCGGCGAGCGAAGCTGGTATTACCACTGTTACGCACTGGCGTGATGGGAA
>JAQXCD010000011.1 GCA_029252045.1 Sulfitobacter sp.
TCCGACAAAGCAAAAGTAGATGACTGGCAGGATAAAGGTCAGTACCGCCACGCTTTGGACGGCTTTTGCAAAAAAGGCGAGACCATGTGGCGGGTCGGGAAACACACTTTGCATCAACACAGCATCTGACTGCGTCTTAAATGACAGCGTGGCTCCGAGCAGCCCTGTCCATACCATCGCGTAGCGGGCGACATCTTCGGTCCACACTGGGGGCGAGGAGAAGACATAGCGCGCGATGATCTGGACCACGACCGTCACGAACATCAGGCAGACCGCAAAAACGGCTACGCGGCGCATCACAAAATGCAAGCAATCACTGGTGCTGATGATGATATGACGCATCTCTATAATCCTGTTTCAAAAGATGGCGGGCCGTAGTGCACGGCCCGCCCAAGTGTTTAGCGGTTGTCGTCAGACAAGGACTTCCACAACGCGGTATCCTCTGCTGTCATCAGGTCTGAATCGTAGACCGGCAAAGACGCTTCGCGGAAAACCGCGCGCTCTTCTGGTGTCAGGCGCTGAACTGTCACGCCATTTTCTTCAAGCGCGAGCAATCCGTTGACTGATGCATCTGCCAACCATGCGCGTGCGGCCGCATCTGCGGTATCAACGGCGGCGTCAACGCTTGCACGATCCGCATCAGACAAACCATCGTACCAATCTTTGGATGCGATGACGGCCCGCAGTGGCCAGATTACATCTGCATCGGCAAAGTTTTTGATGAAGTCTGTTTGACCAAACATCACAGGAATGAACGGTGAATTCAGATAGCCGTCAATAACGCCCGTTTGCAGACCAGCAGGGACTTCACCCCAAGGCACGATGGTGCCGCTGGACCCCCAAGCTTGATACATCGCAATCTGCGCATCGTCCAATGCACGCATACGCAGTGACGCCATATCAGCTGGTGAACGCACAGCCTGAGTGGTCGTGATCACGCCGGATGCTGGCCCAAGCGGTGCTAGTGCCAAAAGGATTGCATCTTGTTCCGCTAGGTTTTCATTGATGCGGGTGTAGACATCCCCCGCAGCCAGTGCGCGGTCCATATGATCGATGTTTTCAAAGATGTATGGCAGACGGACCCCATAGATAAACGGGTCTACCTGAGCGACAGCGCGCACATCTGAAAGTGAGATTTCAAGCAAGCCAGTCGAGACCTGATCGAATTTTTCGGCTTCGTTGCCGACAGAGCCACGTGGCATTTCACGCACGTCCATGCCTGCGGCTTTCAGTGCTGTGCCAAAAGCGAATGCCCAGTTATACGAACCTGATGTTTCCAGATCCGGCTTGCTGTCCAGTGCAATTTTGACCTCAGCAGATGCAGATGTAGCCATCGCAAGCAGAGCCGCAATTGTAAGTGTCTTAAGTTTCATTGATAGTCCTCCCTTAGTTTTGGTTAGTTCACGGAAAATCCGAACAGGCGCGGCAGTGTGAGGCTAAGCGCCGGCCAATAGACCAGAGCAAGCAACAAAAGCACCTGAACGAAAATGAAGGGCAGCACAGCGTAAGCCAGCCGCCAGTAATTAAGGTTTGTCAGAGCCGACACGACCACCAGGCATTTGCCCAATGGCGGGGTAATCAGACCAACGCATAGGTTAAAGCACAACACGATGCCCAGTTGGATCGGGCTTATACCTTGTTCCATGGCTTGTGGTGCAAATAGCGGGATCAACAGGGTTAACGCCACGGGGGTATCCATGAACATGCCTGCAATGAGGAAGATAATTACGAGGAAAAACAGGTATTTTGTGCCCGTCAGTCCGAAAGAGTCGACCCATGTCGCAAGCGCCTGTGACCAGCCAAGTTGCCCAGCGAGATACCCCAGCACAGAAATCGCTGCCAGAATGATAAAGATCGTGCCTGTCATCTTTGCCGTGGCTTCGACCGCGTCAAAGATCATCTTCCAGTTCAAACCTTTGTAGAATTGCCCCGCGATGAGCGCGAAAAAGACCGCAATCGCTGACCCTTCCGTTGGCGTCGCCAATCCGAACACCAGTGAGCCAAGGATCACGATTGGAAGGCAAAGTGCAGGCGCGGCGTTCAGCAAGCTGGGTAAGAAGCGTGGCAGATCGTCAGACGCGCCACCGGGGTGTCCTTTGACATGCGCGATGACCGCGTTCATGACCATTAGCGAAACGGCCAGCAGTAAACCAGGCACAACTCCTGCAATGAACAGGGCCGCGACTGATGCACCTGTCAGGCCACCATAGATAATCATGATAATTGATGGGGGTATGATTGGCCCGATCATTGAGGAGGCCGCAGTGATCGCCCCCGCATAATAGGGATCATAGCCCCGTGCCTTCATCTCAGGCACAAATGTGCGTGATAAAGCAGCGCTGTCTGCGATCGCAGATCCTGAGATACCCGCAAAGAAGACGCTTGTAAGGATGTTCACATGGCCCAGGCCGCCGCGAAAACGCCCGACAATAGACATCGCGAAATCAATCAAGCTGCGGGTCACGCCGGCGCGGCTCATGATTTCTGCGGTTAGAATAAACAAGGGCATCGCCATAAAAGCAAATACGTCAAGCTGGGCGAAAATCCGTTGCGGCATGATCGACAGGAACTGTGTTTTGTCTACCGCGACAAAGGTCACGACGGAAACCGCGCCCATCAGGTAGGCAAAGGCCGTGCCACTGATCAGCAGTAGAATAAAAACAATTGGGATAAACCACATATTACACTGCCGTCCGCATGTTAGAGCTGTCGGATGAGGGCACGGCAAATAAATCAGGGGGGTGGGTCACAATAGAGGTCAATTCCACAAGTGAGTGTTGAAGGGTTTGCATATTTGCCAAGGGCCGCGCGGCCTGGTCTGAGCGCGCAAAGAGGCTTTCAATCGCTTTCGCGGCACCGAGCAACGCTACGTCACCACGCAGCGGCCCCAATACCTGAAAGCCGAACGGCATGCCGTGGGTATCACGACCGCAGGGCAGCGTAATAGCAGGTCCGCCTGTCAAAGACCCCCGATAGCACAGCGCAAGCCAGCGATAGTAAGTGTCCATCTTGTGCCCATCGATTTCTTCAGCATGTGACTGTGTCCACGCGAAGGGCGATACGGGTGATGTCGGCAAAACGATCACATCAAACTCGGCCATCAGTGCGTTAAATTTCCGCAAAATGCGGGATTGTTCTGCATGAGCCCAGCCACGGTCGGCCAACGACATGCTATGTCCAAGGGCAACGTTGTCTTTGATATGCGCGCCAAAGCTATCAGGGTCGGCCTCAATCCCCCCACCAAAGGCGACAATAAAACTTTCGGCCCGAAGAATATCAAAACACCGGTCCATTTCACCAAGATCAAGATCGGCCGCGCGGCATTCCTTTACCTGAGGCCGCAGCACCTCAAGACGCGCGCGAAATGTTTCGCGGATGCTTTGCTCGACTGGCGCGCCACCAAAGTCTTCGCAATAACCAACCCGTAGATCCTTTAAGTCAATGGCAGGCAATACTGCAAAACGGCCTGTGTCCGAGGGCGCGGATAGCGGGTCATCCGCGTGATATCCCTCACACACGTCCAGCATTAGTGTCAGATCATCGACCGTCCGTGCCATCGGACCAAGCACCGAAATCCCCGACCACCCCAAAGGGCGTGTGGGATGAGCGATCACGTCAACAGAAGGCCGATAACCAACCACGCCACAGAGTGCGGCAGGCATTCGCAGCGACCCGCCCGTGTCCGAGCCTGTGCACAGCGGCAACAGATTGGCCGCAAGGGCAGCGGCAGACCCACCAGAGGAGCCGCCAGCAATAAGATTGGCATCAAACGGGTTGCTTGTCGCGCCCCAGACAGGGTTACGGCTGTTTCCACCCGCCCCCATTTCAGGGACATTTGTCTTTGCAAGAATAATAGCGCCCGCCGCGCGCAGGCGCGCAACCATCGGCAAATCATTGTCAGGCACGTGCCCCCTTGCGCGAATGCTGCCATGGGTGGTCAACAAGCCTTTGGTGTTTTGCAAATCTTTAACGCCAATTGGCAACCCGTCGAGCGGACCAATCGGGCAACCCGTTTGCCAGCGTTTCGTCGAATCAGCCGCCGCAACAGTGGCATGATCGATATCCAGCGCGGCCAGTGCATTGATTTTGGGATTGAAACGCGAAATTTCGTCAAGGCAAGCCAGCAGATAAGCCGTTGGCGTCAGGCTCTTGGACTTAAACGCTGCAAGCACCTCACAAGCAGACAAAGCTGTAATGCTCACCAGCGACCTCCAACACTCATGACATATACAACAAACACCAAAGCCCTCCCAAACTGTGCGTTTGGTTAAGGTAGTGAATAAAACAGATCAATAATAGTGAATTATCAACTCACAACGTTAACCAAATGGAATGCTTTGAATGTCTTCTGTGGTTTGGCGCAAGCATTTAAGGAACAGCGATAGTGTCGCGTTTTGCAAGACTTGGTCTTTGCGCCAAAAACAGCGGGCTTCTGACAACAAGTCGCGCGTATCAAGCGGCAGGATCACTATTTCGCCCCGCGCGGCCTGTACCTGCGCAAGCCGTAGCGGTAGCAGGCCGAGCGCAGGCATCGCACGCAGGAGTTCAAGGTTCAGTGCAATTGACAAAGACGCAATCGTATTGGTGGGTGGCGACAATCCGTTCGCGGCAAAAAGTGCCTCCACAGCTTGGCGCGCAATGGAATTCGGTTGTGGTAAAATCCAAGGATAACTCACCACATCAGCCCATGCGACATCACCACCTTCCACGAGCGGATGGTTGCGACCAGCCACAACGACGACAGGTTCAGAAAACAGAGCCATTTGGTCAATACCCGCCAATTCCTGCGGCTGCCAAATTCTCGCAATCACCAGATCCAATGCTCCGGTTTCAAGCTGCGGCAAAAGTTCAACGAAATGGTCTTCGGAAACGGACACATTTGCTTGCGGCGTGCTGCGTTTTAACAGCGCAATGGTGTTGGGCAGTAGGGTCGGTGCGACTGAACTTACTACCCCCACAGATACAGAACCCGATACCCCACTTGTCATCGCTTCGATGTCAAATGCAGCACGATCAATTTGTCCAAGCACTTGGCGCGCATGATCTGCGAGGCGGCTGCCTATCAGCGTCAGATAAAGCCGGTTGCGGTCCCGTGTGACCACAGGTGCGCCAACTATCTTTTCCAACTCTGAAATCTGTTTAGACACAGCTGGTTGTGTCACCCCGAGCGCCTCAGCCACCCGTGCGACCAACTTAAGATCGGACAATGCAACAAGCGCACGCAAGTGCCGAAGCGTTATCCCCTGATGAAAGTTCTTACCCAGAATTTGTGCCACCTCCATGTGAAGCCCCAACAAATGTATCATAATTTCTTTATAAAAGACACATAATTTGCTCACATGGAATTATCCTATCCCACATAGATTGTGATTGGAGCAGTCAGCAGTAGAACTTATGATTAAAGTCGCTCAGCGGCATTCATATAATCACGCCATAAAAAATCGCGCTTGCCCCCAGATGCTTCACACAAATGTTAACCTAGTGTCGACCCGGACCGACAACCAACGTCCGCTTTGCACTGCCGCACCAAAGCATTTCGGTCATCTGTTCAATGTCCGCTAAGGGCCGCCAGCGTCGGCGACCCAAACTCTTAGATTTTCACAGCTTCTGATATTGCCAGCGCATCTTCTAGGTCAACACCTAGGTATCGAACCGTGCTGTCCATCTTCGTATGTCCAAGAAGCAACTGAACGGCTCGGAGGTTGCCGGTTTTCTTATATATTTGGGCAACTTTGGTTCTTCGCATTGAATGCGTTCCAAAAGCGCTTGGTTCCAAACCGATTGAACTCACCCAATCTTGAACAAGGCGAGCATATTGTCTTGTAGAAATATGAAGTGGCTTGTGAAACCTGCCGGGCCAAAGATATTCTGATCCCATCATCAGCGGATCTGTCAGCCAACTGTTCACAGACTTTTTAGTCCCTTCAGAAATTTCGAAACGAACGGGTTTTTGCGTTTTGGATTGCATAACCGAAGCCCGATCTTTCATTTGCCCCGCAGCATAAACATCTGCGACCTTTAGTTTTACCAGATCGCAGCCGCGCAACTTGCTATCAATGGCCATGTTGAAAAGCGCGAGGTCTCGCGTTTTTTCTGCAATCTCTAGTCGCACTCGAATTGCCCAAACATGTTTAGGAAGAAGTGGCGTTTTTGGCCGACCAATCTTCACTTATTCCAGGCGAGACGTTTTGGACGAACGGCGGGTAAATTTGATGTGTGCATGAAATATTCTCCAGTCCCCCACTTTCCACCTCATCGCCAACCAAACGTTGCCTACCTCACGTATCACGGATTAGCTCTAAATCACCAAAGTCGGCTGTGAGCCTAATCTTCTGGATGCTGCGCGGCGCTTGAATGTCTTCTTCAGAATAATGGCGTCAGTTGGCGCAATCCACATCCGCCCAATGTTGGCTGGACTACACGAGAACGAGCGCTGACTGTTTTCTTGTGCACGACACAATCTGAAAGCAGGCCCATGAACGTCATTCCAACTATTTCCGAATTGTCCAACTCGACATCTGTCGTGACGAAGACGCCACTCCTGAACGAAGGTACGGTTGAGTCAAAGCGGGAAAAAATTTTAGAATATTTCCATAAAACATTAAATTTTTACGAGAGTATCTTTGAGTGTCTGGTAGACGATGACGCCTACTACGCGCGCGCCAATATGCTGCGCCATCCGCTGATCTTCTATTATGGCCACACTGCAGTTTTCTATATTAACAAACTAAACGTGGCCAAACTGATCAACGAACGGATTGATCCACATCTCGAGTCGACTTTGGCGATTGGTGTTGATGAAATGTCGTGGGATGACTTGAACGAGGCGCATTACGATTGGCCGACGCCCGCCAAAGTGAAAGCTTATCGCGACAAAACTCGCGAGATCGTTGATACTTTCATCAGAACCTACGATTTCAGGAGGTTTGGACCACAGTAGTTGATGTTTTGAGTAATAGCATTCTGTTCAGGGAGAGTTTCAAAGCTAATACATTTGATAAACATCAGACATTATCTGAGATAAAAAATCATCAAAAAAATCAGCGGAATAAGATTAAGAAGATCAACAAAGATTTGGATAAATTAAACAATTTGCTGAACCAATCAGTGGTTGAGAGTTTTGTTGGCGATACAGAGTTAATTGATAGTCAGAAAAACTTTATTAAGAGCGTTGAGATGAAGAGATCTGAGCTTAACATCCAACGAGATGACTTAGAGGACGATATTTACAACTCAAAACAAACTGAAAAGTGGTTGGATTGGAGAAAAGATTTTGACGACGATATTGAGCGGCTCAAGTCACCGGACCTAACATTCGAAGAAAAGTCAAAATTTCTAAAATCTACAGTAAAGGCAATTGTTGTAACCACCGAAGACAAACAGACGCATTCTTTGAAAATAGAGTTTAGCTTGCCATATGTAGAAGACCAATTGGTCTGGAAAAATCCACAAAGCAAGAAGGATGGTTATGATATTATTGAAGGGAACCGTTCTCTCTTGGTAAGTTTAGATTCATCTGATAGACGACAAAAAAACAAAGGCTTAAAATGCTCTTCAGAACCGTTATATTATTATCATTGCATTCCATTACGGTGGAATAATGGCCAAGCAATTCGATGACATCAGCGACGATCACCGCCAGTTCATCGAGGCGCAGCATATCTTCTTTTGCGGCAGTGCTGCCGAGGACGGCCGCGTGAACATATCGCCCAAAGGCATGGACAGCCTGCGGGTCATGGGGCCAAACCGGATCATCTGGCGCAACCTCACCGGATCGGGCAACGAGACGGCAGGCCATCTGGCACGCGTTAACCGTATCACGCTGATGTGGTGCGGGTTTGAGATCCGCCCGATGATCCTGCGCGCCTATGGCACGGCCCGCACACTGCATCCGCGCGATGCTGATTTTGAAATGCTGGACACGTATTTCGAGCCATCACACGGGGCGCGGCAAATATACGATGTTGCTGTGGAAATGATGCAGTCCAGCTGTGGCTACGCGGTACCGTTTTTTGACCACATCGGTGAGCGTGATGTGCTGCGCAAATGGGCCGAAGACAAGGGACAGGACGGGATCGCCACCTACTGGGACACCCGCAACCGCACAACAATTGACGACATGCCAACCCATATCCTGTCCGGCCCTGCCGATGCATGAGCCCTACCTTGCAGCGCTTGAGGCGCAGGCTGACCCAGCGCGCGCGGCAAGCATGCGCGCCTATCACAAAGCGGACCGGACCTATCTGGGCCTCGGCAATCCGCAAATTGATCTGCTGGACAAAGACTGGCGCGCGCAATTGGATGTGCCCGCCCGTGTTGCCCTATCGGATGCGCTGTGGCGCACGAATATCTACGAAGCACGTCTGGCCGCTGCCAAGTTGCTGACCCAAGCGCGGTTGCGCCCGGATGATGAATCCGCATGGCAGCTCATCGCGTCATGGTGCCCCGATTTCGACAGTTGGGCCATTGCAGACCATGCCTGTATGGCAGGGCAAAAACGGCTGGTGGCTGATCGGTCCCGTCTGGATGAAGTGGAGAACTGGACCCGCTCGGAGCACTTGTGGACGCGCCGCGCAGCACTGGTGATCACCTTGCCCTGGACCAAACAGAACAACCCCAAACCAGACGAGCTGGAGGCACGTGACCGGATTCTCGGCTGGGCCGCACGCTATGTCGCTGACCCGCAGTGGTTTATCCAGAAGTCCGTTGCATGGTGGCTGCGCGATCTGAGCAAACATGACGCGCCGCGTGTGACTGCGTTTGTTGAGGCCCACGGTGACAGTATGAAGCCATTTGCCCGCAAAGAAGCCTTGCGGCTGCTACGCTAAACGCAAGTGGCAGGGTGTGAAACCTGCGGCAGGATTGAGTTTAAGGGCACAATAAAGAAGCGGCTTTGCGGGCGTGCGGATCAACCACCCAAAGTGACTTCCAGCTCCGTCAGTTCGGTCAGGGGGGCCTCAATCAGGCGCATAGCGGGCAATGACAAGCGGCTGCCGCCTGTGGCGGGGCCCTCGATGGGGATCAGGGTGACCGCTGAGGATTTACCGTTGGCTTTGTTGGTCACGCGGCCTTTGGTTTCGGATTTCACCAGTGGTGTTTTGAGCCAGAACCCCGGTTCGGTAGGGGTGCCCAGACTGGCAACCGTCGTGCCGAGGGATTTAGAGGTTGCTGCTGTCGGTGTGGGCGCTGCGGCCTGTTTGCGTTGCTCTGGTGTAGTGGTGTCCAGTGCGGCCTGTGTCTTGGCGGTGGTGGCGCGGAAGTGAGCACCGGATCGGCGGGAACTGCGGCGACATCCGCGGCGGTGGCCTCGGGCAAATCAGAGGCTGCTGTGGCTTGCTCAACCGGCGCCGCGACAACGGGCACACGGGAATCTTCGGGTTGGCCTAGTCCCAGCTGTGCACAGCCAGTCAGCGCAAGAACAGCTGCACCCGCAGCAAGGGATAAGGAAATACATTTCATCCGCTATAGATAATCCAGCTTTGCCGCCACTCCAACCCCCTCAAATCACACTTGCCCCGCCACCGTACCGCCTATACCAATTGGGGCATGATAGCACCTTTGATTGATCCCTTCGCCCGCGCCATCACTTACCTGCGTGTTTCTGTCACGGACCGTTGTGATTTCCGCTGTGTTTACTGCATGTCGGAGAACATGACCTTCCTGCCGAAACGCGATTTGCTGACGCTGGAGGAGCTGGATCGCATGTGCTCCACCTTCATCGGTCTGGGGGTGCAAAAGCTGCGTATAACCGGCGGAGAGCCGTTGGTACGGCGCGGTATCATGACATTCTTTGACGGGATGAGGCGGCATCTGGACGCAGGAACGCTCAAAGAATTGACGTTGACGACCAATGGCAGCCAGCTGGAGAAATACGCCAATGATCTTTATGCGGCGGGTGTGCGGCGGGTGAATGTCTCGCTTGATACGCTGGACGAGGCGAAATTTGCCGAGGTCACGCGTTGGGGGCGCCTGCCCCAGGTTTTGCGCGGCATTGATGCGGCACAGGCGGCAGGCCTGCGCGTCAAAATCAACGCCGTGGCACTGAAGGGCTTTAACGAGCCGGAGTTGGCACAGATCACGCAGTGGTGTGCCGAGCGGGATATGGATCTGACGTGGATCGAAGTCATGCCTATGGGCGACATCGGAAACGAGGACCGGATTGACCAGTATTGGTCCCTCAAGGACGTGCGGGCCAAGTATGCGGAACATTATACGGTGACCGATCTGGCCGAGAACACAGGCGGACCGGCGCGCTATGTCCGGCTGGAGGAAACAGGCCAGAAAATAGGCTTTATCACCCCGCTAAGCCATAACTTTTGCGAGAGTTGCAATCGTGTGCGTCTGACCTGCACGGGCGAGATTTACCTCTGCCTCGGTCAGGAGGACAAAGCCGACTTGCGCGCGCCGCTTCGTGCGCATCCCGATGACAACGCCCCACTGGAGGAGGCGATCCGCGCCGCCATAAACCTCAAGCCCAAGGGACATGATTTCGACTATTCCCGCCAGACGGCGGGCGGCCAGATGCCCCGCCACATGAGCCACACAGGCGGGTGAGCGCAATGCGCGTGCCGCTGCTCTACCGGACCTATGTAGCATTGAGCATGGCTGCACTGCCTTTCGCAGCGCGTTCCGTTGTCACAAAGCTGCGCAAAGCAGGTGTTCCCACGCACCGCGCGCATGAACGGCTTGGGCACGCAACTGAAAACCGCGCCAAGGGCCAGCTGATCTGGTTTCATGCGGCCTCTGTCGGGGAAAGCCTGTCTGTGCTGGCCCTGATCACACGCATAGGGACAATGCTGCCCGATGCGCAATTTCTGATCACATCCGGCACAGCCACCTCAGCAACCCTGATAGCCCAGCGGATGCCACCGCGTACTGTGCATCAGTTTGCACCGCTTGATGCGCCCGGCCCGCTTAGTCGTTTCCTGAACCACTGGCGCCCCGATGCAGCCGTGTTTGTAGAAAGCGAGCTTTGGCCGCAAATGCTGCGCCGGACCCATACCACTGGTGCCGCCATGGCGCTGGTGAATGCGCGCATGTCCGGAAGCTCTATCAAAGCATGGGCAAAACGCCCCCGCCTTGCTGCATTCGTGCTCGAGGTTTTTGACCTGATCCTGACCCAGAATGACGCAATGGCCGAAGCAATGGTGCGTATTCATGCGCCCGCCCCCCGCGTTGCCCGCGGGCAAAACCTCAAATCCTTCGCGGGCCGCCTGCCCACCGATGAGGACCTGTTATTCGAGGCCCGTGCAAAGCTGGGTCACCGCCCCGTTTGGATCGCGGCCTCGACCCATAAAGGCGAAGAACAGATTGTACTGGCAGCGCATAAACTGCTGCGCGAAACGCACCCCGATTTGCATCTTATCCTGATCCCGCGCCACCCCGAGCGCGCCACAGAAGTGATCCAGCACATTGCCGATACCGGCATGGACTACACCCGCCGCAGCCGGGGTGACCTGCCAGGCGGTGCAGTCTATCTGGCCGATACATTGGGCGAGCTTGGCAATTGGTACGCCTTGGGAGATATCGTTTTCCTCGGCGGATCGCTGCTGCCCATCGGGGGTCACAACCCGTTTGAGGTGGCCCAATCCGGCGATACTGTGCTGTCGGGCAACCATGTCTTTAACTTTGCCGAAACCTTTGCCGCGATGGAGGCTGCGGGGGCCGCTAGAATTGTCGCGGATACTGCTGATCTGGTCGCACAGGTTGACGGACTGCTGCGTGATCCGGCCGCACTGACCCAAGCGGTGACAGCAGCCAAAAGCTTTGCAACAGAAGAGACAGGCAAGCTGGACAGTATTGCCACCCGTTTGATAACCGCACTGAGGCTGACATGACCAACCTGCACGATATCCGCGTCATTGCGCCCAATTTCAAACGTCACCTGTCCGGCGTGACCGCCACCATTGTGCGGCTGGTCCCCGTGCAAGCCCGCGACATCGCCATCGTTGCGACCGGCCCTGTCCTGCCCGCCCATGTGCCGCAAATACCGCTGCGTGCGCTGCTGACACTGCCACGCAAAACCAGACGCGTCTGGCACGCCCGCCGCAATGTGGAAATGATCGGCGGACTGGTGCTCAAATATCTGTTGGGCAAAAACCTCAAGCTGTTGTTCACCTCCGCGTCACAGCGCAAACAAACGGGCCTCACGCGATGGCTGATCCGGCGCATGGATGCCGTTGTCGCCACCTCCGACAAAACCGCAGCCTATCTGGAACGCCCCGCAACCGTGATCATGCATGGCATCGATCTGGAAGGCTACGCACCCGCCCCCGACCGCGCGGCCTTGCGCGCCAAGCTCGGCCTGCCCGTTGAAGGCCTGCTCATTGGCTGCTACGGGCGCATCCGCCGCTCTAAAGGGACCGACCTCTTTTACGCAGCCATGGCAGGCGTAAACAAATGCTTCCCCGCCCATGCCCTGATCATGGGCCGCGCCGTGCCAAAAGATCAGAAGTTCCTGCAACAGATCAAGGACGGTGTGGAAAACGAAGGGCTGACAGAGCGCGTCCATTTCCTGCCCGAAGTCCCCGTAGAGGAGATGGCCGATTGGTACCGCGTGCTCGATATCTATGTCGCACCCCAGCGCTCCGAAGGCTTCGGCCTGACCCCGATCGAGGCCATGGCTTGCGGCGTGCCGGTAATCGCCACCCGCGTGGGCGCCTTCGAGCAGATCGTCACGCCGCAAACAGGAGTGCTAGTCGACATTAACGATCCAGCCGCCCTGATGAACGCAATATGCGAAGCGTTCGAGCCGCCCGCGCCGATCAAAGAATGGGCCAAACACGCCCGCCCCCACGTTGCCGAACACTTCTCGATCGAACGCGAAGCAGCCCAGCTGATCACGCTCTACCGTAAGCTGCTAAACGCCTAAGCCGGCCACACCCGCGCTTCTTTATTGTGCCCCTAAACTCAAACCTGCGCCCTCAACAGGCGCAGGTGCCAGAGCTTAAACGCTCGGCATCCGCTGCTCCACAATCCCCGCCCACCAGCTGCAACCGGCGGGGATAACATCATCGTTAAAGTTATAGAGCGGATGATGCACCATAGCCGTATCGCCATTGCCGACGAGAATATAGGCACCAGGGCGTTCTTCGAGCATAAAGGCAAAATCCTCGCCGCCCATCACCAGCGGCGCCTCGGCACAATCGCCAGAGACCGAGCGGGCCACATCGGCGGCAAATTCGGTTTGTGCTGCGTGGTTGACCATCACCGGATAGTTGCGGTGGTAGGTCACCCGTGCCACCGCGCCCATGGCGCTGGCAATACCGGTACAAATCTCGTTCACACGTTTGTCCGCCAGATCGCGGGTCTCTGGTGCCATAGTACGCACCGTCCCCTTCATCCGCACCTTTTGCGGGATCACGTTATAGGCGTGCGATGATGTCTCGAACGAGGTGATGGACACCACGATCGTCTTCACCGGATCGGCATTGCGGCTCACGATGGTTTGCAGCGCGCCCACAATCTGGCTGGCCACTACGGTTGTGTCAATCGTCTCGTTCGGCTTGGCAGCGTGGCCGCCCAGCCCCTCGACCTCGATGTCCAGCAGGTCGGTTGCCGCAAAGAACGCGCCCTCACGGATGGCAAAGCTGCCCGCGGGCATACCGGGCCAGTTGTGCATGCCGTAGACCTCCTGAACACCCCAGCGGTCCATCAACCCATCGTCACACATTACCTTGGCCCCGCCGCCGCCCTCTTCGGCTGGCTGGAAGATCACCACTGCGGTTCCGTCAAAATTCCGCGTCTCTGCCAGATATTGCGCCGCCCCCAGCAGCATCGCGGTGTGGCCATCATGCCCGCAGGCATGCATCGCGCCATCGGTTTTTGAGGCATACTCGAGCCCCGTTTCCTCATGGATCGGCAGCGCGTCCATATCTGCCCGCAGGCCCACAACTTTGCCTGACGCGGTCGAGCGCCCCTTGATCAAACCTACAACACCCGTACGGCCAATCCCTTCAACGACTTCATCACAGCCAAAGGCCCGCAGCTTTTCAGCGACCGTGGCAGAGGTGCGGTGGGTCTCGAACAGGATTTCAGGATGCGCGTGCAGGTCACGACGCCATGCGGTGATGTCCTTGTGTAGTTCGGCAAAGCGGTTCTTGACGGCCATGGGGTAGTCCTTTTGTGATATGTCTTTGGGGCACATTTAGGTGCTGCGATACCGCAGGAATATCAAGCCAGAGCCAACCGCCGCTCGACGACTTCGGCAAACCATGAACAGCCTGCCGGAATTGCCTCGTCATTGAACTGGTACTCGGGATGGTGCACGGAAAATCCGCCCCCATTGCCCAGCTGGATATAGGCACCGGGCCGTTCTTCCAGCATGAAGGAGAAATCCTCACCCGCCATAATGGGCGGCGTGTTGCGCTCGACACCCGGCGTTACTGCCTCGGCTGCGTCTGCGGCGTAGTCAGTGTTTGCATCATGGTTTACGGTTGCGGGATAGCCGCGCTCATAGTCGATTTCTGCCGTACAGCCGTGGGCGCGCGCGGTCAGATCGACGATCTCGGCCAGCCGCTGCTCTGCCAGATCGCGCACGGCAGCATCCAGCGTGCGCACCGTACCCTTCATGGTCACACGGTGCGGGATGATGTTGAACGCTTCGCTGTCAGAGCGGAGCATACAGACCGACACCACCACCTGCCCCAGCGGATCGACATTTCGGCTGGCGATGGATTGCAGGGCAACAATCACATGGGCCGCGGCCAGATTGGGATCAATCGCCTCGTGCGGGGCCGCTGCATGGCCGCCTTTTCCGGTGATGGTGATGTTGAATTCGTCCGTGGCGGCCAGCATTGCACCCGCCCTAATATGGAAACTGCCGACCTCTGTTCCGGGCATGTTGTGCAGACCGTACACCTCGTCGATGCTCCAGCGGTCCATCAGACCGTCTTTGCACATCTCGCGGCCGCCACCACCGCCCTCTTCTGCCGGTTGGAAGATCAGCACCACACGCCCGTCAAAATTACGCGTCTCCGCCAGATATTGCGCTGCACCCAGCAAAATGGCGGTATGCCCGTCATGGCCGCAGGCGTGCATGACACCTGAATTCTTTGAAGCGTATTCCAGCCCGGTCGCTTCCTCGATCGGCAGTGCGTCCATATCCGCACGCAAACCGATAGTCCGGCCTGACCCCGTATTCCGCCCCTCAATCACCGCGACAACGCCTGTGCGCCCGATGCCTGTGGTGATATCCGTGATGCCAAAACTGCGCAGCTTCTTCTCGACGAACTTGGCCGTCTCGTGCACCTCGAACATCAGCTCGGGGTACTGGTGCAGGTGGTGACGCCAGCCTGTGATTTCGGCGTGCATATCGGCAAAACGGTTCTTGATCGGCATGGTGTATCCTTTTCAAAAGTCAGGTGGTTTGGACAGGTCTGGTCCAGGTACCATCACGGTCCCGTCGGTAAAGCGGGCAAAGCGGAACCGCGTCATGTCATGACCCGCGGATTTGTCCGCAGCCAGATCGGCCAATATCCGGCCCATCGCGGGACCAATGCCAAAGCCGTGGCCGCTCATCCCTGTGCCGACAATCAATCCCTTTATCGGGGTGTGGTCAACCACGGGAACGATATCGGGCATCGTATCTATCATGCCGGCCCAAGTACTCGCCAGCCGGACCTCGCCCAGTTGCGGGAACATAGCGGCAAAATCACGGGCGAGTTTGGCCATTTTGCGCGGCACCGGCTTCGGGTCCAAAATGCGCATCCGCTCGAACGGGGTGACGTCCTGCCCACTCCACCGCCGTTTGGTCATCCATGCATCAGGGAAACCTGACGGCGGGAAGAAATTGAGCATACAGCCAAACGGATCATCGCGCAGCTGGTTGATATACTTGGGCAAAGCCCGAAAGGCATCCGGCCCGACATAAAGCTCGGACGGGCCGTTGGGAGCCAGCGTATAGCCCCCGTCCGCGCGGCGCCGAAATGCCAGATCCTTGCCTGACCCGGCGGCCTGCCCGATATCGACCAACGGCACGGTCGCCGCCACTTGGCTACGGACAGACAGCTGCGGCAGAGTTACGCCGTGGTTGCGCAAGAACAGAGCGGACCACGCGCCCCCCGCCAAGACAACACGCGGTGCAGACACGCGGCCCTTCTCGGTTACAACGCCCGTCACCTTGCCGTCTGTGATGTCCAGACAGCGCACCGCGCAATGCTCGGTGATCTGGACACCTTCGCGCACCGCAATACCCGCCAATGCGGGCACTGCCGCCCAAGGCTCGGCGCGGTAATCACTGGAGGTATGGAGAGCCCCCAGAGGGGTTTCGGTCAGACCCGGATATAACGCTGCCAGTTCGGCCCGCGACAACATCTTGCTGGTCACACCCAGCGGCGCTGCATGGGGCAGCCATTTTTCATACCCCGCCAGCGTCTTTTCACTGCCAGCCAAATAGGTGACCCCAGCCTGCACCAGCCCGATGTCCTCGTTCGTCTCGCGTGACAGCTGCACCCAGAGCCGCTGTGCCTCGGCCATAATCGGCATTTCGTCGGGGTCACGGCCCTGCTGGCGGATCCAGCCCCAGTTGCGGCTGGATTGCTCACCCGCCACCAGACCTTTTTCAAGCACCAGCACCTTGGCCCCGCTGCGTGCAGCAAACAGCGCTGTGCAAATACCGATCACCCCGCCGCCAATGACCACCAGATCAACGGCATCGGGCAGCGCGCCGGTATATTTGGGCGCTTGCCCCGCATGTATTGGAAAGCCGTTCATCGCAGGACAACTCTCAGAGGCAAAGCCGCTCAACCAGTTTGCGCATAAAGTCATGTCCCGCGTTGAACTGGGAGATCTCTATGAACTCATTCGGCTGGTGCGCTTGGGCAATGTCACCCGGACCGCAGATCACCGCGCTATAGCCTGCGTCCTGAAACTGCCCCGCTTCGGTGCCATAGCTGACCTTGTGGCTGGCGTTGTCACCGGTGATCTGGCGCACCAGCGTCTCGGCTTCGCCCTCTTCTTCGGGCTGCAAGGCAGGCACGTCGAAACGCGGCGTGATGTCGATGCGCGTCTCCGGCACCACCGTTTGCATCGCTTCCTCAACCTCGCGCACTTTGGCGAGATAAGCGTTTTTCCAGTATTCCTTGTCTTCACCGGGCACCACGCGGAAATCCATCGCAAAACGGCAGTCCTTGGCCGTGATATTATGGGCCGTACCACCGCTGATCATGCCGACATGCACTGTCGTAAAGGGTGGATCAAACATCGAGGCCAGTTCGGACGGCTTGGCCGCCATATTGGCTGTGTTCTGCTCGTTCGCCCATTCGATCAGCTTGGCTCCGGCCATGATCGCGTTGACGCCCGTGTGCAGCAGGCTTGAGTGGACCTCGAAACCGACCACATGGGTGTTAAAGCCCGACCCGCCTTTGTGGCCTGTCACGGCTTGCATGCTCGACGGCTCGCCCACAATTACCGCCCTGCCTTTGGGCACCACACCCTGCATCGCGGCTATCATCGGCGGCGCGCCGGTACAGCCGACCTCTTCATCGAAACTTAGCGCGATTTGCAGTGGACGTTTGACACCTGCGTAATGCGCCTCCACCAGCGCCCAAAGGGCCAAGCCGTCAAAGCCCTTCATGTCACAGGTGCCGCGCCCGTAGTATTTGCCGTCTTTTTCAACAACGGTAAACGGGTCCGTCTCCCATGGCTGACCGTCTACAGGGACCACATCCGTGTGTCCCGACAGCACAATCGCGCCTTCAACATCCGGCCCCACATGGGCGAACAGCGCATGTTTCGGCTGATCAGGATCGATGTAGCGGTGGGATTTAATCCCGTGGCTGGTCAGATACTCCTCGACCCAGTCAATCAGCGGGATGTTTGTATCGCGCGAGACGGTCGGAAAACTGATGAGTTTTGTCATCAGTTCCAGCGGTGAAAGTCGGTCTCCCATTATAGGCCTCCAGAAAATAGATAATTGATGGCCAGCCCAAACACGAGCAGCGCAGGGAGAGCAGCAAGCCACAGCTTCATGAAGCCAGAGAACATCATGTTTGTTGCATAAACTTGCACGGGCGATGCCCCTATTGCCTTGCGAATGCCAGCCCACATGCTGCAGCTTCCCTAATAACCACTGTCCGTAATCAGCACCTTATGCCCCTTGCCAACGTCACGGTAGACACTCGGCTCGGCCACATAGCTGACGGGATGGATCGGCGACGGGATCGGTTTGAAGTTCAGATCCTTCTCCGCTTTGCGCTTGCGCGGGTCCGCGATGGGAACCGCCTTCATCAGCGCTTGGGTATAGGGGTGCTGCGGGTTTTCGAACACTTCGCGGCGCGGTCCCAATTCCACGATGCGGCCCAGATACATGACGCCCACATGGTGGCTCACCCGCTCGACCACAGCCATATCATGGGAGATAAACAGGAAGCTCAGCTCCATCTCGGCCTGCAATTCCATCATCAGGTTCAGTACCTGCGCCTGCACCGATACATCGAGCGCCGATACGGCTTCATCCGCGATGATCAACTTGGGCTTGAGCGCCAAGGCACGCGCAATCGCCACACGCTGGCGCTGCCCGCCGGACAGCTCATGCGGGAAGCGGCGCATGAAACTGCGCGGCAGTTCGACCCGGTCAAACAGGGTCTCGACCCAGTCTGTGACCGCCTGCCCTTTTAACAGGCCATAGTTATGGATTGGCTCGGCCACCTGATCCGCCAGCCCCATCTGCGGGTTAAGTGACGCAAACGGGTCCTGAAAAATCATCTGCATGTCCAGACGGGCCATGCGCAAATCCTGCGCATTCAACGCCATGATGTCCTTACCTGCCAGATCAACCTCTCCCGACATTGGGTTCACCAGACGCAGGATAGACCGCCCCGCCGTGGACTTGCCGCAACCGCTCTCGCCCACAAGGCTGAGCGTCTGGCCCTTATTGATCGTGAAGGACAGGTCTTCGACCGCATGCACATTTGCAACCGTGCGGCGCAGCAGCCCGCCCGTGACCGGAAACCGCGTTGTCAGGTTCTTGACCGTCAACAGCACTTCATCAGTGCCCTTGATCGGCAGGATTGGCCTGTCTTCGTTGCCCAGCAGCTTCATCGGCTCGGGATAGTCCTTACCTGTCATCTCGCCAAGTTTGGGCACAGCAGCCAGCAGCGCCTTGGTATAAGGGTGCTGTGGGTTCTCGAAGATTTCCTCGACGGTCCCCTCCTCGACCTTCTTGCCGCGGAACATGACAACGACGCGGTCGGCCATCTGGGCCACCACCGCCATGTCGTGGGTGATGAACATAACGGCTGTGCCGGTTTCGCGCTTGAGCCGGTCCATCAGCGCCAGAATTTCCGCCTGAATGGTCACGTCCAGCGCCGTCGTCGGCTCGTCCGCGATCAGCAGGCGCGGCTCACAGGCCAAGGCCATCGCAATCACCACCCGCTGGCGCATACCGCCTGACAGCTCGTGCGGATATTGGCCCAGACGCTTTTGCGGCTCGGGGATGCGCACTTGGGTCATCAGCTCCAGCGCACGTGCCTCGGCCTGCGCCTTGGACATATTTTTGTGCAGCCGCAGCCCTTCGGTCAGCTGTTTGCCCACCGTAAACACAGGGTTCAGCGCCGTCATCGGCTCCTGAAAGATCATCCCTATCTCGTTGCCACGGATGCCGCGCATCTCATCTTGCGGGGTGTTGGCCAGATCAATATCGGCTGCCCCATCGCCGCGGTCAAACATCAGCTTGCCGCCGGCAATTTCGCCACCGCCGAATTCTACCAACCGCATCAGCGACAGCGAAGACACCGATTTGCCCGACCCTGATTCTCCGACAACGCAAACGGTCTCGCCGGGATGGATATTGAAAGACACATCCTCAACCCCGACCACGGGGCCGTCTTTGGTCTGAAATTCCACACGAAGGCCTTCAATCCGCGCTATCGGCGCCGTATCGGAATGGTCAAGCATGGCAATCCTTTCAAGTAATCCGCGCGCCAAGCGCCGCGTGTTAGCGATCACGCTATGCGCAAGCATCCGGCACGTCAAACGATCTGCTGACGCTATCCGTCCTCCGGTGCCACAAAAACCTGCAAGCACAAGTTTTAACCCACACACCCTGCGCAGAACACTTGCAATTTCTGTGAGGTATGTTTCAAATGAGTTACGCATTCTGGGGGACTGCAGTGACTGATCGGTAAAAAGCGTTAAAAAACGTGACCTTACTTTACGTCAGCAGCAATCCTCTCAGATTGATCTAAAAATGTCCCGGTCACCGGGCGACCAAATCCCGGCGTACTTGCGGGCAACATGGAGTATCTTATGACTTTGAAATCCACCCTACTCGGAGCCGTCTGCATGACCGCTCTGACGCCTATGGCATTTGCCGAAGGCCATTCGGAAGAGCGTGGCCGCGATGGCGACGTGAAAGTCCTGTATTGGCAGGCACCTTCAATCCTGAACCCGTTCCTGTCCGGCGGCACAAAAGACGTCGAATCGGCCTCCCTTATAGTGGAGCCGCTTGCGCGCTTTACCGAGACCGGTGAAATGGTCCCATGGCTTGTGGACGAAGTGCCGACAGTCGCGAACGGCGGCGTTTCCGAAGATCTGACAACGATCACATGGAAAATCACCGAAGGCCTGAAATGGTCCGATGGCACGCCATTTACTTCAGCTGACGTGAAATTCACTGCCGAATACTGTATGCACCCCGAAGGTGGCTGCGCACAGGGCGCGAAATTCGATGGCGTCAAAAGCGTTGAAGCAATTGACCCGCTGACCGTGAAGGTCACATTCGACTCGCCCAAGCCAAACCCGTATGGCCCGTTTGTTGGCGGTGAGAGCCCCATCATCCAAGCGGCACAGTTTGCCGATTGCCTTGGTGCCAAAGCACCAGAGTGTACTGAAGCCAACTTTAACCCGATCGGCACTGGTCCGTTCACGGTCACAGAATTCCGTCCCAACGACGTAATCACACTGGCAGCGAACGAAAACTTCCGCGATGCGAGCAAACCAGCCTTCGCAACCATGACGTTCAAAGGGGGCGGCGATGCAGCTGCTGCTGGCCGTGCCGTTCTGGAAACAGGCGAGTTTGATTATGCGTGGAACCTCCAGCTGGCACCCGATGTAATTGCCAAGATGGAAGAAGCAGGCAAAGGCGTTGCAATCGCAGGCTTTGGTCCGCTGGTTGAGCGTCTGGAAATGAACCTGACAAACCCGTCACCTGATCTGCCACCAGAAACACGCTCCACCGTAGCAGAGCCACACCCCTTCCTGTCCGATTTCAAAGTCCGCAAAGCGCTGTCGATGGCCATCGACCGTGAACTGCTGACCGAAGTAGGCTATGGCAAGGCGGGTCGCCCGACGTGTAACCTCGTCCCCGCGCCTGATCTTTACAACTCCGACAACACAGAGTGCTTGGTCCAAGATCTTGACGGTGCAAAAGCACTGCTGGACGAAGCCGGTTGGACAGATTCCGATGGCGATGGCGTACGTGACAAAGACGGCAAGAAGCTGTCGATCCTGTACCAGACTTCGACAAACGCCGTACGTCAGGATTTTCAGGCTTTGATCAAAGACTGGTGGAACCAGATCGGCGTGGAAGTTGAATTGCGTAACCTTGACGGGTCCGTATTCTTCGGTGGTGACCCAGGTTCGCCTGACACGTTCCAGAAATTCTACGCTGACGTAGAAATGTATGCGAATACCTTCAACGGCACAGACCCACAGTCCTACCTGTCGGCCTACCGTTGTGGCAACGAGCCAAAGCCATCCAGCCAGTGGCAGGGTGAAAACATCAACCGCTTCTGTGATCCGGCCTATGACGCCCTGCTCGACGAGCTGGCAGCAACAGGCGATCTGGCAAAGCGTGGCGAGATTGGTCGCAAGCTGAACGACGTGGTCACAAAAGACACCATGACAATCGTGCCACTTGTCAACCGTGCCCGCGTTTCCGCACACTCCAACTCCCTTGGTGGCGTTGTGCTGAACACATGGGATAGCGAGCTGTGGAACGCAGCCGATTGGTACCGCATGAAGTAATATCAGGTGCGGCGGGGTTTCCCCGCCGCACCCTTACGACAAAAGGGCGGGGGAAACCCCGCCCCCCTTATTCCGAACCAGACTGATACATAAAGGCGCCGCTAGATGCTGAATTTCACCATCCGTCGACTTGTTCTTTCAATTCCGACGCTTTTATTCATCAGCCTCGTTATTTTTATGCTGCTTCAACTTGCCCCGGGTGATCCGATGGCACAGGTGCCGCTGACGGTTCCACCGGAAGTGAAGCAGAAAATGCGAGAGGCACTTGGCCTCGGCGCCCCTGTGCACATCCAGTACATCAAATGGTTACACCAGTTCTTTATCGTTGAGCCTTCTGTCTTTATTGATCACCTGACGGCCAACAGCTTTCTCTTGGGCTGGCTGCCAGACACACATCTCAGCATGACAGTCGACACCGTCACAGGCGAGTTGGTGCAAAGGCAGCGCGTGATCAGCTGGCAGACCCGCTCTCCGGTGATGGACATTGTCATACAGCGCATGCCGCAAACCATTTGGGTTGTGGGCCTCAGCTATGTCGTAGGTATCCTGATTGCCATTCCGATCGGCATTTACTCGGCCTACCGCCATTATTCGGTGTTTGATCAGGCGGGCACATTCATCACTATGGTTGGCTTTTCAATTCCCCCGTTTTTCACAGGTCCCCTCCTGATCGTGATCTTCTCCGTCTCGCTGGGGTGGCTCCCGTCAATCTATGACACCACGTTGGTGGTAGACAGCTGGGCAACCTTCAAAACACAAGTGATGCAGATGATCATGCCCGTTATGGTGCTGGCCCTGCAAACCACAGCACAGATCAGCCGCTATATGCGGTCGGCCATGCTCGACAACCTCAATCAGGACTATGTGCGCACGGCGCGCGCCAAGGGCCTGAAAGAAAGCGTTGTGATCATGGTCCACGTCCTGCGCAACTCGATGATCCCCGTGGTCACCGTCATTGCTCTGGGTATGCCCGCCATCTTCGGCGGCGCGATCATCACAGAGAACGTGTTCAAAGTGAACGGCATCGGCCAACTGCTGCTGACCGCCCTCTTTGCCAATGACCTGCCTATGGTCATGACATTAACGTTCATCTTCGCCATCCTCATCGTTCTGTTCAACCTCATTGCCGATATCCTTTACGGCGTGCTTGACCCAAGGATCCGCTATGACTGATCAATCAGCCGAGATCGAAGTCTTCGGTGCCCTGAAAGACAAAGAGCCTTCCAAGCCACCGCGCAGCCAGTGGCGTGATGTCTGGGATCAATTCCGCAAACACAAAGGTGCGATGTTTGGGGCCGGGTTTCTGCTGTTTATCACGCTTGGTGTGATCTTTGGCCCCTACCTGTGGGACCTCGAGCCGACCAAACTGGACATCCGTAACAAGAACTGGCGCCCGATCTATACATTGATCTGGGACAGCGGTGCAATTGCCGGATGGGCCCACCCCTTCGGCACCGATCAGTTGGGCCGCGACATCTTCGCCCAGATGATCTACGGCGGACGCGTCTCCATGGCTGTGGGCTGGTCCGCAATGATCCTCTCGCTGCTCATCGGCACCACAGTCGGTGTGGCCTCCGGCTATTTCAAACGCGCCGATTTCCTCCTGATGCGCCTCACCGATCTGGTGCTGTCCCTGCCGATCCTACCCTTGGTGCTGCTGGCCGTTACCCTGTTCCGCCAACCCCTCACCAGCTTCTTCGGCAGTCCGGAAAAAGGCATGTTTGTCCTTATCGTATCAGTCATCGCCCTGACCTCATGGATGCAGACCGCCCGCATCGTGCGCGGCGATATCCTTGCCCTGAAAGAACGCGAGTTCATCCTCGCCGCGCGCTCCATCGGCTCGACGTCCGGCAAAATCATCCGCCGCCACCTGCTGCCAAACGTGTTCTCCCCAATCATGGTCTCCGCCACTTTAGGTCTGGCCACAGCCATCATTACCGAATCCGCCCTCAGCTTCCTTGGTGTAGGCTTCCCGTCCGACTTCCCCACTTGGGGCAAACTGCTCTCAGACGCTGTTGACCGTATGCAGGAATACCCCGAGCGTGTGATGCTCCCGGGTATCCTGATCTCGATGACGGTGCTCAGCGTGAACTACCTCGGTGACGGCCTGCGCGACGCCCTGGACCCCCGCATCCGCGGCCGCTAGGCGCACCGCACCACCACTCAGACAAAAGGGCCGCCGCTGATCCACAGCGTGCGGCTCTTCTTCTTTATTGTGCCTTTAAACTCAATCCCGCCCCCTCTCCGGGCGCAACCCTATCCGAGGCGTTGCCGCACCCGCCGCACAGCCGCCCAGACCAACAGGACCACAGGCAATGTCACAGCTGCCGTGATATACCCCTTCGAATATCCGGTCAGGTCTGTCAGCGGGTACAGCAGATAACTCGCGAGTGAGACCGCGTAATAGCTGATCGCGACCACCGACAACCCCTCGACCGTGTGCTGCAATCTCAACTGTAAATCTGCCCGCTTATCCATACTCTCCAGGATCGCCTGGTTTTGCGCCGAACGCTCAACATCAACCCGCGTACGCAGCAGATCGGACGCACGCAACGCCCGCGCCGACATCCGCTCCAACCGCTCCTGCATCGAGATTACAGTCCGCATGGCGGGCTCGTAGCGGCGCATCATAAATTCACCAAACCCCTGCCGCCCCTCAAAACGCGCCTCGCGCAGAGCTACAATCCTTTCGTCCACAATTGCCTTATAGGCGGCTGTGCCTGCAAAGCGGAACGAGGTCTGCGCCACCACATTCTCCAACTCGACCGAAACATCGAGCAAAGCGTTCAGCGTATCCTCCGGCCTCTGCTCTTGCGCACTCATCTTTGCCATCAGATCACTGATCCTGTGGTCCATCCGGCCAACCTGCCCGCCAATTTCGCGTGTCAGGGCAAAGCCCAGCATCGACATGGTCTTATAGGTCTCGATCTCCAGCAGGCGCTGGATGATCCGCCCGATACGCCGCGAGCCTGTCTGTGGGGGCACAAAAACCGCAAACCGCGTGTGCCCCGCAGGATCAATCCGGAAATCGCTGGCCACAACTGCAGCCTCCTCCAGCACGTGACCCACGGCAAGGCTCTCGGGCACAAACCACTCGCGCAGGTGCTCACCCACGGCCTCTGTGCGGGAGGGCAAAGGCATAAGACGCAGCAGGCTGGATGTGAGCCGGTGGCCCGGTGCCGCCTCAAGCCAATGGGCCGGGAAAACATCAAATTCGGCCGGATCAAAGGGCCGCTCGCTCAGATCATCACAAAAGGCCGTATAGGTCACAAACTCGGTATGCTGCTCCCACTTCAGCTCGAATTTGCCCATAGCTCCGTAGTAATGCGTAGCGTTCGGATCGGGCAATGGCGCACCATAGTGCTTCAACAAGGCCACCAGATGCGCCATGTCAGTCCCGCGGTCGCGGTTGCGCGCGGCCCCGTTACCCGCTTGCTTGATCGCCAGAAACGCCACGACCTGTGGCGCTGTGACATTCGGAAAGGGCCGCGCATGTAGCTCGCCACTCAGGGCATAGCGCAGCGGATGATCAGAAATCGGGGCCATCGTGTGGGTCCTCTATGCAACGGGTCTGCCCCTATGTGCCCCGACAGACCGCCTGTTCACAACGTGCAAGATGCCTTGCTGCAAGCTACTTGGGCGCACCGTTGCATACAGTTCCACCTATCGGAAACGCTGCACGGGACTGACAGTTGTCCACACCCGCAGTGCCCGCCCCGCAAAACAGAGGTGATCCTAGATTTTAGACCAGTTTTCAGCCTTGTTAAGGTGGATCTGGGTTTTATTTAGGCTGCTAATCTCATTGGTTCGGTTTTGCTGACATAGGCCTCATCTGGGGTCAATATGCCGTGAGTCGAATGCGGGCGCTCAGAGTTGTAATACGTCAGCCATTTGCCGATCCCAGCCCGCATTTCTGAA
>JAQXCD010000012.1 GCA_029252045.1 Sulfitobacter sp.
CAAGCGCAACCTTGGCTTTGAAATCGGGCGAATGGTTCTTTCGTTTTGTCATTTGGGATCACTTCTTTCGTCATGCAATCCACCTTAACAACTGGTCCGAAAATCCGCGACCACCTCTGACCCCTCTGGAACCGTTGGATAGCTCTGAATACGCCGCACAATTGGCGCAATTCTCGATGGTTGAACAACAGGTCCTTTCGAACGATTTGCTAACGGCGCTGGCCGCCCAACTTGGCAGCGGCACCATGGGGCAGATGGCTGGATGGATCGGGATGGAGGGGCGGACCACTGCTCCGGTTCTGTTTGACAACGCGCCTGTCACTGTATTGCCGGAACCGCCCGTCGGGGCGCAGGAAATGGAACTGGTGGTTTATGACGCACAAGACCGCGAAGTAGACCGCGGCGCACTGCCGGTGTCTACCGCTCCGGTTCTGTGGGCAGGCGTACAAGAAAACGGCTCGCCCCTTCCGACAGGTCTTTACCGGTTCGAGATTGAGGCAAAGGGTACCGGTGGCGGTACCCTCACGGCCACACCGGCCAGTACATATGCGCGTATCATTGAAGTTCAAAATATTGGGGCCGAAGCGCAGGTGATTTTCGCAGGCGGTGGCGCAGCGCCAGCCGCCAGTATTACCGCACTTCGGGAAGGAACCTAGCGATCAGCCATCCAGTAATGTGCGTAAGCCAAAGGAATGACCGCGCGGCGAAAACGCCCGAGACCAAACCGGCGTAACGGACTACGCAAGGCTTGTGGGTGATTTAGATCAGGGGATTTTCCTTGCACCAGCTGCGACAGTAATGCGCCAGCATAGCTACCCATGGCAACACCGTTGCCGTGGTAACACATTCCAGCCCAAAGGCCCGCGTGATCAGGCACCGCCCCTACAAACGGCAGCTTGTTTCGCGCGAGGCAGACCATACCAGACCAACCATGTGTCGCCTCTACATGCCGCCACGCGGGGAACATTGCATCAAAATCGGCGCGGACTCGGGCTGCCGCGCGCGCTTCGGCTTTTGCACCGGTAAACACGCCGCCACGCATGCCAAAAAGGAACCGGCGATCTGGCATCAAACGAAAGTAGTGCAGCAGATGCCGTGTGTCATAGGCCATCTGATCAGACGTCCATCCGGCCTCACCAAGTTCATCTTGGCTCATCGGGCGGGTCACAATTACGTTGGACTGGCTAGGCAAATAGCGGTCGGACAGCCAGCGTGGCACATCATCCGAGGAATAACCATTTGTCGCCAGAATGACCTGATCCGCCTGCACGGTGTGCCCGTTGCTCTGAAAGACCCAGCCATCCTGACTCTGTGCGATATCTTTAACCGGACTGCTTTCAAAAATGCGCGCACCCGCAGTTTTGGCCGATTGGGCTAATCCGCACAGATATTTACGCGGGTTAAGCCCAAATCCTGCCTGTACCGTAAGCCCACCATGGAAAGGACCGGCCATGCCCAGCGCTGGAAGATCACCAGCGCGATGAAGTTGGTGATCAACGCCGTAATTCTCTTGGATCGTTGCAGCATGCGCCTCCAGTGCCGCCATGTCTTTGGGGCGATGCGCAAGGGACGTCTCACCAGCAGAATGGCGGTCAATCTCGATGCTGTGCGCGGCCACAATCTGTTCGACCAGATTGACCGCCGCCAATTCAGTTCGACGGAAATCAACTCGGCCATTGCGCCCAAACCGGCGGTCAAGAACGGCATCTTCGACCATCCCGCCCCCCAGACAGCAAAAGCCGCCGTTCCGGCCCGATGCCCCCCAACCGATCTTCTCGGCCTCCAGAACGGTCACGCTTATACCTGATTGCGCCAGGTGAAGTGCCGCAGACAGGCCGGTAAAACCGCCGCCAATCACAGCTACATCCGTTCGTGTACTTTCCGCGACTGTGCCGTACCTGTCGCCCTCGTAGCTCGCATTCCACCAACAGCCTGCGCGCGGACCGTGCCCGTAAGCGTAAGCATCAAAAATCCGCTTCACGCGCTCCGCTCGGCCGCCTGTGCATCCTTTTGCGCGCGCACCGAATTGCGCTTGGAGATGAGAGAGGCGCTGATGACGCCAATCGTCACGATGCCGATCATCATTGTCGATAGTGCGTTAATTTCGGGCGAAACACCGAGACGCACAGAGCTCCAGATTTTGATGGGCAGAGTCGTGGAAGAGGGGCCGGAAACAAATGACGCGATTACAAGATCATCGAGGCTGAGTGTGAACGCCAAGAGCCATCCGGAAATTACCGCAGGTGCAATGATTGGTAACGTAACCAACCGGAAAGCGTCAAAGCGGTTGCACCCCAGATCAAGCGCCGCCTCCTCAAGAGAGCGGTCAAAGCTGACCAGACGCGACGACACCACAACTGACACATAGCACATTGCGAAAGTCGTATGCGCCAACACGATCGTGAGGACGCCACGGTCCAGCCCGATGCCGATAAACAGCAACAGCAAAGACAGTCCCGTGATCACTTCGGGCATCACCAGCGGTGCGTAGATCATGCCGGAAAACACCGTGCGCCCCATAAATCGCCCGCCGTTGACCAGCACATACGCCGCCATCGTGCCCAGCACTGTGGCCAATGTAGATGATAGGACGGCCACCTTGATGGTTACAACAGCCGCATCAAGGAATGCCTGATCGCGCAACAACTCCCCGTACCATTTTGTCGAAAAGCCGGCCCAGACCGTGACCAGTTTGGATTCGTTAAAACTGTAGATCACCAGCAGGATCATCGGCAGGTAGAGAAAGGCAAAGCCAAGGGTCAGCGCCGTGATGTTGAAAGGGCTGAGACGTTTCATCCTTCTGCCTCCGCCTGTTTTTGCTGGTTCCGCTGGAACAGAACGATGGGAACAATCAGGATCAACAGCAAGATCACAGCCACCGCAGAGGCGACAGGCCAATCGCGGTTGTTAAAGAACTCTTCAAACAGGACCTTACCGATCATCAATGTACCTGACCCACCCAACAGCGACGGGATAACGAATTCACCCAGTGCAGGGATGAAGACCAGAAAACAACCTGCGATTATACCGTTTTTCGACAACGGCACAGTAACCAGCCAAAAGGCAGACATGCGCGAACAGCCGAGGTCTTCTGCGGCTTCGATCAGACTGTCATCCATGCGGTCGAGGGCGGCATAGATCGGCAGGATCATAAACGGCAGGTAAGTGTAAACGATGCCGATATAGACGGCGATGTTGGTGTTCAGGATGGTCAGCGGTTCCGAGATCACCCCCAGCCACATCAGGAGTTGGTTCAACAGGCCCTCATTGCTGAGAATGCCAATCCACGCATAAACGCGGATCAGGAACGAGGTCCAGAACGGCAGGATGACTAGCATCATAAGCGTGGCGCGCCACTCTTCCGGCGCGCGGGCCATGCTGTAAGCGATCGGATATCCCACAAGGAGTGTCAGGACTGTTGAGATCAGCGCAATTTTAAGGCTGCTGAGGTATGCTTTGTAGTAGAGGTCATCCGTGGTCAGAAACACAAAGTTCTCGAAGTCGAGGCCCTGTATCAGCGCAGTAAATCCATCTTTCATCGTCGGCGCATAGGGTGGAATAGCCAGCGCAGCATCCGACAGCGAGATTTTGAAAACGATCAGGAAAGGAATCAGAAACAGCGCCACAAGCCATGTGTAAGGCACTGCAATCATAGCAAATCTACGCATAAACTTACCTCCCCACAGGCCACATCATACATAAGGGACAAAACATACTTCATTCGGCCAGCAACACGCCGGCTGTGGCATTCCACCTGATCCAGACCGGGTCTTCCCAAGTAATATTGCGACGCGACAAACGGCGGGTGTTGGCGGTCTGCGCCTTGATGATCTGCCCTCCGGGCAATTCAACGTGATAGGTGCTCAGGTTACCCAGATAGGCAATGTCCAGCACTTTACCCTGAACGGCATTCTCGGCCTCTTCGGGTTTTTCCTTGGTGATGCTGATTTTTTCAGGGCGGATCGCCAGATGACATTCCTGCCCGTCCGTAAACGGACGCTCCGAAGTCGCCAAAATAGGGGCCTGATTGCCCCCCCAATCCACGAAGTATTTGTCTGGCCCGGCGGCTTTTGCCTTGCCTGTGATAATGTTCACATCGCCAATGAAATCAGCGACATAAACGCTGTTCGGCCCTTCGTAAATGCCACCCGGTGTGGCCACCTGAATGATACGACCTTCGTCCATCACAGCCACCCGCGAAGCGACAGTCATTGCCTCCTCCTGATCGTGGGTCACAATCACAAAGGTGGTGCCAGTGGTTTCCTGAATATCCATCAGCTCGAACTGGGTATCCTGGCGCAGTTTCTTGTCCAGCGCGCCCAATGGCTCGTCCAACAGCAGCAGTTTGGGCCCTTTTGCAAGGCTACGGGCTAGGGCCACACGCTGGCGCTGACCACCGGAAATCTGGTGCGGCTTGCGGCGTGCAAACTTTTCAAGCCGGACAAGTTTCAGCATCTCGGTTACGCGTGCGTCGATCTTGTCTTTCGGCAGCTTGTCGCGGCGCAGACCAAAAGCGATGTTTTCATAAACGCTAAGGTGCGGAAACAAGGCGTAGGACTGGAACATCATGTTCACAGCACGCTGGTTTGGCGGGACCGCAGCAATATCCTGACCGGCGAGTTCGATCGTGCCCTCGGTAACCGTCTCAAACCCGGCAAGCATCCGCATCATCGTTGTTTTGCCGCAGCCCGAAGGCCCCAGCAACGCAAAAAACTCGCGTGTGTAGATGTCGAGGGTCAGATCATCGATGGCAACAAAGTCACCAAATCGCTTGGTGACATTCTTAAACCGGATCAGCGGCTTTTCGTCAGGATCGGTCCAAGGCGAAAACTCTTTTATCGATGTGTCAGGTGATGGTTTCGCCACAAGGTCGCCCCGCAAGTGAAAAAGTGGAAAGGGCGGGGCCGCAGTGGCCCCGCCTATAGGATTCGATCCGGCTTAGATACCGGATTTGATCTTGGTCCAGGCGCGGGTCACGACACGCTGGACTTTTGGTGCGTAGGGTGTGGTTGTGAACAGGTTGTCCAGTGTTTCCGCACTCGGGTAGATCGCGGGATCACCCATCACGTCTTCGATCAGGAATTCCTGCGACGCTTTATTACCATTGGCGTAATAAACGTAGTTCGACGCTACGGCCATGTTTTCAGCGTCCATGATGAAATTCAGGAACTTGTGCGCACCGTCAACGTTTGGCGCGTCAACTGGAATAGCCATCTGGTCAAACCACATCTGTGCACCCTCTTTTGGTGCATTAAAGGCAATCTCTACACCATTTTCCGCCTCGACCGCACGGTCGCGCGCTTGCAGAATGTCGCCAGACCAGCCAACCGCCACGCAGATATCACCATTCGCCAGTGCCTGAATATACTCGGAGCTGTGGAATTTCTGGATATAGGGACGAATTGCCAGCAGCGCCTCTTCCGCCTTAGCGATGTCTTCATACTCATGGCTATCCGGGTTCAGCCCCAGATATTTCATCGCCATCGGCAGCATTTCGGCAGGCGCATCAAGGAAGTGCACACCGCAGTCTGCAAGCTTGGACATGTTGTCAGGGTTCATGACCAGCTCAAGTGAATCAATCGGCGCATCTTCACCGAGGATTTCTTTGACCTTACCGACATTCGCGCCGATACCTGTGGTGCCCCACATGTAGTTGATGGAGTAGGCGTTTTCCGGATCGTACTGTTCGGTCCGCTTTGCGACGACATCCCACATGTTTTTCAGGTTCGGCAGTTTCGCGGTGTCCAGTTTCTGGAACGCACCCGCTGTAATCTGGCGCTGAAGGAAAGTGCCGGTCGGCACAACAACATCATAGCCTGAGCCACCCGCCAGCATCTTGGTTTCCAACAGTTCGTTGCTGTCAAACACATCGTAGATGAGCTTGATGCCGGTTTCTTCTTCAAACTTCGCCAACAACGCTTCGTCGATATAGTCGGACCAGTTGTAAACGCGGACTTCTTCGGCCAGTGCTGTAGTCGCCAGAAGTGCCGCAGCGGCAGTGCCGGTCAAAAGTGTCTTGATCATTGGTATACTCCGTGAAGGGAACCGGACTGTTGCCGGCATTGGCCATAAGGTGATCAAATTTTGCGGTCCTTGCCAAGGGATTTCATCCGATCGATGCCTGATCCTGTGCATTTTTGCGGAAATGTTAACCATAGCGACCACCAGTTCAAATTCTGCCTGATTGACCGCGCGAGAATTTGATCATATTTTACCCGCAGCCGAACTCCAGCCTTACAGGTGCCCATTATGACCGTGATTTCGAACCATCTACCCACCGCCGAACTGCAAGCGCTCGACGCAGCGCACCATATGCATCCGTTCACAACCAATAACGAATTGGCAGAGCGAGGCGCGCGCGTCATTACCAGCGGAAACGGCATTTACCTGCGTGACAGCGAGGGTAACGAAATTCTCGATGCTATGGCGGGGCTTTGGTGTGTAAACCTCGGATATGGCCGGGAAGAGCTGGTCAAAGTTGCTGCGCGCCAGATGCAGGAATTGCCCTTCTACAACACTTTCTTCAACACCACCCACACCCCTGCTATCGCGCTGGCCGCCGAGCTGGCCAAGCTGGCGCCCGAAGGGCTGAACCACGTCTTCTTTGCCGGCTCCGGCTCTGAGGCGAATGATACAAACCTCCGGATGGTGCGGGTGTATTGGGCTGAAAAGGGCCACCCTGAGAAATCACACATAATCAGCCGTCTGAATGGCTATCACGGTTCGACGGTCGGATCGGGAAGTCTGGGCGGCATGACCTATATGCACGCGCAAGGCGGCTTGCCAATTCCCGGCATCCACCACATCGGACAGCCTGACTGGTGGGCAGAAGGCGGCGATCACACGCCCGAAGCCTTCGGCCTTGCCCGTGCGCAAGAGCTGGAAGCGAAAATTCTTGAGCTGGGCGCCGATAAGGTCGCCGCGTTCATCGCGGAACCTGTGCAGGGCGCCGGCGGCGTGATTGTTCCGCCCAGCACCTACTGGCCCGAAATCCAGCGCATCTGTGACAAATACAATGTTTTGATCATCGCTGATGAAGTGATTTGCGGTTTCGGCCGGACAGGCAACTGGTTCGGTTCAACCACCATGGGGATCAAGCCGCACATCATGACAATCGCCAAGGGCCTCAGCTCGGGCTATATGCCCATCGGCGGTTCGATTGTCTGTGACGAGGTTGCAGAAGTGATCAATGCGATCGAATTCAACCATGGCTATACCTATTCCGGCCATCCGGTGTGTTCGGCTGTGGCGCTGGAGAATCTGCGAATCATGCAGGACGAAAATATTCTGGACCATGTGAACAACGTGGCGGGGCCTGCTTTGCATGCCGCCGTTACGGCATTGTCCGAACATCCGCTGGTTGGCGGCATGAACATCAAGGGCATGATGGCCTCGCTTCCATTGTCACCCAACAAGGAAACCCGCGCCAAGTTTGCTATGGATACCGGCACTGCCGGTTTCATGTGCCGCGAGCGGTGCTTTGCCAACAATCTGGTGATGCGCCATGTCGGTGACCGGATGATCATTTCTCCCCCATTGGTCATCACACCAGAGGAGATCGGAATCTTCCAAAAACGTGCACAAACCGCGTTGGATGAAACGTACAAAGCGCTCAAAGATGGCGATATGCTGAAAGCTGCTTCCTGAGCTACCGATCCGGACGCAAAAATTTTGCGTCCGATGCTCTTTTCAGCAGGCGATTTGACTAAAAATATTCAAAATTTAGTCAGATCGCCCTGAATCGCGCCATTCTTCCCAAAAACAGCTTTATCCAGTTGCAAACGGCCACGCGCATGCGTTTAGTTCACTGCAACATTAAAAATAATAGCGACCACGGGGAGCCATAAATTTGGCCGATACAAAAAACACCGACGCCTTTGTCGAGTTTGAGCGCGTGCAAAAAAGCTACGACGGCGAGAATCTCGTCGTCAAAGACCTCAATCTCAGCCTGCCCAAGGGCGAATTCCTGACAATGCTTGGACCCTCGGGTTCAGGCAAGACAACTTGCCTGATGATGCTGGCAGGTTTCGAGACAGCAACCTACGGCGATATCCGACTTGACGGGGTTTCCATCAACAATATCCCGCCCCACAAACGCGGAATTGGCATGGTTTTTCAAAACTATGCTCTATTTCCCCATATGACAGTGGCCGAGAACCTCTCTTTCCCGTTGGAAGTCCGCAAGATGGGCAAATCCGAGCGTGAGGAAAAAGTGAAGCGCGCGCTGGGCATGGTCCAGATGGGCGATTTTGGCGGTCGGCGTCCGGCACAATTGTCTGGCGGACAACAGCAGCGTATCGCCCTTGCGCGTGCGCTGGTGTTTGAACCCGAGCTGGTTTTGATGGACGAACCGCTGGGTGCATTGGACAAGCAGCTGCGTGAAACGCTGCAGTTCGAGATCACAAAGCTGGCGCATGATCTGGGAATCACCGTGGTCTATGTGACACACGACCAAACCGAAGCGCTGACCATGTCGGACCGCGTTGCCGTGTTCGACGATGGCCGCATCCAGCAGCTGGCCCCGCCAGACCAACTGTATGAAGCGCCCGAAAACAGCTTTGTTGCGCAGTTTATCGGTGAGAATAATACGCTCGAAGGTATGGTCAAAGAGATCAAAGGTGGCGTCGCGCTGGTCCAGTTGGACAGCGGCGAGATCATCGAGGCAAAGCCGATCAACGTTAGCAAAGCAGGCGAGCGTACGCGTGTCTCCATCCGCCCCGAGCGCGTGGAATACAACAAAGAGCGGATGCGCGATGGTGCGTTTACGCTGAAGGCCGAAGTGCTGGAGTTCATCTATATGGGTGACATTTTCCGCACCCGTCTGCGCGTCGCTGGTACAGATGACTTTATCATCAAAACACGCAACGCCCCGGATCAGACCCGCCTGACCCCCGGCACCCAGATCGAAATCGGCTGGTTGCCCGAAGATTGCCGCGCGCTGGACGCCTAACGTCCCGCCTCGCGTGTCAAATCACGGCGCATGCGTGTGCCGTGATCCATAAGAGGTAGCAGCCAAACCCGTTGCTGCTGCCTTGGAATACCCAAACGGGAAAAAACTGGGAGATACGAATGAACCTCACAAAAACACTGATGACATCCACCGCGCTGACGCTTGCGGCCGGCATGTCCTTCGCCGATGGTCACATGGCCAACGAACTGACGATCATTAGCTGGGGCGGCGCCTATTCCAACAGCCAGCAAAAAGCCTATCACGCCCCCTACTCCGCCGAGACAGGCGTGAAGATTATCAACGATGAATCCTCTGCCGAGGCCGTTTCCAAGCTGCGCGCGATGAACGAAGCGGGCAACGTGACATGGGATCTGGTCGACGTCGAAGCAGCTGACGCGATTCGCCTGTGCGACGAAGGCCTTGCCATCGAAATCGATGCGGACGAAATGCTGGCTGCAGGCGCCGATGGCTCCTCCGCGTCTGACGATTTCGGCGACTCGCTGATCTCTGACTGCTTTATCCCGCAGATCGTGTTCTCGACCACAGTCGGTTACCGCACAGACATGGTCGGCGACACGCCTCCGACATCCATCTGCGCGATCTTCGACACAGATGCCTATCCGGGCAAGCGCGCGCTGAACAAGCGCCCGATCGGCAACGTCGAGTGGGCGCTGCTGTGTGACGGCGTAGCCAAAGACGAGATCTATGACGTTCTGGCAACACCAGAAGGCCAAGAGCGCGCTCTGGCGAAGCTCGACACGATCAAGAGCGATGTTATCTGGTGGTCCGCTGGCGCCGACACGCCCCAGCTGCTGGCTGATGGCGAAATCGTTATGGGTTCCACCTACAATGGCCGCTTGTTCTCTCTGATTGCAGAGCAGAACCAGCCGGTTGGCATGCTCTGGGACGCGCAGATGCTGGATTTTGACGGCTGGATCATTCCAAAAGGTCTGCCAGAAGATCGTCTGGCCCGCGTTATGGATTACGTCAAGTTTGCGACAGACACACAGCGTCTGGCAGATCAGGCAGCCTACATCTCCTACGGTCCTGCCCGTGCATCTTCCGCACCGCTGGTCGGCAAGCACGCCGAGTTGGGTATCGACATGGCGCCACACATGCCAACAGACCCAGCGAACGCACAAAACGTATTTGTGACAAACTACGAATTCTGGGCTGACTACCGCGACGATATGGACGCGAAGTTCCAAGCCTGGTTGGTAAAATAAGCTAACTTTAGCTTAAGGAGAGGGCCCCCGTGGCCCTCTCCGCACTTAATTCCGACAGTAATTTCACGAATTTCGACCAAGCCGATGGGGAAACCATGAGCGACGCACAAACAGCCCAAACAGCATCATCCGCAGCCGCCGCGCGGATCGCAGATGCGGCGCATACAGGCCCCATGCTGGCCGCAGATGGCACACCTCTCAAAAAGTCGCTTAACCGCGCGCTAAGGGTGCAAAAAATGCGCGCTTTGGCGTTGATCGCACCGCTGCTTATTTTTGTGTTGGTCACCTTTATTGCGCCCATCGCCGATATGCTGTTCCGCTCTGTCGAGAACGACATCGTCTCCGAAACATTGCCTCGCACCACCACAATGCTTTCCGGGTGGGGCGAAAAAGGCACCGATATACCAGGTGAGCCTGTTTTTGAGGCCCTATATCAAGACATGTTCGTGGCGCAGGAAGCCAAGCTGCACACCCGCCTTGGCTCGCGCCTGAACTATGAACTGACTGGTGCGTCCTCGCTCTTCCGTAAATCCGGCCGCAAGGTTCAGGATATGGGTGAAGTCTATCAGGACCAGTTCGAAGATCTTGATGGCTTCTGGAAGAAGGGCGAGAACTGGAACAGCTTCATGGCCAGCGATGCGTGGCTTGCAGCTATGGACGGCTGGAAGAAGGCAAACGGCCCGCAACCCCGATTCGAGTTGCGTGACGGGATTGCACAGACCCTGCCCGCCACCGCCGATATTTACGTTAAATATGCCGATTTCATTCAGAACGTCGACAAAGCCAATCTTTCCAAGAAAGACCCTTGGGCACTTGTTTACTCCTCTCTTTACAGAGATTTGTCCGGTGAAAACGGTCTCTCATCCTATACCGGTCCGGCCGCGGCTGAGCTGGCTGCTGCCGCCACTGCTGCAAGCACGTTCGAGACCGTGAACTATACCGACGCCTTCAAGAAGATCGACCGCGACTGGCACAAGCTGGACATCTGGCAGACCATAAAAGTCTACAGCCCTAAATTCACATCCGGCTACTTTCTGAACGCAATCGACATGCAGAAATCTGTAGATGGCGCCGAAATGCGTCCCGAAAACGAGCAGATCTATGGCCTCTTGTTCTGGCGCACTATGGTTATGTCGCTGACAATCACCCTGTCGTGCATCCTGTTGGGCTATCCCGTTGCATGGATTTTGGCCAACCTGCCCGCACGGACTGCCAACCTTTTGCTAATCCTTGTTCTGTTGCCCTTCTGGACATCGCTTCTGGTGCGGACGTCGGCATGGAAAGTCATGTTGCAGCAACAAGGTGTGATCAACGACACGCTAGTCTGGCTGGGCATTGTAGCCACGGATGACCGTCTGGCACTGATCAACAACTCGACAGGTACAGTCATTGCGATGACACATATCCTGCTGCCGTTTATGATCCTGCCGATGTATTCCGTGATGCAGACAATCCAGCCGACGTATCTGCGGGCGGCCAAATCACTGGGTGCCACAAACTGGACCGCCTTCTGGCGGGTGTATTTCCCACAGTCCATGCCAGGCATTGGTGCGGGCAGTATCCTCGTGTTCATTCTGGCCATTGGTTACTACATCACACCTGCGATTGTGGGCGGTACCGAGGGTACTTTCATCTCGAACCGCATCGCCTATCACATCTCCAGCTCGCTAAATTGGGGCTTGGGTGCTGCTCTTGGTGCAATCTTGTTGGCTGCTGTTCTGCTGCTCTACTACGCCTACGACAAAATCGTCGGCATCGATAACGTGAAACTCGGATAAGGAGCGGACCCATGGTTGCACTCACACCCATCTCGCGCACTGAACCGGCGTTTTATATTCCGGTCGTTGCCGCCTTCGGCGCCTTCTTTGGCATCTTCATCGGGACCGGTCAGGGGAGCCTGTTATTGGGCGTCCTTGGCGGTGCGATCCTTACGGCCCTTGCTGCGTATGTGCTGGTGAAAATCATCAAGAACGAGCGGGCGGGCCGCTGGCTGCTTACCGCTCTTTTTGCGGTCGGCGGTTTTGCATTGGCATCAATCCCCGGCCTGTTGATCGGGACGTTTTTTGGTTGGTTCTTCGGCTTTTTAATCTTCTGGCTCTATGAGGGCCGCTACCGCGCGAAGATCCCGCCATATCTGACACCGAGTCAGGTGTTCTGGCACTTTACCTTCCGCACCATCTGTGGCGCGATCTTTGTCTTCCTGATCACGCCTATTCTGGTCGTTATGCCGCTCAGCTTCAACGCACAGGACTTCTTTACATTCACGCCTGAAATGCTCCGCTTTGATCCTGCGGGATACTCGCTCAAGCACTACCGGGACTTCTTTACCAATGACGCATGGCAGGATGCAATGAAGAACTCGCTGCAGATCGCTCCCGTAGCCACGCTGTTGTCTGTTACCTTCGGTACACTGGCCGCGATTGGCCTCAGCCAGCCTCACGTCCCGTTCCGCCGCGCAATCATGGCCATTCTGATTTCGCCGATGATTGTGCCGCTGATCATCTCTGCTGCGGGCATGTATTTCTTTTACAGCCGTATCGGTCTTCAGGGCACATATATCGGTGTTGTGCTTGCGCACGCCGCCCTTGGTATCCCGTTTGTCATCATCACTGTGACGGCAACACTGGTGGGTTTTGACAACTCGCTCACACGGGCGGCTGCAAACATGGGGGCAAACCCTGTGACCACCTTCTTCCGTGTGCAGATGCCGCTGATCCTGCCGGGTGTAATTTCCGGCGGCTTGTTTGCCTTCATCACATCCTTCGACGAAGTGGTTGTGGTGCTGTTTGTAGGCTCGGCCGGTCAGAAAACGCTGCCATGGCAGATGTTCATCGGCCTGCGTGAGCAGATCAGCCCGACCATCCTTGCCGTGGCCACCATCCTTGTTGGCATCTCGATCTGCTTGCTGACCGTGGTTGAAATGCTGCGCCGCCGCTCTGAGCGGATGCGCGGTATGTCACCGAGCTGAACGCAAACGTTCAAGAAAGCGGGGAGAGGCATAGCCGTCAGGCACCTCTCCCTGCGCTACCTGCCATCCCCGCACCGCATTCACAGTCAACGGCCCAATCTTAGCGTCGATTTTTTGCGTATCGAAACCCTGCGCAGTCAGCAGCTCTTGCAGCTCGATCCGCTCGGCATAGCTGAGCGCCCTATCCTGAAGCGGCCATTCCCCCTTTAGGGGTTCAGCCCCTCCGATACGGTCCGCCAGATGCCCTACCGCAATGACATAGGCATCGGCCGTGTTATAGCTCTCCAGCACTTCGAAATTCTTGAACACCATAAAGGCGGCACCCTCAGCCCCCGCTGGCAGCAAAATTGACGCAGTGCCGTGATCCGGCACGCTGTTTCCTTGGGTGTCCCTGATGCCAAGCGTCGCCCACTCCGCAGGGTTTTTCAGCACTTCACGGTTTGCCAGCAAGTAATCAAACCCCTCCGGAATGCGCACCTCTATGCCCCACGGCTGGCCAGTGACCCAACCATTAGCCTTCAGATAGGCCGCAGAAGATGCCAATGCATCTTGCGGATCGTCACCCCAGATGTTCCGCTTGCCATCGCCGTTCCAGTCAACGGCGTGGTCGATGAAAGATCCCGGCATAAACTGGGTGTGACCCATGGCACCTGCCCAGCTGCCTTTGAGACTTTGCAGCGATGTATCGCCGCTTTGGACAATCCGCAGGGCTGCAATCACCTGATCTTCAAAGAATTCGGCACGCCGGGCGTCATAGGCCAGCGATGCCATCGACGTCAGGACCGGATCACTGCCGCGGAAGGTGCCATAGGCGCTCTCCAAGCCCCAAATCGCTGTAAGTATGGCGGCTGGTACGCCATAGCGCGCCTCAATCGCTTCCAGCGCCTTACGCTCGCGTTTCTGGGCAGTCTGACCGTTGCTGATCCGTTGGTCGGACACCGCAGTGCCAAGGTAATCCCAGATGGTTTTGGTGAACTCTGATTGGTTCCGGTCCCGCTCCACCACTTTGGGCGCATAGCTGACATCTGCCATTGCCCTATCAAAAATCTCCGCGCTGATCCCTGCTTCCAACGCCTTGGGCCGGAATGTGTTGATCCAATCGCGCAGGCCAGCTTCGCTGCGAGGGGCCTCTGTCGGGGTTTGCGCAGCTACAGGCAGTGCAGTGATCAGAGAGAAAGCAATTAGAATGCCGCGCATAGCTGGCCCCTTTTTGATAGATATTGCTTCCAGATTATCCACAATAAGGCTCGGCGGAAAGCGTTCAGCGTTCCGTTTGGCGGTCTTTGGCCCACGCGAGTGATTCAGCGCGCAAACGCTCTAGAAAATCAGGCAACATCGGCACACGGCGTGGCCTGAAATGCGCGCCAGTCAACGTAAGGGCGCGCATACGGTCCAACCGGAAGGCGCGGAAATCCTGCCACAGGTGGCACCACGCCATCAGCATATGTGCATTTTGCATGAACACAATGCTCAACGGATCGGCTTGCCGCTGTGTCTCGGCGCCTTGGGCATCGGCGTATTGAAACTCGATCTTTGCCTCGTCCCATGTCGCCGCGCGCAAGGCTTTCACATCAATGCTCGGTTCTAGCGGGCGCGTGAACCGACGCGCGTCCAGCACTGCATGTTGCAGCCGGTGCGTTTGTCGTGCTGGCAGCCGCGCCTTGAGCTTGGCCAATGCCGCCTGTGCAGCCTTGGCAAGCGCGGGATCGCCAATAACAGTGACCTCACGCAGGCCCAGCACCAACGCCTCCAGCTCGTCATCTGTAAATCCCAAAGGCGGCAAGGCTGCGTCTTCGATCAACGTATATCCAAAGCCCGCTTCGCCATCGATCACAGCGCCCAGGCCGCGCAGCGCATCAATGTCCCGGTAGATCGTCCTCAGCGACACTTCTATTTCATCCACCAAAGCCTGCGCCGTGACGGGCGCAGGAAGGCGCCGGAGAGTTTGCATTAACTGGAATAATCGGTGTGTGCGGTTCATAAATGCCCCCTTCGGATGAAGCATACCCTTTCATGCCCTACTGCCACTTTCTGTCAGGATATGCTGCTATACAAGCCACACATCATTCAGCAGGAAACAACATGATCACTCTCTACACATTCGCCGCCGGTTTCGGCCAGTTCAGCTATAGCCCGTTCTGCACAAAGGCGGCCTGGCTGCTGAATCTATCGAACGTGGAGTGGCAACGTACAGACCTCTCGGACCCGCGCAAAATGCCCCTTGGAAAGCTACCCGCAATTGGCATTCCCGACGGCACAATCATTCCCGACAGCGACAACATCCGCGATTATCTCGAAAAGCAGGGTCACGATTTTGACGTTGGTGTCAGCGCGCGGGACAAGGCCGCATCACGCGCCTTTATCCGAATGGCCGAAGAGCACATCTACTTTCATCAGGTACAGGACCGCTGGGGCGACGATGCAAACTGGGCTGTGATCAAGCAGGAGTATTTCGGGTTCCTCCCTTTCCTGATCCGTGGAATGGTCACGCGCGGCTTGCGCAAATCCCTGATGGGCATGCTGCATAAAATGGGTATTGGTCGCATGACAGTTGAGCAGCGTTTGGCCCGTATAGAGCCTGATTTGCAGGCCATCGCGACCCAGATCGGTGACCGTTCCTTTCTGTTTGGCGACACGCCCACGGCAGCAGATGCCAGCTTGGGCGCTATCCTTGGCGGCATCATCGCCGCCCCCGTTCCCACACCACTTTCGCGCCGTGTATCCCGGGATCCGGTTCTCAGCGCTTATGTCGCGCGTTGTGCCGCTGCGATGGACTAGCTCCGTGTACGCTTCACTTTGCGCTTTATCGCCGCCTTTTTGCCCTTGGCCTTCGCCCCTTTGCGGCGGGGGCTTTGGCCTGCGGGGCTTCTGCGGCCTTGCGGCATCTTCTGGTCTTCGATTTCCAGCAGTTCCAGCGCAATGCCACCTGTCACGGGAGTAACCTCGGCCAGTCGAACGGTCACCCGCTGGCCCAATCCTATGGTCATGCCTGTATCAGCGCCCATCAGGGTGCCAGCATCCGCATCGTGATGGAAGTACTCCCTACCGATGTTGCGCATCGGGATGAGGCCATCTGCGCCCGTTTCATCCAGCTTCACAAAGGCGCCAAAACGCGCGATGCCGCTGATCCGGCCTGTCATCTCGTTGCCCACGTGCTCGGACAGGTAGGCGGCAAGATAGCGGTCTGTTGTGTCCCGCTCTGCCATCATCGAGCGCCGCTCGGTATCCGATATATGCGTGCCCGTGGCCTCCATATCCTCAATGTCATGTGGCGACAGGCCGTCTTTGCCCCAACCGTGGGCCGTGATCAGTGCGCGGTGCACGATCAAGTCCGCATAGCGGCGGATAGGAGAGGTGAAATGCGCATAAGATCGCAGTGCAAGGCCAAAGTGCCCGATCTGGTCCGGCCCGTAGTAGGCCTGCGTCATGGAGCGCAAAGTGGAGATGTTGATCAACTCCGCATCGTCGCTGCCTGCCGCCTGTTCCAGCAACCGGTTCAAGTGCGCCGTTTGCAACACTTGCCCCTTGGCCAGCGTATAGCCCGCAGCCGCAGCAACTTCGCGCAGCGCGTCCAGTTTTGCTGGGGTGGGTTCCTCATGGGTGCGGAACAGTAGCGGCGTTTTCTTTTTGATCAGCGTTTCAGCAGCGGCAACGTTTGCCAGTACCATAAACTCCTCGATGAGACGGTGGGCATCGAGCCGCTCGCGGAAGTTGACAGAACGCACTTTGCCTTCGTCATCCAGCTCGATCCGCCGCTCCGGCAGGTCCAGATCCAGCGGCTGACGAACTTTCCGCGCGGCGACCAAAGCACCATAAGCCGCGTAGAGTGGCTTGATAACAGTCTCTAACAAGGGCTCTGTGCGGTCATTTGGTCTACCGTCCATCGCATCCTGCACCTCTTCGTAGTGCAGGCTGGCAGGTGAGCGCATGAGACAACGGTGGAAATCGTGGCCCAGTTTGTTGCCCTCGGCATCCAGCACCATCCGCACGGCAATACATGCCCGATCGACGCCTTCGTGAAGCGAGCATAGATCACCGGACAGCACATCTGGCAGCATCGGCACAACGCGGTCAGGGAAATAGGTAGAGTTGCCACGCTTGCGCGCCTCGCGGTCCAGCGCGGAGTTCGGGGTAACATAGGCCGCAACATCCGCGATGGCGACCCAGAGGACATGACCCCCTTTGTTGGCGGGATCGGTGTCGGCCTCGGCATAGCAAGCATCGTCGTGATCGCGGGCATCGGACGGATCAATAGTGACCAGCGGCAGGTCACGCAGGTCTTCACGGCCCTTCAGGCCTTTTGGCTCCGCAGCATCAGCTTCGGCCACCACGTCATCAGGGAAGTCATCGGGAATCGCGTGTTGGTGTATAGCAATCAGCGATACGGCCTTGGGGGCAGAGGGGTCACCCAAGCGGTCCACAATCCGCGCACGCGGCAGGCCCATACGGCCCTTTGGTCCTGCCAGTTCCGCCTCGACCAGCTCACCGTCCTGCGCACCACCGGTATAGTCCGCTGGCACGGCCCATTCTTTGTCCGCACCCTTATCAATCGGCTGTATGTGCCCGCCTTCCGCATGTTTGCGGAAAATGCCGACTATCTTTTTCGGGTTGGTCCCGATGCGACGGATCAATCGACCTTCATAGTGATGGCTCTCGCCCTTTACCAAGGTCAGGCGCGCCAGAATACGGTCGCCCGCGCCCAGCGCCGAATCACCGGCACGCGGGATGATCAGGACAACAGGCTCCACGCCCTCACCGCCCCACTCCATCGGTTTGGCATATAGGTCGCCGTCCTTGTCCGGTCCGGTGACCAGAAGCACACTCACGGGCGGCAGACGCTCCGGATCGCTATAGCTTTTCTTGCGCTTCTCCAGGTGGCCCTCGGCCTCCAGCTCTTTCAGGAGCCGTTTCAGATCAATGCGCGCAGCCCCTTTGATACCGAAGGCCTTGGCGATCTCGCGCTTGGCCGTCAGGGTGGGGTTTTCTTCGATCCATGTCAGGATCTCTTTTTTTGTTGGTATATTGTTCATGCTGTGGAGGTAGCACGCGCATGGCGGCGCGTCACATTATTTTAAATCGGCGGCGGTATCGACATCGCGCAATGTGGCAACACAGGCAATAGTATGTCCTGACAAGGTTGCCACCGTATCCGATAGGGCATGTTCCGTGGACCAGCGCACCCCAGCGAAGAGGGTCGGCGGGACGGCACGGACCCGCCGCAGACCGATGAGCCAATAGCCCCCGTCGTCCGCAGGGCCGAACACCGCGTCATGGGTGCCCAGCACCTTAAACGCTTCGTCAATTCGTGCAGAGGTGATATCTGGGATGTCACCCCCGATCACACAAACAGGACCATGTGACGGATGACACAACGCACGCGCCATACGGTCCCCCAGATCACCACGTCCCTGTGGAATACGCGGTAGATGCGCAGGCCAAACGCGAGATGTCATGCCCGCGCGGTCGGGCGCAACGGCCAGCAATAAGTTCCAACGGGGATCATCCAGGCGCCGTAGGAGAGGGCGCACCTGATGGCGGAACCACCATGCCGCCGCAACCATCCCGATGTCGCGGCCCAGCCGCGTCTTGACCCGCCCTGCGCGCGGTTCTTTCAGCATCACAACCAGCGTTGGCTTCACAGAACGCATTCCATCATTTGATGTGGTTCGCCCTCGTCGTCATAGGCTTCGCCATAGGCAGTGAACCCCAGCTTGTCATAAAAACCGACCACGTGCGCCTGTGCACCCAGCACAGCGCGCAGGGCGCCCTTTTCCCGTGCCAGTGCAACCGCTGCCACAATTAGATCAGCGCCAAGGCCCGATCCCCGCTTTTCGGCCAGAACACAAACGCGGCCGATTTTGGCAGTCTCACCGCTCAGGTAGACGCGGGCCGTCGCTATTGGCCTGCCATCTTCCTGCGCCAGCAAATGATGACTGACAGGGTCGAGGTCATCTACTTCCCCCTCTGCGGTGTACCCTTGCTCCAGCACAAACACGGTGTGGCGCAGGGCGTAGCAAGCGGTGCGGTCCTCTGTTGGCGCAATCTCGATCACGCAAAATAGTCCTGCAGGATACGGGTGTAGATGGTCTTGAGCTGGCGAATATGCTCAACGCTGACATGCTCGTCCACTTGGTGCATGGATTGCCCCACAAGACCGAACTCAACCACCGGGCAATGGGATTTCATAAACCGTGCATCGGATGTACCGCCTGTCGTCGACAGCTCTGGACTAATTCCGGTCACGGCCTCCACAGCCTTGGCTACCATCGCAGACAGATCACCCGGAGGCGTGATAAAGCTCTCGCCCGAGATTTTCACCTCCGTCTCGATCTGGACCCCGTAGGCCTCGCGGATACCCGCCACTTCGTTTTCGATCCACTCGCTCAGGCTGGCGCCTGAATGCATATCGTTGAAACGGATGTTAACGGTGGCCGCGCATTCCGCCGGAATAACGTTTGTCGCGGGATTACCTGTGTCCACTGTGACGATTGCCAATGTGGAGGGATCAAAATGGTCCGTACCCCTGTCCAACTCGTGACTGGCCAAACGATCCATCAGGCGCATCAACGGCGGCAGCGGATTGTTGGCGCGGTGCGGATAGGCGGAATGCCCCTGCTTGCCGATCACGCGGAACTTGACCGTCATCGAACCACGGCGCCCGATCTTGATCATCTCGCCCATGGTGTTCGGGCAAGTAGGCTCTCCCACCAGACAGACATCCATCCGCTCGCCGTGCTGCTCCATATACTCCAGCAGGGCTGTGGTACCGTCCACAGCATCGCCTTCCTCGTCACCTGTGATGGTAATCACAACAGAGCCATCGGGCGGCGTATCACGCACAAAATCGATTGCAGCAGCGGCAAAAGCAGCAACGCCTGATTTCATGTCTGTAGTGCCGCGTCCGTACATGATCCCGTCTTTGATCTCAGCGCCGAAGGGCGGCATCGTCCATGCCGCTTCATCTCCGATAGGCACCACGTCGGTATGACCGTTAAAGCCAAAGCTGCGGGTGTTGCCTTTGCTCCCCCAGCGCGCAAACAGATTGCGGATACCGCCACGGTCTGCCGATGCGCAAGCGAACCCCGCTTGGGTCAGCAGATCATACAGAATATCCAACGCACCAGCATCGGCAGGCGTCACAGACGGGCAACGCACCAGCGCTGCGGTCAACTCGACGGGATCAACTGGGCTGGTGTTCGGCATGACAAAAACTCCTTTGGCGGTCTGCCTACATTATCCCTGCTGTGGTGAAAAAGTGCCAGCCCCCTCCCGACACATGAAATCCTGCTTCATTTATGTCAAAACTGTGGTAGCTTGATGTCATAATAAATAACCCGAGGCAGGGTACGCGCAGTTCGATCACCTGAAAAATCAGGGATCGTTACATCCGTTAAACGGATTTGATTGGAACGAGGGGCATACCTCTGTCCTGCTGCTGCATTTTTTGCCTCGCATAATGGTTTGAGGCAGTGACATGGTAGCAGCGTCGGAACTCCCGATTGCAACAGTGCGTGAGGGCACAACCGCCACGCAAATGGCGCAGGAAATATTCGGCAACGGTGTCACCGTTACGGGTGCGACCTATTACGGCGACAATGACAGCGCAGGTATTTACACCAACGGTGATTCTGTCGCGCCCGGTGTAACGCCGGGTGATACTGGCGTGATCCTGTCGACCGGTGAGGTGGAGGACTTTACAAACTCCAGCGGGCAGTCAAATCAGCGAACCAACACAAGCACCAACACCTCCGGCAGCAACAACGTTAGCCAATATAATAACGCTGCAGACGGAACCACCTATGACGCCGCGACGCTAGACGTGGACTTTATCCCGGACTCTAACCTGTTGACGATGCAGTTTGTCTTTTCATCCGAAGAATACCCGGAATTTGCGAACTCGATCTATCAGGATTTCTTTGGCGTCTGGATCAACGGCCAGCTGGTGGAACATGACGTCGGCGACGGTTCGACTGCCCCGTTCAATATCTCGACCACCAACAACATCAACATGTACAACGACAACACGACCGATGCATTCAACACCGAGATGGACGGTTTTACCATCACGTTGACGTTGACCATGGCTGTGAACCCGAATGTTGTAAACTCTATGCGGATCGCTATCGCGGATACGGGCGACTCGAGCTATGATTCCAATGTGCTGATTGCAGGCAACTCTGTCCAAACCCAGCTGATCGCCATGTCGGACAATGTGAACGTTTATCCCGACGGCACCACCACCCTGAATGTGTTGGGCAATGACGTGAACAACGGGCCCGTGGGAAGTACGCTGACGATTACCCATATCAACGGGCAGCCGGTATCGGTAGGAACCACAATCACACTGCCTACCGGCCAGCTGGTAACGCTCAACGCCAATGGCACATTCAACGCGGTGGGTGACGGCGATGAAGAAAACTTCAACTTCACCTATACTGTTACCAACGGCACCGATTCAGATGTGGGTTTTGTCAACGCAACTTCTGTGCCCTGCTTTGTAGCAGGTACGCTGATTGCTACCACTGATGGGGACAGGCGCGTCGAGGGGTTGTTGCCGGGTGATCTGGTGATGACCAAAGACGAAGGCCCACAACCGCTGCGCTGGATCGGATCCCGTCGGGTGACTGCAACGGGTGATTTCGCCCCGATTCACATTCGTGCCAACACGCTGGGTCAGCACCGTGACCTGCTGGTGTCGCCCCTGCACCGCGTTTTGATCAAGGACAATCTGGCAGAGTTGCTGTTCGGTGAGGCCGAAGTGCTGGTTGCAGCCCGTGATCTGGTAAACGACTATTCCATCACACGCCGCACCGGAGGCGAGGTCACCTATGTCCACCTCCTGTTTGACCGCCATCAGGTGGTCTTCTCGGAGGGATTGGAAACCGAGAGCTTCCTACCCGGCCCGCAGACCAGCAGCAGCTTCGAGGCCGATATGGTTGCCGAGATTTACAGTATTTTTCCTGATTTAGACCCTGACGCCGGCACCGGCTATCCCGTTGCCGCACGCCGGACCCTGAAACGTTACGAGGCAGAGCTGCTACGCTCTGTGAAGGTGGCATAAATGACCTGGCTTGCACTGACCGACCACTCTGACCGGCGCCTGTCCCTGCGCGGACTTGGCCATGATAAACGCGCAACACCCATCCTTGCAGATGTACCCGGCCAAAGCCTGACCCGCGGCAGTATCATGTTCGAGACAGAAGTCGCCGAAGACAGCAAGCCACAGGTGCTGTTCGGCTATACCAATCCGCACCCCAGCCACCGTAGTCTGGTGTTTCAGGCCATCCCGGGTGGCGGTGTTGCCATGGTGCATGTGCAGGGTGACAAGATTGCGCATGCAGCAATTGCCCACAAAAATGCAGGCCGCGCCGAAGTTCTGCGGATCACCTATGCGTGGGACATCACCTACAACTGGGGCCGCCTGACAATGGAACAAGCGGGCGAGACCACAGTGACCAGCGTCGCTGTGGACAACCCGCTGCCGCTTACGCTGGAAGATTTACGCGATCTGATGTTGGGCCGCGGCAGCAGTGATTACGCGCCCGATATGATCTTTGCGGCCTTGTCCGACCAGATTGAGCCCATCGGCGTCAGCCCGACCCTGTCACCGGACACGCCGGTTGCAACACCTTGGGGATACCGGAATGTCGGCACTCTGAAACGCGGCGATACGGTTTATACCGCCAATGGCGATGTGGTACCTGTCCTGCAAACCGCCACCCGTACCGTCCCTGCACGCGGCAGCTTTGCCCCTATTCGTATGCGCGCGCCCTACTTCGGGCTACAAGACGATATTATCATTTCACCAGAGCAGCATGTGGTGATTGACGGGCCAGAGGTGGAATATCTGTTCTCCTGCGAGAAGGTCCTCACCCCTGCCCGCAACCTTGTGAACGGCTTTGCCGCGCGAACAGAACCCTGTAACCATCTGGTGAAGTACACCCAGCTGATCCTGCCCAATCACGAGCCGATCATCGCAGGGGGCGCCCCCTTGGAAAGCATGTTCATCGGGCGTATTCGCCGCGACACGCATCAACTTGCCTCAAGTGTCATGTTCGGCGCAGACCGCAATGACCTGCCCGAACACAAAGCGACGTCATACAAGGTGTTGAAATGGTACGAGGCGATCCATCTGGCCAAGCGCCGCGCAGCTGCCTGAGGCTCAGTCGAAGAACGGCGTCATCTGCGCGATAATGACCGAGTTTTCATCAAGCGCACGCATCATCAGGGCGCGCTCTTCTTCGTCGATCTCGTCGCCTTCTGCTTCCCTCTCGGCCAACGTGCCATATCCGGTAACATCCAGAGGCGCAGTGTCAGCCTGTTTCAGGATCGCAACCGTTTCGCGTACGGCCTCTGCCTCGTCGATGCCAGAGGCAAAGCATAATAGTGCAGCACCGGTTGCCTTGTCGGGCAACCCATCGCCAGCCTTGCGGCCGATTTCAACCAACAGCGTATAAACCTGCTGACGGGATGGTTTTTTTGGTTTGGGATCTTCGGACATATTGCACTGCCTAACAGAAATTCAGATGCACACCTAGCCGCTTGCGGTTTGATTGAAAAGCCTGCGACCAAAGGCGGGCTATTCGCATTTGCGCAGTAAACTGATCCGCGCGCCTTTCTGGACAACTGCAACGCCTGTTTCAGTTTTCATGATCATCACGCGACGTTGCCATGGCGCCCCATCGGTACGACATATCGCGTCATAGAGCGTGGAATCCATCCCGCCAACCTGTTTGGGGTCACGCAAGGTGCAGCGGCTGCCCACGGCAAACATCAGGCTGGAGGTGATAAGGATAGCGCCGCCGTCCTTACCGATAGTTTTACAATCCCAGCTTTCACCGCCGGGCGTATCAGGCCGGTAACGGCCATCAAACGGCCCTGCCCATACTGCCGGTGCCAGAACTGACAAAAGAAGTATGAGTAGGGGCAGGCGCATCAGTCGCGCAGCAATTCGTTGATGGATGTTTTCGAGCGTGTCTTCTCGTCCACCCGCTTGACGATCACAGCGCAATAGAGGTTCACACCGTTCTTGGACGGCATGGACCCTGCCACAACAACTGAACCGGAAGGCACTTCACCGTACATGACTTTGCCTGTTTCACGGTCCAGAATTTTAGTGGACTGACCGATAAACACGCCCATCCCCAGCACAGAACCTTCGCGGACAATACAGCCTTCAACAACTTCGGAGCGCGCACCGATAAAGCAGTTGTCTTCGATGATAGTCGGACCTGCCTGCATCGGCTCCAGCACGCCACCGATGCCAACGCCGCCCGACAGGTGCACGTTTTTGCCGATCTGGGCGCAGGAGCCAACAGTGGCCCATGTATCAACCATTGTACCGCTGTCCACATATGCGCCAATGTTAACAAACGAAGGCATCAGTACAACGCCGGGGGCGATGTAGGCGGATTTACGAACAACACAGTTCGGTACGGCGCGAAAGCCCGCCTCTTTCCATTGCGCATCGCCCCAGCCTTTGAATTTGCTGTCGACCTTGTCCCACCAGCCGGCACCCTGCGGGCCGCCGCTCTGATGCTCCATATCCTTTATGCGGAACCCCAACAGCACAGCCTTCTTGGCCCACTGGTTTACATGCCAGTCACCGCTGGCCTGCTTTTCCGCCACACGCAGTTTGCCCGAATCCAGCGCGGCAAGCGTTGCCTCAATAGCATCGCGGGCTTCGCCCGTGGTGGCAGACGTGATGCTGTCGCGGTTTTCCCACGCGGCCTCGATTGCGGTTTCAAGCTGGGCATTGGACATGTCGGCACTCCGTTTGGGAAATAAGTTTCTGCGGCTATACGCGCAGCAGCCTTTCCGCGCAATCCTCACCGCCATTCCGGCTGCTTTATGCGACGCTTTGCCATAAACCATATTCATTCGGTCCATTCCCGTGCATGGTGCAGAAAAACACTGAAAGACCGAGGATACCATGAGCAAAAAGACCAAACACCCGCTCCGCGATGCCGGAACCGACCGCACGGCTGCCGAAGGCGTGCCGGTTACGCCGCAAACTCAAGCTCCGGCTTACAAGCTGGCCTTCAACGATTTTGATTTCCTGTGTCGGGACGAGTTGCGCCCCGTGCGCCTGCAACTTGAGCTGCTAAAGCCCGAAATGATGCTGGACGAATACGGTGTACAGTCCACGATCGTTCTGTTCGGCGGTGCGCGTATTCCGGAGCCTGCGAAAAAGGACACGGCACGCACCAAAACACTGGCCGACCTGTCACGCTTCTACGACGAGGCGCGTGAATTTGCGCGGCTGATGACGCTGAAATCAAAGGCCAGCGGGGGCCATGAAGATGTGGTCGTGACTGGTGGCGGACCGGGCGTGATGGAGGCAGGCAACCGCGGTGCTGTCGACGCGGGGGGCGTCTCAATCGGGCTGAACATCGTACTGCCGCACGAACAGGCACCGAACGAATACGTCACGCCGGACCTGTGCTTTAACTTCCACTATTTCGCGATCCGGAAAATGCATTTCCTGATGCGCGCAAAAGCGATCTGTGTGTTCCCTGGTGGCTTTGGCACCATGGACGAGCTGTTCGAGGCGTTGACCCTGATCCAGACAGGCCGGATGCAGCGTGTGCCGTTCTTGCTGTTTGGCCGCGACTTCTGGCAGAGCATCATTAACTGGGATGCGCTTGCCGACGCAGGCACGATCTCTGCCGAGGATCTTGACCTCTTCCGCTTTGTCGAAACAGCGGACGAAGCTATGGAGCTGATTGAACACTGGGGCGAGCCATCGGCGCGCGACAGTATTCCAGGGCGTTAATCGCTCAGGGAGTGATCAGTTAAACAGCTCTTTGGGCAGTTCGCACAAAACAACGTGATGGGGCAGTGTTTCCAGCATGTGTTTGCCGTCTTCCGTCTCGCGGATGGAATACCCGTATCCCGCCAAGCGGTGCTTCCATTCGCGCGCTGACAGCGCTGCGGCGCGTTCGCGCTCTACGATCTGGATCACCGCGTCGGTAACAAACGCGTCTTGTTTAATGATAATCGACATTGTTTCGCTCCTGACCAAGTTATCTCAGGAAACAGTTTGTTGCCTGCCGATGGCAGGATTCCGCTGCGATTGTGGCGTAGCAGGGGCATTTTAGCACGCGGGGGTAGAAAGCGGCGATTTCAGCCTGAAATTCAGGTCGGAAACCTAAAATCAGCGTCACTATTGTCTGTCATACAGCAACAAAGATTCGCGTTCTCAGTCGCGGGCAATTCCTGTTTCCGCCTCGATCTGGCGCTTTGACTTGCGTGCGCGCTCGGTCTCGGATTTTAGCTGACCACAGGCGGCCATGATATCCTCGCCACGCGGTTTACGTACAGGTGAGGCATAGCCCGCCGCGTGGACGATATCCGAGAATGCACGAATGCGGTTGTTGCTTGAGCGTTTGTAGGGCGCACCCGGCCATTCGTTAAACGGGATCAGGTTGATCTTGGCGGGAATGCCTTCGATCAACTTCATCAGGCGGTGCGCGTCTTCGTCACTGTCGTTGACGCCGTGGAGCATGACATACTCAAACGTGATCCGTTCGGAGTTGGAGGCCTTGGGATATTCACGCAGGGCATTCAGCAATGCTTCGATGTTCCATTTCTTGTTGATCGGCACCAACGTATCGCGCACCTCGTCCGTTGTTGCGTGGAACGAAACAGCCAGCAAACAGCCGATCTCGTCCGCAGTGCGCGCAATCTCTGGCACAACGCCGGAGGTAGAGAGCGTGATGCGGCGGCGCGACAGCTGGATGCCCTCGGGGTCCATCGCGATCTTCATCGCATCGCGCACGTTTTCAAAGTTATACAGCGGCTCCCCCATCCCCATCAGGACGATGTTGGAAAGCAACCGCGCCTCATAGGTGCGCGTGCCGGATTTGGGCCATTCATCCAGATCGTCGCGTGCCACCATGACCTGACCGATGATTTCACCCGCCGTCAGGTTGCGCACCAGCTTTTGCGTGCCGGTGTGGCAGAACGAACAAGTCAGTGTGCATCCCACTTGGCTGCTGACACACAGAGTGCCGCGATCTTTCTCGGGGATATAGACGACCTCAACCTCGTGACCGCCGGCAATCCGCACCAGATATTTGCGTGTACCGTCCGTACTGACCTGTTTGGTCACCACCTCGGGTACCTCGATCACAAAATGCGTCGCCAGCTGGGCGCGGAAATCCTTGCTGAGGTTAGTCATCGCATCAAAGTCGCGGACACCCCAATTATACAGCCACTGCCAAATCTGACCCACACGCATCTTTGCCTGCTTTTCTGGTGTACCAATGGCTATCAACGCATCCCGCATTCCTTCACGGGTCATCCCCACAAGGTTCTGCGGCATCTCCGGCAGTTTGCGCGGGATGGTGTGAACATCTTGGGTGATTGGTGCGGACATGGGGGCGATTCCTATCAAGGGTTGCGCATCATATAGGCGATTGGTGGCACAAATGAAAACAGCCCCGCCATGACAGGCAGGGCCGCTTTATAAATCTGTCGTTTACTTAGCCGCCGCAGCGCTTGGCCGCGTCTTCTACTGCTGCTGTGAACCCCAGCAGCGAGAACGTATCTTCGGTTTGCGTACCGCGACCGGAACGGCCTGTCAGCTTGGCATCTGCGCCGCGCTTCATAGACGCAATGATCTTGCTATCGTCTGCCGTGGTTGCAGGCCATGCCCACTCACCCTCGGTAAACAATTCAAACGCAGTACCACCAATATCAAGCGTGACTGTGGACCCACTGGCGAAGGGGTAGCCGCCGGTAAAGGCAACCTGACCACTGGCGCCCGCGCTAGGGCGGTAAAATACCATCAGCAGTGTCTGACCACGGTTCACCGCAACAACACGCCCATCGCGCGAGTTTACGGATTGCTTGGGCGTTGACACACCCCAACACTCGGTCGGGTTATCCTCGACAAAGACGCTCCAGTCCGTCTGGGCTGCTACGCGGTTTGTGCTCTGGCTCTGGGCCAATGCTCCGGTTGCGATCAAGCCTACCATTACGGCGGCAGCCACACCTGTTTTCAAAAATGCCATCTGTTCCAACTCTCCAGCCGATCCGTTTGCCTCAATGCCTCGTACAAAACCACGCCGCGACCGCTTTTGGTGGGTCATTCTCTTGCAATGGTTTGCGTTCTACTCGACAACAAACACCATAACGCGAAATACGCGAGACCTGAAACCCCGTATTGGCAGGTTTTCGCCCATAAACCCGCTAAAAGGAACCCACTATGACCGCTCCCGCCCCCTTTGCCGAAATCTGGCGTGGCCCATTTCTGGAAAGCGTCCATTCCGGGCACGCTGTGATCTGTGATTCCACGGGCCAGATTATCGACGCTTGGGGTGATCCAGAGCGCGTCGTGCTGGCCCGCAGCTCATCCAAGATGATTCAGGCGCTGCCGCTGGTGCGGTCCGGTGCTGCGGACGCTTTTAGCCTCAGCACCAAACAGCTGGCGCTGTCATGCGCGTCGCATCAAGGTGCAAAAATCCATGTGGACAACGTCGGCGCGTGGATCAGCCAGCTGGGTCTGGATGATACAGCATTCCGCTGCGGCCCAGAAGAATCACGCGACCGCGACGTGAAAGAAGCGCAAATTCGCGCTCATGAATCACCCTGTCGCATTCACAACAATTGCTCGGGCAAACACGCGGGATTTCTGACGCTGTCGCGTCATCTGGGCGGGGACGCAAACTATGTTGCACCGGATCACCCCGTACAGCGCGCCTGCTTAGAGGCGTTTGAGGATGTGACACAAGAAACCAGCCCCGGCTTCGGCATCGACGGCTGTTCGGCGCCGAACTATGCCGCGACCCTACACGGCATCGCCCGCGCCATGGCGCATTTTGCCGCCGCTCCCGAAGGCAGCGCCGAAGTGCGTCTGCATGAGGCCATGCGCCTGCATCCCGAATTGGTAGCCGGAGAAGGGCGTGCCTGCACGGAGCTAATGCGCGCCTGTGACGGAAAGGTTGCGCTTAAAACAGGGGCCGAGGGTTTCTTCATCGCCATCATCCCTGAACGCGGGATCGGTATTGCGTTGAAAGCGGCCTGCGGCACCACACGCGCAGCCGAGGCCGCAGTCACAGCGCTTCTGGTACGCGTAGGTGTGCTGGATCCCAACCACCCCGCCACATTGAAGCGTATCAATGCCCCCATTAAAAACTGGGACGGCCTGACCACAGGCGTGCTGAAACCCGCTGCGGGTCTGCTGGCCTAAGTCACAAATTCGGACGCCGGATAGCCCTGCACAAATAGCAGGGCTGTCAGGTCACCGAAATTGATCCGCACATTACATTGCGCCGCCACGCTCGGCTTTGCATGCAAGGCCACACCCAGACCTGCGCGTGTCAGCATACCCAGGTCGTTGGCGCCATCGCCCACGGCAATCACGTCGGCGTCGGTTATGCCAAGGCCCACAGTGATTTCCTCCAGTGCGTCAACCTTGGCCTGTTTGCCAAGGATTGGCATGCCAACCTCTCCCGTCAGCTGGCCTTCTGCCATCAGCAGCGTATTGGCGCGGTTTTCATCAAATCCTAGCGTCGCCGCGACGCTTGACGTGAACGCCGTAAACCCACCCGACACCAGCGCGGCATACGCCCCCTGTGCCTTCATCGTCGCCAGCAAAACCGGCCCCCCCGGCATCAGCGTGATCCGTTCGGCCAGTACCTTTGCAATCACATTCTCGGGCAACCCTTTGAGCAGTCCCACCCGCTCGCGCAGCGCGCCGTCAAAATCCAGCTCTCCGTTCATGGCCCGCGCTGTGATGTCTTTCACCCGCGCGCCCACACCCGCTTCATCGGCCAGCTCGTCGATACATTCCTGCTGGATCATCGTGCTGTCCATATCCGCCAGCAGCATCTTTTTGCGTCGGCCCGCCGTCGGAACCACCACCAGATCGACGCCCAGCACCTGACAACTTTCCCAAACCTGCCACAGATTGTCGGGCATTACCGCCAGCGGGAACTCTGCCGCCTCATCCGGTGACAGCCAGACAGCATCGCCGCCGCCCCACGCATTACGCAGCGATTCGACCAGCGCGGGATCAAGAGTGCGCGCAGTTGGCGCGGTGAGAAGGACAGCCGTGTACATGTCAAAGTTTCCGATCAGCGTCAGGGGTGGTCGCAAAAAGTCTATAGGGCGGCGGTTTAGCCCCAAATCTCCGCTTGTGCCAGCCCGCAACCGCTCGTAGAGCTACACGCGGGACACCCTTCCCCAACGAAGGGCATTTATCTGAGAGGATAGCATAAATGGCTATTACGGCACCGACCACGCGACCAACGAATCCGCGTTTTTCTTCTGGCCCTTGCGCCAAACCCCCCACATTTGATCTGGCGAAACTGTCTGACGCGCCTTTGGGCCGCAGCCACCGCGCAGCACCCGGCAAAGCCAAGCTGCTGGAAGCGATCGAGACCACACGCGAGATCCTCGGCGTGCCTGCCGATTACAAAATCGCCATCGTCCCTGCATCCGATACCGGCGCCTATGAAATGGCCATGTGGAATCTGCTGGGCGAACGTCACGTTGAAATGCTGGCATGGGAAAGCTTCGGCTCCGGCTGGGTCACCGACGCGTTGAAGCAGCTGAAAATCGACGCGACAGAAAAGACCGCCCCCTATGGCGAGATCGTCGATCTGGACGGCGTGAACTTTGATAACGATGTCTGCTTTACCTACAACGGCACCACCTCTGGTGTGCGTGTGCCTGCCGCCTTCGACATTCCCGCAGACCGCGCCGGCCTGACGCTATGTGATGCGACATCCGCAGCTTTCGCGATGGACCTGCCTTGGGACCGTCTAGATGTCACCACCTTCAGCTGGCAGAAAGTGCTGGGCGGTGAAGCGGCCCACGGTATGCTGATCCTGTCGCCGCGCGCTGTTGCCCGTCTGGAAAGCTATACCCCCGCATGGCCCCTGCCCAAGATTTTCCGCATGACCAAAGGCGGCAAGCTGATCGAGGGTATTTTCAAAGGCGAGACGATCAACACGCCTTCGATGCTGTGCGTTGAGGATTACCTGTTTGCGCTGGAATGGGCAAAATCCGTTGGCGGCCTGAAAGGTCTGATTGCCCGCGCCGATGCAAACACTGCCGCGATCAACGCATTTGTTGAGGCGCACGACTGGATTGATTTCCTGGCCGTGGATCCCGCGACGCGCTCCAACACTTCGGTTTGCCTGAAGTTCACTGATGCACGCATCACCGATGGTGCGGCATTTGCCAAAGCTGTGGCCAAGCGGCTGTCGGACGAAGATGTAGCACTGGATATTGGCGCTTATCGCGATGCCCCAGCGGGCCTTCGTATCTGGTGTGGTGCTACGGTCGAGACATCGGACATCGAAGCGATGTTGCCGTGGCTGGACTACGCGTTCAACGCCGAAATCAACGCTTAATATTCGCGCGGGGGCACGTCCCCGCGCACCCACCCCATTCTTATTCAAAGGACCATGACCATGGCACCTAAAGTACTCATCTCCGACAGCCTCAGCGACGCAGCTGTTCAAATCTTCAAAGACCGCGGCATCGACGTGGATTTCCAGCCAAACCTTGGCAAAGACAAAGATGCGCTGATGGCGATTATCGGCAACTACGACGGCCTTGCTATCCGCTCGGCCACCAAAGTGACCGAGAAAATTCTAGCTGCTGCTCCAAACCTCAAGGTCATTGGCCGCGCCGGTATCGGTACGGATAACATCGATAAGGACGCCGCCTCCAAACAGGGGGTGATCGTCATGAACACACCTTTCGGCAATATGATCACAACAGCCGAGCACGCGATTGCGATGATCTTTGCAGTGGCGCGTCAGATTCCGGAGGCCTCTGCCTCGACCCACGCAGGCAAATGGGAAAAGTCCAAATTTATGGGCGTCGAGTTGACCGGCAAAACGCTGGGCGTGATCGGTGCGGGTAACATCGGTGGCATCGTCTGCGACCGTGCACGCGGCCTGAAGATGAAAGTTGTCGCCTATGACCCCTTCCTCGGTGACGAAAAAGCCGCGAAGATGGGTGTAGAAAAAGTTGATCTTGAAGAGCTGCTCAAGCGTGCTGATTTCATCACACTGCATGTGCCATTCACAGAGCAGACAAACAACATTCTAAGCCGCGAGAACCTTGAGAAGACCAAACCCGGCGTGCGGATTATCAACTGTGCCCGTGGCGGCCTGATTGATGAAGACGCGCTGGCCGATCTGCTGAAATCCGGCCATGTGGCGGGTGCTGCGCTCGACGTATTCAAGGTCGAGCCCGCGACCGAAAGCCCGCTGTTCAACTTGCCCAATGTTGTCTGCACGCCGCACCTTGGCGCTGCGACAACCGAAGCGCAGGAAAACGTGGCCCTGCAAGTGGCCGAGCAGATGTCAGACTACCTGCTGACGGGTGCGGTGAGTAACGCGCTCAACATGCCATCGGTTACGGCGGAAGAAGCGCAGGTTATGGGCCCATGGCTGAAACTGTCAGGGCACCTTGGTGCTTTCATCGGTCAGCTGACGGACGAGCCGATCAAAGCGATCAACATCCTCTACGACGGTGTCGTATCCCAGATGAACATTGATGCGCTGAACTGCGGTGTTGTTGCTGGCATCATGAAGCGCGCCAATCCGGATGTGAATATGGTCTCTGCACCCGTTGTGGCGCGCGAGAAGGGCATCCAGATTTCCACCACCAATCAGGACAAGTCCGGTGTCTTTGACGGCTATATCAAGGTGACCGTTGTCACAGACAAACGCGAACGCTCCATCGCAGGCACTGTGTTCAGCGATGGAAAACCGCGCTTTATCCAGATCAAGGGCATCCAGATCGACGCAGAAGTGGGCCGTTACATGGTCTACACCACCAACGAAGACGTGCCTGGCATCATCGGTACATTGGGGCAGACTATGGGCGAAAACGGCGTAAACATTGCCAACTTTACCCTTGGTCGTGCCAGCGTGAAGGGTGAAGCGATTGCCCTGCTGTATGTGGACGAGCCGGTTCCGGCACCTGTGGTGAAAAAGCTGCATGACACGGGCCTGTTCAACCAGATCAAGCTGCTGGAATTCGACGTCGCTTAAGGCTATCGAGAACTGACCATAAAGGCGCGGCTCCTGTCAGGGTCGCGCCTTTTGCATTGGAGGCACCATGACCAGACCTATTTACGCGATCGGCGATATCCACGGCCAGCATACAGAATTACTGCGGGTCCTTTCCCTGATTGAAGCAGATGGCGGACCGGAGGCAGAGGTGGTCTTTATCGGTGATTACACAGATCGCGGACCCGCATCCGCAGCCGTTCTGGACACCTTGATTTCAGGTGTTGCGGCGGGCAGAAACTGGCATTGCCTCAAGGGCAATCACGACCGGATGTTCAGCTGGTTCATGCGGGACTATCCGCAGCATGATGCCTACCTGCCTGTATACCTCTATTGGCTGCATGAACGCTTGGGCGGGGATACCACGATGGCGTCATACGGGGTGAAGATGGTTGAGACGGACCGCCAGACTGCTGTGCACGCGCTGGCCAAAGAGGCCGTGCCGCAAGCGCACGTCGATTTTCTGGAAGGGCTAAAGCTTTGCCATGAGAACGACGATCTATTTTTTGCCCACGCAGGTATACAACCGGGTGTTCCGTTAGATCAACAGACCGAGCATGATCTCTTGTGGATTCGCAAAGAGTTCCACGTTGATACCCGCGACCATGGAAAGCTGGTTGTTCACGGGCATACCCCCGTTGAAGTGGCCACGCATTACGGCAACCGTATCAACATTGATGCGGGCGCGGGATATGGTAAACCACTGGCTGCCGTGGTTTTTGAAGGTCGCGATTGCTGGTCGCTTACCGATCAAGGGCGCGTTGCGTTATTGCCTGTTAATCCAGCTTTCAGTTAGCGACTGATGGCGCCGGACGAGGGCACGGGATTGAGTTTAGGGGCACAATAAAGAAGCCGGTTGGCGGAGGGTGTGGTCTCGGCCAATGGTTTAGGTGCCTGTCCAGTCTAGCACAACTTTGCCAGATGACCCGCTGCGCATGGCGGCGAATCCGGCCTCAAAATCATCAGCTGCAAAGCGGTGGGTGATAACAGCGGACACATCCAGGCCGTTTTCGAGCATGGCAATCATTTTGTACCAAGTCTCGAAAATCTCGCGGCCGTAGACACCTTTCAGGGTGATAGCCTTGAAGACAATCCGGCTCCAGTCCACGGGACTTTTGCCGGGCGGAATGCCCAGCATTGCGATGCGGCCGCCCATTGTCATCGCCTCGATCATTTGATCCAGCGCGCGTTGATTACCTGACATCTCCAGACCGACGTCAAAGCCCTGCTTCATTTTGAGACGGGAGATCACATCGGGCAGATCTTCGGTGCGGACATCGACGGGGACCACATCTGCCACCTTTTGGGCAAGTGCCAAACGGTCAGGGTTGATATCTGTGATCACCACATGGCGGGCACCGACATGCCGCGCGACAGCAGCCGCCATGATCCCGATCGGGCCGGCGCCTGTGATCAGAACATCCTCGCCAACCAAATCAAAGCTGAGCGCGGTGTGAACGGCATTGCCGAGCGGATCAAGGATCGCACCTATGTCATCGCTGACTTCATCCGGCAGCGGAACTACGTTGAACGCAGGCAGCCGGAGGTATTGTGCAAACGCGCCCTGTTCATTCACGCCGATGCCACGCGTTGCAGGGTCGAGGTGAAATTTGCCCGCGCGGCTTTGACGGGAGGTTTTGCCGATCAGGTGGCCTTCGCCCGAGCAACGCTGTCCCAAATGCAAGTCGGCGACGTTGCGCCCCAACTCTACGATTTCGCCTGCAAATTCGTGACCCGTAATCAGCGGTACGGGAATGGTTTTGGACGCCCATTCATCCCAGTTCCAGATGTGGACATCGGTACCACAGATGCCCGTCTTGTTGATTTTGATCAGCACATCATCGGGGCCGATTTCAGGTACGGGGGCAGTGGTGGCCCAGAGACCTTCGCGGGCATGGAGCTTGGCCAGTGCTTTCATCTGATTGGTCATTGGATCACACCACAGACTTTGCCCGCAACCTCGAAAGCGACCAGCGCGCGATCCAGATCATCACGGGTGAGCGCCGCGTTCATCTGGGTACGGATACGGGCCTGCCCGCGCGGGACGACAGGGAAGAAAAAGCCACTAACATATACGCCTTCCTCGAACAGCCGCGCGGCCATATCTTGGGCCAGCTGTGCTTCGCCCAGCATCACAGGGACAATGGGGTGTTCGCCTGGTAGCAGGTCGAATCCGAGGCGTTTCAGACCCGCGCGCCAATAGGCTGTGTTTTCAAAGAGCTGTGCGCGCAGGGCATCCCCTTGCCTCACAAGGTCCAGTGCCGTGATACCTGCGGCCACAATCGACGGCGGCAGTGAATTGCTGAACAGGTAAGGGCGGGCGCGTTGGCGCAGCAGGTCAATTACGGGCTGCTGTCCAGCGATGTAGCCACCGATGGCACCGCCCAGCGCTTTGCCGAGGGTGCCGGTCAGGATATCGACATCAACACCGGCATGCGCAGGCGTGCCCGCGCCTTCGGGACCGATAAAACCTGTGGCGTGGCAGTCATCGACCATCACCATGGCGTCATATTTTTCAGCGAGCTTTGATATTTCTGCCAGTTTGGCGAGCATACCATCCATGCTAAACACGCCATCCGTAGCGATCATTACAAAGCGTGCGCCTTCGTCACGAGCCAGTTTCAGTTGGCCTTCGAGGTCCGCCATATCGTTGTTGGCATAGCGGTAGCGCCGCGCTTTGCACAAGCGGATGCCGTCGATGATGCTGGCGTGATTCAGTGCGTCGGAGATGATGGCATCCTGCGGTCCGAACAGCGGCTCAAACAGTCCGCCGTTGGCGTCAAAGCATGCGGCAAACAGGATTGAATCGTCCTTGTTCAGGAAGGCAGCCAGCTTTTGCTCAAGCTCGCGGTGCAAATCCTGCGTTCCACAGATGAACCTAACGGACGCCATACCGTAGCCGTGACCGTCCATTGCCCCCTTGGCAGCGGAGATAAGTGCGGGGTGATCCGCAAGACCCAGATAGTTGTTGGCACACAGGTTGATCACGCTCTGGCCTGCGACCTGAACCTGCCCTCCTTGGGGCGAGGTGATCATGCGTTCGCGCTTCATCATGCCATCTGCATCAATCTGCGCGAGAGTATCAGTGATATGGGCGAGGTAGGCCTGTGTCATGTGAATCTCCTATATTGGAGAATTTTCTATCATAGCGGAAAATATTCCGAAATAGAGGATTTCCTATATCACGGAAATATAATCACGCGTCCTGGACAACCAGAAAAGCACGGACAGGACCATCGACCGCCGTGATCGCATGCGGAACGTCAGCGGCATAGCGGGCAGTGTCACCCGCGCTAAGGCGGCTCGTTGCATCAGCGCTTGTGACGTCCAGCGTGCCTTCGATAACACTCAGATGTTCGCGGGCGCCGCGAGTGTGGGGCTTGCTTTCAAGCTTGCCGCCGCTTGCAATCAAGAGTTCATAGACTTCATGGCGGCCCGCTTCTTCTGGTGGCGACAGGATTTTGATCCGGCAACCCATACCAAGATTATTGATCGTGGGCACAGCTGTGCTGCGCAACACTTCGATCCGGGCTGGCTCTGCTGCGCCATCCAAAAGGCCGGCAAAATCCACCTGAAGCGCACGGGTGAGGTTCCACAGGGTCGCAATGGTTGGGCTGCTTTCGCCTCTCTCGATCTGGCTGACCATAGAGCGGCTGACGCCGGAGAGTTTGGCCACCGCATCCAAAGACAGACCTTGGATACGCCGCGCTTCTTTGAGGCGTAAAGGCAATTGGGTAAGAATGGTTTCTGAACTATCCGTCATAGCGGATGATTGAAGGGGAGCGCGCGCAGTGTCAATGACGGAACGTCGGGACTGGCAATTCCTGTAGGTCTTTCTAATCTGGCGTAAACCACTTCAGGAGAACTTCATGTCAGACGATATCGTAATTTTGGGCGGGGCGCGTACTGCTATCGGGACTTTTGGCGGTGCATTGGCGGGCACACCTGCAACAAAGCTGGGGGCGACCGTGGCACGGGCAGCGCTGGCGCGGGCGGGCGTGGAGGGTGGCCAAATCGGGCATGTGGTGTTTGGAAATGTCATCAATACCGAACCGCGCGATATGTACCTGAGCCGTGTTGCTGCGATGGAGGCAGGTGTGCCAGATGCCGTACCCGCCATGAACGTGAACCGCCTGTGCGGATCGGGTGTTCAGGCGATTGTGTCTGCCGTGCAATCATTGATGCTTGGGGATGCGGATTACGCACTGGCCGGGGGCGCCGAGAGCATGAGCCGCGCGCCCTATATCATGCCCGCAGCCCGGTGGGGGCAGAAGATGGGCGACGTCGCCGCAATGGATATGCTGTTGGGGACGTTGAATTGCCCTTTCGGGACAGGTCATATGGGCATTACCGCCGAGAATGTTGCTGGCGAGCATGAGGTGACCCGCGCACAGCAAGATGCTTTTGCGATGTTGTCCCAGGAGCGTGCCGCAGCTGCCATTGCAGCCGGGCATTTTGCAGAGCAAATCGTGCCTGTGGAAGTTCGCAGGGGCCGTGATACCGTAGCCTTTGACGTAGACGAGCACCCGAAGGCCACCACATTGGACAAGCTGGCCGGATTGCGGCCCGTTTTTCAAAAGGACGGCTCTGTTACGGCAGGAAATGCGTCAGGGATCAATGACGGGGCAGCGGCGCTAGTGCTTGCGCGCGCGTCAACCGCGGCGTCCGCAGGGCTACGCCCGCTTGCGCGGATCATCGGCTATGCACACGCAGGTGTCCGGCCGGAAGTGATGGGTATTGGCCCCATTCCGGCGGTTACGAAGCTGTTTGAAAAGACAGGTCTGACGGCTGGTGACTTTGACGTGATCGAGAGCAATGAGGCCTTTGCTTCGCAGGCGTTAGCGGTCAGCAAGGCACTTGGGTTTGATCCAGCGCGGGTAAACCCCAATGGCGGTGCTATTGCACTTGGTCATCCGGTGGGGGCTACCGGGGCGATCATCACCGTAAAGGCGCTCTATGAGTTGGAGCGGACGCAGGGCAAACGGGCCTTGATCACCATGTGCATTGGGGGTGGTCAGGGTATTGCACTGGCAATCGAACGGATGTGAAGATTGAAGCCAACAATAGGGGCATGTAGCCCCTATTGTTGGCTGGAGTATATTTGGCCAAGAAAGATAGGGCTTAGGTCAGTTTATCAATCAAGATGATCAAGCAGGTGGCGGCGGCAGCGCCGAAGAGGGCAGCGATCACAAGGTAGCGCTTGAAGGGCTTGGGGGCCGGTGGCTGCGCGTCGGCTTGCCGGATTAAAGCAGCCTCTACCAATGCGGGCAACCGCGGGCCAAAGCGGGATAGAACGCGGGCTGTTTTTGTAAGGTCGTTGATGATGGCCTTGGGGCCGATGGATTTTGTAATGTAGTCGGTCACGATTGGCGCTGCGGCCTGCCATATGTTCATCTGGGGGTTCAGCGAGCGCGCGACGCCTTCGACCACAACCATTGTACGTTGCAGCAAGATAAGCTCGGTTCTGGTTTCCATGCCGAAGCGTTCGGTTACCTCAAAGAGATAGGCCAGCAGGCGCGCCATGGAGATGCGGTCGGCGTCCATGCCAAAGATCGGCTCACCCACCGCGCGCAATGCGCGGGCGAATTCATCCACATCCTTGTCGGCAGGGACATATCCGGCCTCAAAATGCACTTCGGCCACGCGTTTGTAGTCTTTACGGATGAAGCCATAGAGGATCTCGGCGTAGACGCGGCGTGTGTATTCGTCGATGTGACCCATGATACCGAAATCAAGCGCGATAATATTGCCGCTTGCTGCGACCTTGAGATTCCCCTGATGCATATCGCCATGGAAATAGCCGTCTCGCAGCGCATGTTGCAGGAAGAGGGCGAGTATGCGTTCAGACAATTCAACACGGTCGATGCCGGCAGCGTCGAGTGCTGCGTTATCACCCATGGGAATGCCTTCGGCCCAACCAAGGGTCATCACGCGGCGGGCGGAGTAGTCCCATTTGATTTCGGGTAATTCGAACCCTGCATCGTCTTTTGTGTTAGCGGCGTATTCCGATGCTGCGGAAGATTCGAGGCGGAGGTCCAGCTCGCCATGTACTACACCATCAAAATGTTCGATCACATCCATCGGGCGCAACCTGCGGGAGCCGGGCGAGAACAGCTCAACCATACGGGCTGCGAGATAGAAGGCATCGACGTCTTTTTGGAATGCTTTTTCAATGCCGGGACGGAGAACCTTTACTGCAACTTCTTCGCCGGTGCTTTTGAGGCGTGCCTTGTGGACCTGAGCGATGGAAGCAGCGGCCACGGGCGCGCTGAATTCCGAGAAAATCTCGTCGATCGGGTGGCCGAGTTCTTTCTCTACTTCGGCCTTTGCGATCTCGACAGGAAATGCAGGAAGCTGATCCTGCAGCACACGCAGTTGCTTTGCCATCTCGTCCCCTACCACATCGGGGCGGGTCGAGAGGATTTGGCCGAATTTGATATAGGCAGGACCCAGTGCGGTCAGCGCGCGGGTGGCAGGCTGCAAAGCGGGATCACCCTTGTAGCCTAACGGCTTGAATGGAATCGCAAGCGCGCGGGCAACAAGGCGCACGGCTTTGGGTGCCTCGAACGCGTCCAAAACGAAGTTCATCGCACCCGTGCGTTCGAGCGTGGCGCCGGTGCGGATCAGGCGCCAGATGTTGTGGGGGCCACGCATTTCAGATTTTCCAGCCGGAGTGAAGGGCTGCGATACCCATAGTCAGGTTACGGAATTTGGCGTTCTCGAATCCTGCGGCACGGACCATCCCGAGGAAGGTTTCCTGATCGGGGAAGTTACGGATTGATTCGACGAGGTACTGATAACTGGCACTGTCATTGGCAATCAGCTGGCCCATCTTCGGGATCACATTGAAGCTGTAGAGGTCGTAGGCTTTCTGCATCATCGGGTTCGGCAGTTGGCTAAATTCCAGCACCATCAGACGACCACCCGGTTTCAGGACGCGGTAGGCTTCGTTCAGCGCCTCTTGGGGGCGGGTCACATTCCGGATGCCGAAGGAGATGGTGTAAACGTCAAAGGTGCTGTCCTCGAACGGCAGGTCCATCGCATCGCCCACCACCCAGTCGAGGCTGTCTTGCATCGCTTCGGCTTCGGCCCGCTTGCGGCCCTCGATCAGCATGCCTTCGGTCAGATCGCAGACCGTTGCATGACCCGAGCCTGCACGTTTCAGGAACTTGAACGACACATCCCCCGTCCCCCCCGCCACATCCAGCAGTTTCTGGCCGGGGCGCGGGGCAAGCCAATCCATCATCGCTTCTTTCCAGATGCGGTGAATGCCCATGCTCATCACGTCATTCATGACGTCGTATTTATTCGCCACGTCAGTGAACAGGCTGCGAACCTTGCCCGCCTTTTCATCTTCGCGAATGGTCTGGGCGCCGAAATGGGTCGTGTTGTCGGTCATGGGCTTCGTCCTAATCTTGTCAGCGCAGGGATATAGCCTCACAACGGCAGATACAAACCGCCAATTGCCGCAGGAGTTGTCATGCCGGAATTACCCGAAGTCGAAACGGTCCGCCGCGGGCTGGCGCCTGTGATGGAAGGTGCGGTGATCACCCGTGCTGATGTGAACCGGCCGGACCTGCGCTGGCCCTTTCCAGAGCAGATGGCAGAGCGGTTGACGGGAGTCAAAGTGGAGCGGCTGCGGCGGCGGTCTAAATACATACTCGCCGATCTGAGTTCAGGCGAGACGTTGCTGATTCATCTAGGCATGTCAGGACGGATGCTGATTTCAGGCGACCCGCTTGGACAGTTTGTGCATGAGCATCCGGCCGCGGAAAAACATGACCATGTTGTGTTCCATATGGAAAACGGTGCGCGGATTACCTTTAATGATCCGCGCCGCTTTGGGGCGATGGACCTGCTCGACACCGCCACGGCGGCAGATCACAAACTTCTCGCCGTGCTGGGACCCGAGCCACTTGGCAATGATTTTCACGAAGCGATTCTGGTGCGCGCCTTTAAAGGCCGCAACACACCGGTGAAATCGGCGCTTTTGGACCAGGGCATTGTTGCCGGTTTGGGAAATATCTATGTCTGTGAAACCCTGTTCAGGGCGGGAATCAGCCCTTTACGCAAGGCGGGGCGCATTGCCGCACCGCGCGTGGCTGCTATGGTCCCGATCATCCGCGCCGTGTTGGAAGAGGCCATTGAGGCGGGTGGATCGTCGCTCAAGGATTTCCGCCAAGCCGATGGAGAGCTTGGATATTTTCAGCATTCGTTCGACGTTTACGGCAGGGAAGGCGAGGCCTGCCGCAAGGAGGGATGCGACAGCGTGATTACGCGTGTTGTGCAATCGGGGCGGTCCTCTTTCTACTGCCCTACATGTCAAAGATAGCTTGAACCGCTCCGCGGCCATGGTATGCAAGCACGTCTGAACAACAGCAAAGGGCCGCACAAATGGCTTACGAAACGATCATCCTCGACGTCGAAAACCATGTGGCAACGGTAACGCTGAACCGGCCTGATGCGTTGAATGCGCTGAATGACCAGCTGTTGACTGAATTGGCTGATTGCCTTCAATCCTGTCAGGATAATGAAAAGGTGCGTTGCATCGTGATTACAGGCTCGGAAAAGGCATTTGCTGCCGGTGCTGATATTGCGATGATGAAGGACAAAACGTTCGTCGACGCATTCGCGGGTGATCTGTTCACCGCCCAAACAGACCAGATCATGCGGATTCGCAAACCGATTATTGCTGCCGTGTCCGGTTACGCGCTGGGCGGCGGTTGTGAGCTTGCCATGATGTGCGACTTCATCATCTGCTCGGAGACTGCGAAATTTGGCCAGCCCGAGATCAACCTTGGCGTTGTAGCCGGTATCGGCGGAACACAGCGTCTGACGCGCATTGTGGGGAAATCCAAAGCGATGGATATGAACCTGACAGGTCGTTTCATGGACGCAGACGAGGCAGAGCGCTCCGGTCTTGCTTCCCGCGTTGTGCCTGTGAAAAAGCTGATGGAAGAGGCGCTGGGCGCTGCCGGCAAAATAGCCGAAAAGTCCATGATTTCCGTGATGGTCGTGAAAGAGGCCGTGAACCGCGCCTATGAAGTGCCGCTGCGCGAAGGTCTGCTGTTTGAACGCCGCATGTTCCACGCAATGTTTGCGACCGAAGATCAGGCCGAGGGCATGGGCGCCTTTCTGGAGAAGCGCGAAGCGCAGTTCCGCGACCGTTAAGGCAATATCGCATGATAGCCTATGTCACAGTTGGCGCCGATGACATCGGACAGGCAAAACGGTTCTACTCTGCATTCCTTTTGCCGCTTGACTATACACTGGACGAAGGGCCCGCAGGTTTGAGCTATGCGTTGCCTGTACCTGAGGGGCAAAAGCCAGTTTTTCCGGATTTCTATGTCAAACCGACCTTTAACGGCAATCCGGCCTCTGCCGGAAACGGCGCAATGATTGCGTTTGAGGCAAGCAGCCAAGGCCAGGTGCGTGCGCTGCATGCAGCGGCCCTTGCGGCGGGCGGCTCTGACGAAGGCCAACCGGGTTTCCGTGAACCATATGGATCTCTTTTTTACGTCAGCTATCTTCGCGACCCTCAAGGCAACAAGATCGCGCTGTTTTCCAGCAATCCAAACGAGCCGGGCCGAGACGGTTAACCCCCGACAGGAATGCGTTGAAACAGACCCGCCTTTACAACCACACCGAATTCCCGCTATAGCCCGCCTCATACATGCGCGTGCAGCCCGCTCAGGCTAGAATCACCTATCGGTGTCCTCCCTTGCGGGAGCAGTTGTACGCATTGACACGATATATTTTGATAGGATGATCCTCATGGCCAATACACCACAAGCAAAGAAACGCGCACGTCAGAACGAAAAGCGTTTTGCAATCAACAAAGCACGCCGTTCGCGTATCCGTACATTCATCCGCAAGGTTGAAGAAGCCATCGAATCCGGTGTTAAGGACGATGCAGTAGCCGCACTGCGCGCAGCACAGCCAGAGCTGATGCGCGGCGTTACAAAAGGCGTCTACCACAAGAACACAGCGTCGCGCAAAATGTCGCGTCTGGCCGCACGGGTCAAAGCAATCGCCTAAAGAATCGGGCCAAGAAGTTTTTATGCAGGCGTCACCATTGGTGGCGCCTGTGTTGTTTTAGCGCCCTCTTTCACGGTGCTGCGAGATTCTTTTTGAGCAAACACAGAGTCAACAAATATGTTCTGTTGAACCACACGGTTCCCCCTTGGTAGTTAGAACATGCGAGTCACTTCGCGGGGGGACAGACCCGAAGATCTGATGCTATTTTGCTAGAGGTAGCTGATGTATTTTCGAGTTTCTTCCAAGGCCTGAATGGGCCTGTCGGAAGGTTGCAGATGCTGCTGCCAGCACATTTGCATGTCACGTTTTGAGAACGGGTACGTTCGTAGCTATAGGTGCGAGTTTGCGCCCTTAGATCGCGCGCACCACACTAACAGTCCGATGGACAGGGCCGGTTTCCGATGGGACCGGACGGCCCTATTTTGTCTTTTGGCCTGAACGAATAGTTGTCGCAGGGTGCGGCATAGATGGAATGTGGTAGGAAAATGATGACACGGGACGAATGGGGCAACGTTAAGCAACGACTTCTTAAGACAGTCGGGCAAAACAACTACACAACATGGATCGATCCGTTGGTTTTGGGGCCACTTGATTCCGGCATCGCAACCGTACATGTTCCAACCACATTTTTTGGCAATTACGTCAGCCAGAACTTTGCCGATCTTATATTGCATGAGATGAAAGCCTTTGATGGCTCGCTTGCGCGCCTGAATTTTGAAGTTGCTGAAAAAGCCTCAAAGCCGGTGACACGTCAGACAGACGCGATTGCCGCCAGTCGTCCGTCTGCGCCCAAAGCTGCATCTACCTATACTGCGCCGCTGGAGCGCCGGTTTTCCTTTGATACTTTCGTTGTCGGCAAACCGAACGAGTTGGCCCATGCCGCTGCACGCCGTGTGGCCGAGGGTGGCCCTGTCTCCTTTAACCCGCTGTTTTTGTATGGCGGGGTTGGTCTTGGCAAAACGCACCTGATGCATGCCATCGCGCAGGAACTTCAGGCCCGCAAACCCGAGCTGAACGTGCTCTATCTGTCAGCCGAGCAGTTTATGTACCGCTTTGTTCAAGCCCTGCGGGATCGCAAGATGATGGACTTCAAAGAAATCTTCCGCACCGTAGACGTGTTGATGGTCGATGACGTCCAGTTCATCGCGGGCAAGGACAGCACCCAGGAAGAGTTCTTTCACACCTTCAACGCGCTGGTCGACCAGAACAAGCAGATCATCATTTCTGCCGACCGCGCTCCACAGGACATAAAGGACCTTGAGGACCGTGTGAAATCACGTCTGCAATGTGGCCTCGTTGTGGATCTACACCCAACTGATTATGAGCTGCGCCTCGGCATCTTGCAGACCAAGGTGGACACGCACCGCGCATCCTATCCCGAGTTGGTGATGGATGACGGGATTCTCGAATTCCTCGCTCACCGCATTTCCACAAACGTGCGTGTGCTCGAAGGCGCGTTGACGCGGCTTTTCGCCTTTGCATCGCTGGTCGGTCGCAAGATCGATATGGAGCTGACGCAGGATTGTCTGGCCGACGTGCTGCGCGCCTCAGAGCGGAAAATCACTGTTGAGGAAATCCAGCGCAAGGTTTCCGACCATTACAACATCCGCCTGTCGGATATGATTGGCCCCAAGCGGCTGCGCAGCTATGCCCGCCCGCGTCAGGTCGCCATGTATCTGTGCAAGCATATGACCAGCCGCTCGCTGCCCGAAATCGGCCGCCGGTTTGGTGGTCGCGATCACACAACCGTCATGCACGGAGTGAAACGGATCGAGGAATTGAAGATCTCTGATGGTCAAATTGCCGAAGATCTGGAGCTGCTGCGCCGCGCGCTTGAGGCGTAACGCGCAGTGCGATGCAGTGATGCCACAGGGCGGCCCTTGACGGGGTCGCCTTTTGCGTTTCCCGTCGCTTAAGCCTTGTGATTAAACACGAAGCGGGTACCTTGCGTATCCCGACCCTGTGCAGTGGAGATAGGCATATGAAATTCAGCATCGAACGCGCCGCGTTGCTCAAGGCCGTCTCGCAGGCTCAGTCTGTGGTTGAGCGGCGCAATACCATTCCGATTCTCGCAAACGTGCTGATCGAAGCCGAAGGCAGTGATGTGTCCTTCCGGGCGACCGATCTAGACATCGAGGTGGTCGACAAGGCCCCTGCTCAGGTTGAGCGTGCAGGTTCTACAACTGTTGCGGCGACAACCCTGCACGAGATTGTGCGAAAGCTCCCCGATGGTGCGCTTGTCTCGCTTACTGCTGATACGGCTGCCGGCCGCCTGACAGTTGAGGCCGGTCGCTCAAACTTCTCTCTCGCGACACTGCCAAAAGAAGATTTTCCGGTGATGGCATCCTCCGAGTATGCCTCAAACTTCTCCGCCAAAGCATCGGTTCTGCGGCGCCTGTTTGATAAATCGAAATTCGCGATTTCTACCGAGGAAACCCGCTATTACCTCAACGGTGTCTACATGCACATCGCGGACGGCGATGGCGGCAAAAAGCTGCGCTGCGTAGCAACAGACGGTCACCGTCTGGCTCGCATTGATGCGGATATGCCCGAAGGGGCTGCCGATATGCCGGGTGTGATTGTGCCCCGCAAAACCGTGGGTGAGCTGCGCAAGCTGCTGGAAGACGACGATATGAAAATCGCCGTGTCGGTCTCCGAGACCAAAGTACGGTTTGCTACACCGCAGATCACCCTGACCTCCAAGGTGATTGACGGCACCTTCCCCGACTACACCCGCGTTATTCCACAGGGCAACACCCGCAAGCTGGAAGTAGACGCCGCTGATTTCGCCCGTGCCGTGGACCGTGTTGCCACTGTAAGCTCGGAACGCTCGCGCGCGGTCAAACTACAGCTGGACGAAGACCGTCTGATTCTTTCAGTTAACGCCCCGGACAGCGGTGCTGCCGAGGAAGAATTGGCTGTTGCTTACAGCGACGAGCGGCTCGAAATCGGCTTCAACGCAAAGTACCTGCTGGAGATTGCCTCTCAGGTGGATCGCGAGAATGCTGTATTCCTGTTCAACTCATCAGGTGATCCCACATTGATGCGTGAAGGGAATGATACCTCGGCTGTCTATGTCGTGATGCCAATGCGTGTGTGAGGCGTGCGGAGTTTTTGAAAAATTCCGGTCGTTTTCTTTCGTAGAAAACGAATCCTGCTGATGGCTGGCCTCTATCTCTCTAACCTGACTCTTTCGCATTTTCGGTCGCACAAGCGGGCAGTGATCGATGTTGATGCGCGTCCTGTTGCCATACACGGCAACAACGGCGCGGGTAAGACAAACATTCTTGAAGCCATTTCCCTTCTTTCGCCCGGCCGTGGGCTGCGTCGTGCCAGCGCCGAGGATATGGCCCGCCGACCCGAGGCCTTGGGCTGGAAGATTACAGCATTGCTGCACGGCCCTTTCGGCGTCAGCGAAATCGAAATCACATCCGAAAAAGGTGCCGCGCGGCAGGTCCGCATTGACGGCAAACCCACCGCCCAGACGGCCTTGGGCCGGATTGCGCGTGTGCTGTGGTTGATCCCTTCGATGGATCGGCTGTGGATTGAGGGGGCAGAAGGGCGGCGGCGGTTTCTGGACCGCGTCACGCTCAGCTTTTTGCCGGACCATGCCGAAATTTCACTGGCATACGAAAAGGCAATGCGAGAACGAAACCGCCTGCTCAAAGATATGGTGCGCGAGCCGTCGTGGTACGCAGCCCTAGAGGCCCGGATGGCCGAGACGGGTGTAGCGATCCATCACAACCGCCTACACGCCATAAGGGCGTTGGCACAGGCGCAAGACGCAGCCGAGACCGCCTTTCCGACCGCCACCCTGACACTTGAATGTGACATGCCTGACGATGTGGAGGCGATGCGCGCGGCGCTGTCGGATGGCCGCATGCGTGACCTGTCTGCGGGCCGCACACTTGTCGGGCCGCACCGCGCTGATTTGTTCGGTGTCTTTGCTGCCAAAGACGTGCCCGCACGCGACTGCTCAACCGGAGAGCAGAAAGCGCTGCTGGTTTCATTGATTCTGGCGAACGCCCGCGCACTGGCCGTTGAATTCGGGGCACCGCCGCTGCTCCTGCTGGATGAGGTCGCCGCGCATCTGGATGCAGGTCGCCGCGCGGCCCTGTATGATGAGATTTCGGCGCTCGGTGCACAAGCATGGATGACAGGCACAGAAGACGGATTATTCGAGGCCATGGGCACCCGTGCACAGACCCTTTTTGTGACGGATCAGGACGGCCTGTCCAGCGTTTCCGCAGTCACCTGACCAACACGCCCGCTACCCACAAAATCTTGTGTCATTAGCGTGACAATCCCCCCTGAAAACCGTATATTTAGCGAATTGAATTACAGGATCAGATCAATGTCCGAGACAGACCAAGTACCCGAAGAATATGGCGCCGATTCCATCAAAGTTCTCAAAGGCTTAGAGGCGGTTCGTAAGCGTCCGGGTATGTATATCGGCGACACCGATGATGGCTCTGGGCTCCACCATATGGTGTATGAAGTCGTGGACAACGGCATCGATGAGGCACTTGCAGGACATGCAGACCATGTTGCCGTAACAATCCATGAGGACAGCTCTGTTTCCGTCTCTGATAACGGGCGCGGCATTCCTGTAGGCTTGCACAAGGAAGAGGGTGTCTCGGCTGCCGAAGTGATCATGACCCAGCTGCACGCGGGCGGAAAATTCGACAGCAACTCCTACAAGGTGTCCGGCGGTCTGCACGGTGTTGGTGTTTCTGTTGTGAACGCGCTGAGTGATTGGCTGGAGTTGCGCGTCTGGCGTGATGGTCACGAGCATATTGCCCGCTTTGAAGGCGGCTTCACCACCAAGCACCTCGAAACCCTGGGCAAAACCGATCGCACCGGAACCGAGGTCCGCTTCCTAGCGTCCCTTTCGACCTTCTCGAACCTCGAATATTCATTCGAGACGTTGGAGAAGCGTCTGCGCGAGCTGGCGTTCCTGAACTCCGGCGTGAAAATCATCCTGCGGGACGAACGCCCGACAGAACCGCTCGAAACGGTTTTGTTCTATGACGGCGGTGTGAAGGAATTTGTAAAATACCTCGACCGTAACAAATCCTCGATCCTGCCGGAGCCGATCTTTATTACGGGTGAGCGGGACGATATCGGCGTTGAGGTCGCGATGTGGTGGAACGACAGCTACCATGAGAACGTCCTGCCGTTCACAAACAACATCCCGCAGCGCGATGGCGGCACGCATATGGCGGGCTTCCGTGGCGCACTTACGCGGACCATCAACAACTACGCGCAGAGCAGTGGAATTGCGAAAAAAGAAAAAGTGACCTTTACGGGTGATGATGCGCGCGAAGGCCTGACCTGCGTGCTGTCCGTCAAAGTACCTGATCCAAAGTTTTCGTCCCAGACCAAGGACAAGCTGGTATCCTCCGAGGTGCGCCCCGCCGTTGAAGGCTTGGTGAACGAGAAGCTGGCCGAATGGTTTGAGGAAAATCCCCAGATCGCCAAGATTGTTGTGGGTAAGATCATCGAAGCCGCCCATGCCCGTGAAGCAGCGCGCAAGGCGCGTGACCTAACGCGCCGCAAAACGGCGATGGATGTGAACTTCCTCGCCGGCAAGCTCAAGGATTGCTCGGAGAAAGACCCGTCCAAAACCGAAGTCTTTCTTGTGGAGGGTGATTCCGCCGGTGGCTCTGCCCAGACGGGCCGTGACCGCCAAACACAGGCGATCCTGCCGCTGAAAGGTAAGATTCTGAACGTCGAGCGGGCGCGCTTTGACCGGATGCTGGGCTCTCAAGAGATCGGCAACCTTGTGATGGCATTAGGAACCGGCATTGGCCGTGACGAGTTCAACATCGCCAAGCTGCGTTATCATAAGATCGTCATCATGACGGACGCGGACGTAGACGGGGCGCATATTCGGACACTACTGCTCACGTTCTTTTACCGCCAGATGCCACAGCTGATTGAAAACGGTCACCTCTACATCGCACAGCCACCGCTTTATAAAGTGTCGCGCGGGAAGTCCGAGGTTTACCTGAAAGACCAGGCTGCCATGGAGGAATATCTCGTCCAGCAGGGCATCGATGGCGCCATGCTGCGTCAGGGCAACGGCGAAGAGATCAGCGGCCAGGATCTGGGCCGCGTCGTCGACTACGCGCGCCAGATGCGCCGCGTGCTGGAGGCCTTCCCGACCCATTATCCCCGCCACATTCTGGAGCAGGCCGCGATTGCGGGTGCCTTTGTACCCGGCGCAGTTGACAGGGACCTGCAAGGCGTCGCCGACAAGGTTGCTGCCCGCCTTGACCTGATTGCGCTGGAGTGGGAGCGCGGCTGGCAAGGCCGGATCACGCAGGATCACGGCATCAAACTGGCCCGTATTCTGCGCGGTGTAGAGGAAGTACGCACGCTGGACGGCAAGATGCTGCGCGGCGGTGAAGCCCGCAAATCGGGGACCTTCACCGAGCATCTGCAAGACGTCTACGACTTGCCTGCGACGCTGGTTCGCAAAGACCGAAATCAGCTGATTCACGGCCCGATGGACCTGCTGGACGCGATTCTGGCCGAAGGTGAAAAGGGTCTGTCCCTACAACGCTACAAGGGTCTGGGCGAGATGAACCCAGATCAGCTGTGGGAAACCACGCTGGACCCCGATGCACGCACGCTGCTGCGGGTGCGGGTTGAAGATATGGCAGAAGCGGATGACCTGTTCACCAAGTTGATGGGCGATGTGGTCGAGCCGCGCCGCGAATTCATCCAGCAAAACGCGCTGAACGTCGAGAACCTCGACTTCTGAACATCACAACTTTCTACAAATGAAAAAGGCCACCCGATTAGAGGGTGGCCTTTTTGGTATTCAGAGCACGGACATTACTTCGTCGCTTTGTCATCCGGCATTACTTCAGCCTCGATAATTTCGGCATCTTCAATCCCGTCAGCATCCGTAACGGGAAGTACGCCATCAGCGCCTGAATTATCCTCAAGCGCACCTACAATCAGCGGCAGCATCTGGACACCTGCGGGCATAGCAACCTCGGAAAGCGGCGGGCGCTTCCACTCCAATGTATCGAAGCTGGAGCAGTTTTCACAGATCGGCTTCCATTCGTTGTGGATGTGCTGGCAGTTGTCGCAAATCCACTGCGGACCGCGCGGCACGGCAATCGCCCGCGCCAACCAACCTTTGACAACCGTATCAGACGCACCCTCACCCCGTTCAATGACAGCCATCAGAGTGACCGACCGCGCATCAGGGTCAGTTTCCACCAAATCTCCCAGCGCGCGACGCGCAGCGGGGAAATCCTCGTTTGCGATGTGCAGTTCTGCCAGCAGCATCTTGGTCTCGGGGTTTTCCGGTTTCATTTTGGTCAGCGCGGTAAAGCGCTTGATCCGTTCGCTTGGCTTCTCATCTGGCGCGATGGCCGCAAATGCAGCACCAAGATCCGGGTGCGGACGCGCCTCCCATGCTTTCTTGAGCACACGCGTCGCATAACGTGGTTTGTTCTGCTCAATATACCCATGTGCAGCCATAACCGCTGCGGGGATCAGATCAGGGGACAGACGGTTGGCTTCGATTGCGGCTTCCCGCTTCTCGATCGAGCTGTCATCCGCAATCACATCTTTCGCTTCGGACAGTGCCAGCACCGCATCGCGGCGCTTATGGACGTCACGTGGCAACTGGCCATTGCGGAGCTTCGCACTCAGTGTCTTGCGCGCGCCGGTCCAGTCTTCTTTCTCGGCTTGCAGGCGCAGCAAAATATCGCCCGTTTCTTCATGCTTGGGCTTTAACGCAAATGCCTTTTCAGCAAATTGCAGGGCAACGTCGTTTTCACCCGCCGCCAGCTTTTGCTTCATGATTCCACGGACGCCGACAAAACGGGTTTGTTCGTTCTCGACCAGTTTACGGTATGTTTCTTCCGCCTTTTTGGTGTCACCCGCCAGCTCTGCCGCTTGGGCGGTCAGCAAGTTCGTCAACTCCGGCTTGTTGAGGTATTTGTCAGCTTTGGCCGCTTTGGCCATTGCAACGCGGCCTTCGCCGCTCGCCAGCGCCATCAGGCCTTCGGAGAGTGCTTCAAAACCCTTTCGCTCGCGGTTGCGGTCAAAATAACGCGACAGGGCCGTTTCGTCCCCGTTGAGGAATTTCCAGACTGCAACCAAGAGCGCCAGAACCTTGAGTAGTAGCCAGACAACAAAGACGAGAGCGACCAACAGCAGCACCGACCCCAGCGGGCCAGGACTTACCTCATACCCGAGCGCACTAATTTGCAGCCCGCCGTCAGATTCCAGCAGGAAGCCCGCGCCCCATGCCAAAGCGCCAACAACGCCGATAAAAAAGATGACTTTGATCAGAGACCAGAGCATAAATTATTCCTTAGTCTGCCGTGAGGCGTTGTGACAAAGCATCTGCGGCCGCGCGGGCAGCAACGCGGGCATCGGCCGCTGCACGCCAGTCTGCAATGGCAGCCTGCGCTTCTTCGGGCAGGGTATCAAGTTCCGCGAGTGTGGCCGACAGATCGCCGGTCTTTATCGCCGCTTCCGCGCGGGACAAAACTGCATCGGGGTCATCCCCCTCACGCGGAGCAACGGAACGCGCGCCCAGCGCACGCTTCAAAAAGCTGTTAAACCCTTGTTGGCCTTCCTCGACACCATTTGCACGTGCGGTCGCAAGCGCTGCGCGGGCTTGATCGGGAAAGTCTGATTGCAAAGCGCTCATCGTCGCAACGCCGGACTCCGCAACGGATGCAAGTGCGGGGTCAATATCGCCAGCAGCGGCCTTCAACTCTTCAAGAGGGCCGGCAAAAGGCTGACCCGCATCAAGGGCCGACACAATCTTTGCGATGGCAGCTTGGATTACGGCAGCTTTGGCGGCGTCCGCCGTCGCCTCTTCAACGGTTTTTGCATTATCAAGAAGTGTCTGGATCTCGCTGCGTTGAGTTTCGATCGAGGATTGCAGCGCTTGCAGCTCGGCACTGTCGACAGACGCGCCGCCCGCAGGGCGATTCTCCAGAGCGCTCAAACGGCTTTCAATCGCGTCCAGTTGGGTCTCAAGTGGGGACAGATCAACCGCCTGCATTTCGGCTGCGGGTTGCTCCGCTGTCTCCAGCGCGGCAATGCGTTCTTGTTGGGCGGTAAGATCACTGCGCAGCTTGGTTGTGATGCCCGCATCATCCGCGCCGAACATCGCGCTTTGCCCCACAAAAAACCCGATAGCGCCCGCAACAACGCCCCCTAGAACCAGAGGCAGGAATGTACCGCCCTTGTTGTCTTCCTTGGTGACTATCGTCGGTACAGGGTGGACCATTTCGGCATTGGCGTTGGGTGTTTCAAGCACTGCCGCCTCTGCTACAGTGTCGGTGTGCGTATCTGGCGTAGCATCGCCTACAGACTCCGGTTTATCGGCAGCAGCCTCAGCAACAACGTCACTTTGATCAACGACCGGATCGGAGGATGTCACATCCTCTACTACCACGGCATCGTCAATCTTGGTTTCAGCCGGTTTGCTTTTCGATGACTTGCTCTTAGCAGGGCCCGTTTTCTTCGATGTTGCCACAACAGTTACCTTTTCGATTCTTGCCCCAAATTTGAAGCCAGCCGCATGACCTTAGCCCGCATCCTCTGGCCTCTCAAGGCAGGCCAAGGGTCTTGCACAGGTTTTCAACAGCTTTACGCATGTATACCGCCTGTGGTGCGGATAATACCAGCATGCTCCCTGTACTTTCGCGGGGAAAGACAGCTGCAACTGCCTCACTCAGCGCAATTATATGAGAATTTCTGAGATTTCCTTGAGCTTCTTTCACGAGTTGCGCAGCACTGCGTGGCGAAAAAACCGGGACAATACATCGCCCGAGCAAAGCCTGTTTCGCCTCCATACTCAAAGGCAAAAGGCTCTGTGAATAGAGGGCGATATGAGTTGTTGGGGTACCAACGTCTGATAGGTTTTGCGCAATATCTCCCCGCGTGTGGACCCCCGCCAGATGCAGCAGCGGCCCCTTTGGTGGGTCAGCTTTCAGCCTCACAATCAGGTCTTGCGCGGTATCGCCTGCTTGTTGCGCATTCCATCCGCGGCTGATTGCCTTTTGTGTGGTTTGCGCGCCTACGCAATAGGCCATCCGGCCTGCTCCCTCGGGCGCATAGGATACACCGCTTGCAGAGGTAAAGATCACGCTCTGCTTCTCGCTTACTTGCGCTGTATTTCCGGTTCCCGATATCTCCATCAGAGGCGCGACCACTACACGCACTCTTGCCACCGCGCCCTGATCAAGGCTCGCCAGAAAGGCCTGCGCGCTTTCGGCGGGGCGGGTCAAAAGGAGGGTGGGCGGGGCCATGGCCGTTTCGCTCTCTGGATTGTTTGCCGGACGTCAAAGTGTTACCTGCGCATTACCAGCTTCACAACGGAAACACCCCGATTATGACTTCTCTGACAATCCTCGGCATTGAAAGTAGTTGCGATGATACCGCGGCCGCGGTGCTGCGCGGTCAGGCAGGTGCGGCGCATGTGCGGTCTTCGGTGGTGATGGGGCAAACTGCTTTGCATGCTGATTTCGGCGGTGTGGTGCCCGAAATTGCCGCCCGCGCCCATGCAGAAAAACTGGATATTTGCGTAGCTCAAGCGCTGGACGAGGCGGGGCTGGGTTTGGACCAGATTGACGCCGTGGCCGTGACAGCAGGTCCGGGCCTGATCGGCGGTGTTGTCTCCGGCGTGATGTGCGCCAAAGGGATCGCTCTGGCACGCGGTCTGCCGCTCTATGGTGTGAACCATCTGGCGGGCCATGCGCTGACGCCGCGCCTGACCGATGGCGTGGCTTTCCCTTATCTGATGTTGCTGGTGTCGGGTGGTCATTGCCAGTTCCTGGTTGTGTCGGGACCGGACGCGTTCCAGCGCCTTGGCGGCACGATTGATGACGCCCCCGGCGAGGCGTTCGACAAAGTCGCCCGCCTGATCGCCCTGCCCCAGCCCGGTGGTCCGTCGATTGAGGCGCTTGCAAAGCAGGGTGATGCCAAACGCTTCAAACTGCCCCGCCCCCTGCTGGACCGTGAAGGGTGCGATATGTCCTTCTCGGGCCTCAAAACAGCAGTGCTGCGGCAGCGCGACCAACTGCTGGTTGACGGGACATTATCCGCCAAGGATCAAGCCGATCTCGCCGCCGGTTTTCAGGCCGCCGTTGTGGATGTACTGGCCGAAAAAACTCGCCGCGCACTCGCTCTGTATGCCCCGCTGACAGAAACCCGCAGTATTTGTGTGGCCGGTGGGGTGGCGGCAAACATGGCCATTCGCACAGGATTAGAGACTGTAGCCAGCGACTTTGAGGCAAAATTTATAGCGCCTCCGTTGGCCTTGTGCACAGATAACGCCGCCATGATCGCCTATGCGGCGCTTGAGCAGATGGGCACCCGTGAGCCTGATGGTATGGACCTGTCCGCGCGTCCGCGCTGGCCGTTGGATCAACGCGCCCCTGCCATGTTGGGCAGCGGCAAAAAGGGAGCAAAAGCATGAGTGTGTCTGTATTGGGTGCCGGCGCCTTCGGGACCGCGCTTGCCATCGCGTTAGGAGGCAACGGCCCTGTTGTGCTGTGGGCGCGTGACCCGTCGAATATGGCGCAGACCCGCCAGAATACGAAACGCCTGCCCGGTAGCCCTTTTCCCGACAATCTACGCGTGACAGGCGATTTGGATTTGGCCCTTGTCGCGCAAACCGTGCTTCTGGCGGTCCCGATGCAAAAGCTGCGTGGATTTTTGCAAGAACACGCCGGCTTATTAGGCACCAAAACGCTGGTTGCCTGCTGCAAAGGCATTGAGCTGAGCACTGGTAAAGGACCCGTGCAAATCATCATCGAAGAAGTACCAGACGCAAAGGCCGCCATCATGACCGGCCCCAGCTTTGCCGCCGATATTGCACGCGGACTACCCACGGCCCTGACCTTAGCCGCGCAGGACGACGAGACAGCAATAAGCCTGCAGCAACAGCTCACGACCCGCGCGATCCGGCTTTACCGGACAACGGACACTGTAGGGGCAGAACTGGGTGGCGCGTTGAAAAATGTCATCGCAATTGCTTGTGGAACCACGATGGGCGCCGGCATGGGCGAAAGCGCGCGCGCAGCCCTGATGACACGCGGCTACGCCGAAATGCAGCGCATGGCGGCACATCGGGGCGCAGACCCTGATACGCTTGCCGGCTTGTCCGGCTTTGGAGATCTGACGCTGACTTGCACCTCGGAAGGGTCAAGGAACTATCGCCTTGGCCTTAGCCTTGGGCGGGGTGAGACCTTTGATGCAGGGACCACTGTTGAGGGCGCCGCCACTGCGCGCGCGGTCGCACAGGTGGCGGAACAGACTGGCCTGGATATACCGATCACGATGGCCGTTGCCGGCCTGTTGGATAAATCGTTAGATGTGAGAGAGGCTGTGCAAAGCCTGCTCACCAGACCCTTAAAGGAAGAATAACATGCTTGTTTGCTTGATAGCCCATGACAAATCCGGCGCGCTGGAAGTGCGGATGGAAAACCGCCCCGCGCATGTGGAATACCTGAAAAGCACTGATCATGTGCATCTGGCTGGCCCGTTGATTGATGCCGACGGCGGCATGTGCGGCTCTATGATTGTGCTGGACGTACCAGACATGGCCGCTGCCGAGGCCTGGGCTGCAAATGACCCCTATGCAAAAGCGGGCCTGTTCCAATCCGTCACCCTGACCGAATGGAAAAAGGTAATCGGCTGATGCGCTATTGGCTGTTCAAATCGGAACCCTCCGAATGGGGCTGGGATGATCAGGTAGCCAAAGGTGAGGCGGGCGAAGAATGGACCGGGGTGCGGAACTATCAGGCCCGCAATTTCATGCGGGAAATGGCGGTGGGCGATCTGGGCTTCTTCTATCACTCGCAAAAAGAAAAAGCCGTTGTAGGAATCGTCAAGATAAGTGCTGCGGCGCATCCCGACAGCAGCACAGCTGATCAGCGTTGGGAATGTGTAGACATTCGCGCAGTACGCCCGTTTGTGCGGCCCGTCACGCTGGAAATGATCAAAGAGGACGCGCGACTGGCCGAAATGGTGCTGGTGCGGAGTTCGCGCCTGTCGGTACAGCCTGTCACGGGCGCAGAATGGCAAGTCGTTTGCGAGATGGGCAAAACACAGCCGTAGATTTTCATTCAAAGCTGTCGCACTCTCCCTCAACGGTATTATTTCAGGAGTGTGTTGATGGATTTCGTAGCAGTGTTGGTTGCAGCAGCAGCCGGATTTGGCGTTGGCGCAGCGTGGTATATGGCGCTCTCCAAGCAATGGCTTGCCGTATCTGGCGTCAAATGTGACTCCGAAGGAAAGCCAGAAGGTAGTTCGCCATTGCCGTTTCTTCTGTCGGGAATCGCGATGCTACTGGTCGCGGGAATGATGCGACATGTGTTTGCGCTGTCTGGAATTGATGGCGTTAGTGAAGGCGCAGTGTCTGGTTTTGGTATAGGGCTGTTTTTCATCAGCCCTTGGATCATGATCAACAATGCCTACGGAGGAAGGCCATTCCGCCTGACACTGATTGACGGTGGCTATGC
>JAQXCD010000013.1 GCA_029252045.1 Sulfitobacter sp.
GTCAGACCGCGGATGAAATATTTGCCAGCAACGACATAGACAAGCAGCGTCGGCAGGGCAGCGATGATCGCTGCGGCCATATCGACATTGTATTCTTTGACGCCAGTGGTCGAGTTTACGATGTTGTTTAGAGCAACCGTCACAGGCTGGGTACCAGCTTGGCTAAAGCTCACTCCGAACAAGAAGTCGTTCCAGATTTGGGTAAACTGCCAGATGACGGATACAACGATGATCGGTAGGCTCAGCGGCAGGAAGATCGACCAGAAGATACGAAAGAACCCTGCACCATCAATCATGGCGGCTTTCGTCAACTCAGACGGGATGCTCACATAGTAGTTGCGGAAAAACAGCGTGGTAAAACCGAGGCCATAGATCACGTGGACAAAAATCAGACCCGGTATGGTGCCAGAGATCCCCAATTTGCCCAGCACGATCGCCATTGGCAGCAGCACGACCTGAAACGGAATGAAGCAGCCAAACAACAACAATGCAAAGAAGATGTTCGCGCCTTTGAATTTCCATTGCGCCACAACGTAGCCATTCAACGCGCCGATGATCGTAGAGATAAGAACGGCAGGAATGGCGATCAGAAGAGAATTCAGAAAATAGGGGCGCACGCCTTCACATTGGATACCCGTACAGGCACCAGACCAAGCCGTGCGCCAAGCATCAAAAGTGACTTCGCGTGGCAGCGATACCAGATCGCCTGTGCGAATTTCATCCAAAGACTTCAGCGACGTTGTAATCATTACAAACAGCGGCATGAGATAAAACAGCGCAAAGACGCCAAGCAAGATGTAGAGGATAAAGCGCAGAACCAGTTTGGTCGTCGGGCTTTGGGTGCGGGTCGGGGCGTAAGACATATCAGTCATCTTTGGTCCTTAATTCAGAATAGAGGTAAGGGACAACAATCGTGAACACGACAAGCATCATGACCATGGCCGAACTTGCCGCTTGCCCGATGTCACCGCGCGAAAACGCCATGGCATACATGTAGGTGGCCGGAAGATCGGTCGCGTAACCCGGGCCACCGCCAGTAAGCGCGATCACGAGGTCAAAGGCTTTGATTGCAAGGTGGGCTAGCACGATAAACGCGCTGAGGAAAATCGGAGCCATAGACGGAATAATGATCGCAGAGTAAACGCGCCAGGTGGGGATGCCATCGACCTGCGCGGCCTTGATGATTTCTTCATCCACGGAGCGAAGGCCAGCCAGAAACAGCGCCATAACGAAGCCGGAACTTTGCCAGACAGCAGCAAGCACAACGGTGTAGATCGCCATGTCAGGTTCAACCAGCCAGTTGAATTCAAAATTAGCGAATCCCCAGCCTTTGACGGTGGCTTCGATGCCAAGCTCCGGGTTCAGGATCCACTTCCATGCGGTGCCTGTGACGATCATCGACAGGGCCATGGGATAAAGATAAATCGTGCGGATTGCGCCTTCGGTGCGGATTTTCTGGTCCAGCAGGATCGCCAGAAGCAGACCCAGCACCATGGCGATCACGATAAATAGCGTGCCAAAGATGGCGAGGTTCACCATAGCGGTCTCAAACCGTGGCGAGTCGGCGAGGCGCTCATATTGAATGAAGCTATCAAACTCGTAGCGCGGCATCAGACGTGAGCGGGTCAACGACACCCAAGCTGTCCATGCGATAAAACCGTAAACAAACACCATGACGGCGATAAATGACGGCGCCAAAACGATTTTTGGCATGTTGTCTTGCAACCATCTCGTCATGTGAAGTCCCCCTTTTGGTGGGTGGCCCTGCCCCGGATCGGGGCAAGGCCGTTTTCGTAATCATTCAAATTGATTACTGGGAGTTGGCGACAGCCTCAGACAACATCTGAACAGCTTCTTCAGAAGACATGTCAGAGTTGAAGTGCGCAGTCACAACGTCAGTGATCGCACCGGCCTGCGCACCAAACAGTGCCATGCCGTGTGCGTAAGACGGCATCAATGTGCCAGCGTCGTTTGTGGACGCCATGTCAGCAGCCGAAAGCTGCGCGCATTCATCAAAGCCGGACAGATCAACGTCTGTGCGGGCCGGGATGGAGCCTTTGTTCATGTTGAACACTTCCTGGAACGTTGGCCCCATGATGAGTTCAGCCAGAAGTTTCTGACCCGCGGCTTTGCTGTCACCTTCAATAGCGAACATTGCAAAGCTGTCCACGTTGTAAAGATAGCCGTCGCCCGGAGTGGAGGCACAGGTGAAATCAACACCCGGCACCTTGCCGGCAGCGAGGAATTCACCTTTTGCCCAGTCCCCCATGATCTGGAAAGCGGCTTCGCCGTTCATGACCATTGCTGTGGCGAGGTTCCAGTCACGACCAGAGAAGTTTGGATCGACATAGCCGCGCATGGTGCGCATCTGATCAAACGCTGCAATCATCGTGTCAGATTTCAGCGCCTCTGGGTCGAGGTCCACGAGGGCAGCCTGATAGAACTCAGCGCCGCCGAGACCAAGAACAACAGTTTCGAACACAGTCGCGTCCTGCCAAGCCTGACCACCGTGGGCCAGCGGGATGATGCCAGCGGCTTGTAGTGTTACGGCTGCGGCGTTGAATTCGTCCCAAGTTGTTGGCATCTCGATGCCGTTGGCGGCGAGGATTTCTGTATTGGCCCAGATCCAGTCAACGCGGTGCACGTTCACAGGGGCCGCACACCATGTGCCGTCGCACTGCATGTGCGCTGCGATGGAGGCTGGAAGCAGGTTTGCCCAATTGTTTGCTTCTGCTACGGACGAAATGTCAGCCAGAACGCCCTCTTCGAACCATTCTTGAATGGCGGGTCCTTTGATCTGTGCCGCTGTCGGAGCGTTGCCAGACAGGACACGTGCGCGAAGAGCTGTTCCAGCCGCGTCTCCGCCGCCGCCAGCGACTGGCATGTCAGTCCACGTGCCGCCTTTTGCAGCGAACTCTTCTTGCAGAACCGCGACCGATTTCGCTTCGCCGCCGGATGTCCAGTAGTGCAGAACTTCTGCTTCGGCATGGCCGTCAGCGGATGCAGCACCAGCGGCGCAAACAGCGATCGCGGAGGCGGTGCTCAATACATAAGATTTCATTTTCGATTTCCTCCCAGAAAAGACCGCTTTTCGCGGCTCGAATGCCGGTAAACTGACGGCAACAACTGTATCTATGCAATTTAAACATGACGGATATTCGCGGAGCGGATACAGAAAATGGCACACCTTGTTACACACTGTTACGTTGCTCTCGATTTTGTTGCATTTTGTTACGTAACAAGATGGCGCACCCTTGTCCGACAAGAAACCTCATCGTGCGGCGGAGAGATTGAACCATGGCGATTCCACGTATCCTTGTCGTCGATGATGACCCTGACATGCGGCAGATGATGACGCAGTTTCTGCGGCAGAACGGGTCAATCGCCCTGCCGGCCGCCAATGAAACAGAGGTCCGCAACCATATCGATGGGGGTCGCGTTGATCTGGTGTTGTTGGATGTGATGCTGGGCGACGAGAATGGTTTGGAAATCTGCAAGCGCCTGCGTCGCGAGCAGGATGTACCAATTATCATGGTGTCGGCCTTATCCGCCGATCACCAACGTATGGAGGGGTATGCGGTAGGCGCGGACGATTATATTGTCAAACCGTTCAACCCAGATTTGTTGTTGGCGCGGGTCAAGGCAGTGCTTTCTCGCACGCGGCGGTCGTCGTCACTGATCCATCGCCGGAACACCAAAACCTTTCAATTCAATGGGTGGACCTATGACGCCAAAACCAGCGTGGTTCTTTCCCCCGACAAAGTGCAAGTCGCACTGTCGCGTCGTGAAACCGCGTTATTACAAGTGTTGCTCGCCAACCCACACATCCCCCTAACTCGCGAGGAAATTGCGACCAACCTTGATGTCACCGGCGAAACCCAGTCTCCCAATGAGGCGACAGGCCGCGCGATTGATGTCTTGGTAGGGCGCTTGCGCAACAAGATCGAAACGAGCCTGAAGGAGCCCAAAATTCTGAAAACGGAACGCGGTGTTGGATATGTTTTTGCTGTTGATGTTACGGTGTCAGAAACGTGAGTGGCTCACTAAACAGCCTGCGCATGATAGGATCCATCTTGGTTATTGCGGCGCTTTTTATGGGTGGTGGCACGGTTTGGATGTGGGAAAAATCCACGTCCGATTGGCGCGCACATGGCACGGCGTCCTATGATGCTGGCGTGACGTTGTATTACGCAATGCAAAACGGCACAGCCCCGCCCGCGGGCATGAAGGTTTCACCTCTCCATGCCGACGACCAGATCCATGCAGCGAACGGATCATTTCGCCAAATTGCTGGTGCCCCGCCTGCATCGCGGGTCACGATTGTCCCAATCTTGCCCGATGTTGCCAATCAGATCACCGGGGCCTCTGTCACGATGGCTATCCTTTCACCTGATATAACCTACGGTCTTGCGGATCTGCCGCACCGCGACGGGCAAACGGCGGCAGAAACCATGGGAGCGATCACCCGAAAATTGGCCACGTTCTGTAGCGACCCCTTTGTCGTCGCACGCATGGGAGATGTCGACTGGGTTGAAATTGAAGGCAACTCGGTTTGGGGGTGCGCCGCGGCCCCCCCCGATCGCCGCATACTCGCAGCGCTATTGGCTGTGGTCGCAACCGGCATTCTTATGACCGTCGCGTTGAATCTGCCCGTATCATTCTTGTCCTTCGCGGGACAGCTGAGCAACCGTCGCCGCGTCGGCGGTCCCACTCGCTATGACCCAACAGGCCCACAAGAACTGCAAGAAATCATAAAAGCCGTTAATAGCTATCTGGAAATTGAACACGAACAATTGGCTGGCCGCGCCGCTGTCTTATCGGGTGTGAGCCACGACCTTGGCACACCCGCCACGCGGCTGCGTCTGCGCGCCGCGTTGATACAAGACCCCAACCTGCGTCAAAAACTTGAAACCGACATCGACAGCATGACAGGCATTATCGAAAGCGTGCTGACATATACTCGTGTCGAAATGGGTGCCGAAGAACCGCGCAACCTGTCATTGACGTCACTATTGGATGCCATCGTTGCCAATTATCAGGATGTGGGCCGCCCAGTGACACTCCGCAAAGCCAAAGACGTCATTGTACAGGGTGGTAAATCTATTTTCATGTCGCGACAAGGCTACGGTGTGGTGTCCAACGATCGTGACACTGTCGTCTATGGCCGTCCCATATCGCTTGAACGGGCCATCACAAACTTGATTGAAAACGCGCTTAAATATGGCCGCCGCGCTACCGTATCGCTGGAAGCAAACGCGCAGTCCGCGACGATCATCATCGAAGATGAAGGTTCTGAAAGCTCTGCAGCCGAGATTGAACAGCTTCTGGCCCCATTTCAACGTGGCGAGAACACCACAACGATAGATGGCCACGGGCTTGGCCTTACCATTGTAGCGACAATTGCCAAATTGCATGGCGGCAGACTTACATTCGAGGATTCTGCGACGGGTGTGACCGCCCGGTTGGTTATTCAGCGATCTTGAGATACGGACTAAACAATAGACAGACAAAACGTTTAGACATGCAGTGGCACAGTTGACCAGAAGCGAGTTTTTCATTGCCGACGGCCGCCGGAATGGTTGGAGTTTATCATAAGGTTGCTACAGAGGTGGTCGCGGATTTTCGGACCAGTTGTCTTATCCTGTGGAAGCGCTTGGACCGCTGCAAAGTGCAGTTGAGGCCGTGCAGGGCATGACCCAAGCCCCTGTCGCCATTCCAGCCCAATCTGCCTTGGCGGTGGCCTCTCTGGCGGTGCAGGGCTTTGCCAATGTACAAACTCTTGGTGGGGAACGCCCCCTGTCGCTTTACGCTCTAACAATAGCGCAGAGCGGTGAACGTAAATCCGCGTGCGACGCACCTTTGATGGCTGCCCTTCGAGAGCATGAACGTGAACAATCCCAAGCCCAACGTGAAGCCACAGAAAGCTGGATGAATGCGCATGCTGTTTGGAAAGTTGAGCGTGATCAAATCTTGAAGGAAACAAAAAAGGGCAAAGGCGAGAAGCGCGTGGCTGCGCAAGCGGATCTTGAGGCGCTTGGTCGTGAGCCTGAGGCTCCTCCGTCTGCAGACAGGACTGTGAGTGAGCCGACGTTTGAGGGGCTGACTAAGCTGCTGGCGCAGGGGCAGCCCAGCCTCGGTCTATTCTCTGACGAGGGGGGACAATTTCTTGGTGGCCACGCCATGAACAATGAAAACCGACAGAAGACGCTGGCTGCGTTCAATGATCTTTGGCAGGGCAACCCGATAAGGCGTACCCGCTCCGGTGATGGCCACTCAACGCTCTTTGGGAGGCGGCTTGCAGTTCACCTCATGGTACAGCCAAGCGTTGCGCGTATCTTCATGTCTGACCCACTGGCAGTAGACACAGGCTTTCTACCTCGGTTTCTAATTTGCGAGCCGCATAGCACGATTGGTTCTCGTTTGCAGGCAAACACAAAGCACGATGCTTTAGCCTTGAATACGTTTAGCGAGCGCATGCGCCTTATTCTTGAAACTGAAATGCCAATGGATGCTGAAACCCGAGAACTGCAGCCTCGTGTGTTGGAGCTAGCGCCTGACGCACGTGCATTGGTGGCTGCGTTTGCCGATGCTGTTGAGCAGGCGCAGGGTGCGGGTGGCTCTCTAGCACACATCACTGGCACGGCATCAAAAGTTGCAGAGCAGGCATGCCGTATCGCGGGAGTATTGACGCTATGGCGAGACATCCACGCAGTAAAAGTTCAAATGCCTGAAATGGAAAGCGGTGTGGCGCTCGCAAAGTTCTATTTGTCAGAGGCATCTCGCCTTGCCAGCGCTGCTATCGTTTCTGCTGAAATTGATAACGCTGAGAAACTCCGACGGTGGCTATTGGAGCAATGGCATGAGCCAGAAGTTCTGGTGCGGGATGTCGTTCAGCTCGGCCCTAACGCGCTACGTGAAACGCCGAAAGCTCGGGCAGCGCTTGGGATACTTGAGAAGCATGGCTGGCTGGTGGCACTGGAGGCCGGAACGGTTGTCCGCGGGGCTGCCCGCAAGGAGGCGTGGCGGGTACTCAGGGGAGGCTGAGTGCATTTGGTGGCGCACTTGTACGAAAAGCGCGAGAGTGCGCCACATTTAGAGGCTGTAGCGGGAGTTGCTGGCGGCAGCGGTTGAGTGTGCGTTGCTGCTTGCAGGCTTAAACGGACCTTGGTGGACTTTGCAGCGAACGGCGACAATGAGCCCATACCGGAAGTGTCAAATCTTCGCCGCGTGCGCTCGCAGCAGACCTAACGCTGCAACTGCTAAGGTTTCGGTGTCGCAAGGCAACCTGAAAACCAGTCGTTCGTAAAATTTGCAGAAATGAACGGTGGCCAAGGATCAATTCGCGACGCTTGCCGCCGTGAGCTCTTTGGATACAACTAACCGCTTATAGTTAATACTGCCTTCACCCCTTCAAAAACCTGTCCTTGCCGCACATCGCGTTGGCAGTCTCCCAGACAGGCGTGGATATCCGCCACTGAGGTTGTCCAAGCCCCTAGATGGTATGCAGATATAGATCATAATCCACATCGGGAATGGTGCGGGCGACGCGCGCATATTCGGCGGCCTTTACGGCGGTAAAGGTGCGATGCATTTCTTCGCCCAAGGCATCCTTCAAGAAGGTAGAGGCTTGGGCCGCGGCAATGGCCGCGTTCCAGTCTCGCGGCAATGCCTGTGTTGAGTCTGCGTCATACCCATTGCCTGTCGTTTCCGCACCAGGGGCGATCTGCTCGGTTATGCCTTTACGCATTCCGGCAAGCACCGTTGCCCCGACCAGATAAGGATTGGCATCCACACCCGACATCCGGTGTTCGACCCTACGAGCAGACCGTGATCCTGCTGGAACGCGAACTGCGACGGACCGGTTATTGACGCCCCATGTCGGCGCGACAGGTGCATAGCTTTGATTGGCAAAGCGGCGCCAGCTGTTGGCGTGCGGGGCAAACACCAACATGCTTTCGCTAATCGTAGACAGCATCCCGCCGATTGCGTGGCGCAGCGTTTCGGTCAGGCCAGCATCCGCTTCCTCGGCAAGCGTATTGTTGCCATTCTCATCGCAAAGGCTGACGTGCAGATGCATGCCGGACCCTGCATAATCCGCAAGTGGTTTCGCCATAAAGCAGGCGACCACGCCGTGCCGTCGCGCCTGCGCGCGCACGATCCGCTTGAGTCGTACAAGATCATCTGCAGCCTGCATGATGTCCGTTCGGTAATGCAGCGTCAGTTCATACTGACCGGGTGCATATTCGGAAATCAGCGTTTCGGCCGTGATACCAGCAAGTGCCGCCGCCGCGTAGATGTCCGAAAAAAGGGGCTGCATGCCAATCAGATGGTCCACCGAATAGACTTCCGTCTTATGGGATTTGCGCCCGTCCAACACATCGCACGCAGGCTGAACTTGGCCGGCGCTGTCGCGTTCCGGATCTAACAGAAAAAATTCAAGCTCGAATGCGGCAGCCGGATGCAGGTTAAGGGCGGCCATTGCATCAATTTGATTGCGCAGCGCATGACGCGGGTCCGACAGCATCGGCGTGCCATCAAGGTGGTATTGCGACAAAAGCAACTCTGCGCGCGGGGGCATTGTTCCGTGCTGCGCCACAAGTGACCCCGGCACAGGCCAGGCCCGCAGGTCGCCATCACCTGTGTCCCAGATTAACCCAGTATCATCTACATCCTCGCCGACGACATCAAGGCCAAGGATCGAAATCGGCAAATGCCTCCCGTTCCTATAAAGCGCTTCAAGTTCATGGCGACGGATGATCTTGCCGCGCCCGATCCCGTTGGAATCCAGCAAGACAATGTCGATTGCTTCGATCTTGGGGTGGCCCGAAAGAAATTCAGTCGCTTCTTGCAGGCGTGCGCCTGAGGGGCATGTATCAGGCATGGGTGGCGTCCTTAAGTTCAGTGATCACTTCGGTGAAAGCTGTGATTAGCCTGTCGATTTGGTTGTCAGTGGTGACAGGGCTCACAAGCATCATATTGTGAAACGGAGCGATCAGACAGCCGCGGTTCAGCAGACCCAGATGCAACGCCCCTTCCAGTGATGGATGATGCGCTGCGGTGGCTTGCGACCCATTCAACAGCGGTCCCGGTGAACAGATAAATTCCACCCGCGCGCCTACGCGCAAAACGTGCCAGGGCAGACCTGCCTGTTCGATCGCGGCGCCAAGCCCTTTGGCGAGTCGTGCCGCACCCGCATTCATGTGATCGAAAGCCTCCGGTGTCGCGACGTCTGACAATGTCGCCTCGAGGCAAGCGAATTGCATCGGGTTACCGGCCAGCGTTGTACCCATGCCCGAGTGGCCCGAAGGGCGCGCCGCGTCATAGGTTTGGAACCGCTTGGCCACTGCTGCCGTCATGCCCCACAGCGCGGTGGGCATCCCACCCGCCACACATTTGCCGATCACAAAGATATCCGGTGCCAACCCGTGCTGCCCGGTATAGCCGCCGCGCCCAGAGGACTGCGTATGTGTCTCATCAATGATCAGCATGGTGCCATGCGCATCGGCAAGGGCGCGCAAACCATCTAGGAATCCGGGCTGCGGCAGGACCATGCAGGAGTTTGTCATCACAGGTTCGGTCAGGATTGCGGCCACGTCACCTTGGGCCAGCGCATCCGCAACTCCCTCAAGGTCGTTAAATTCGACGCAAACGGCTCCTTTGGTCAAATCAAAGCCTTGCCCTACAAGACCAGCTCGCGCGACGGTTTGGCCTGCGGATAGCTCAATCATCGTGTCCTCCAGAGTGCCGTGATAGCAGCCGTTGAATACCAGAACCTTTCGCTTCCCAGTGATCGCACGGGCCACGCGCAAGGCATTGCGGTTTGCGTCCGTCGCACTCAGGGTCATCTGCCAGATAAAATCGCCAAAATGCGCGGACATCAGCGCACCCGCGCGAAGGGCCGCTTTTGATGGCAACATATAGGTCAAGCCACGATTGGCCTGACGGCGAATTGCACGGGCCACTGCCGGGGGGGCATGACCAAACATTGATCCCGTGTCGCCAAGGCAAAAATCATCCAGTCGGTTACCATCCAGATCCGTCAACCGCGCGCCCTTTGCCTTTTTTACCACCAGCGGAAAGGGCGATGGCCAGTCCCGCATCCAATGCATCGGGACGCCGTTCAACCAAGGGGCGGCACCCGCATCCAATGCGGCGCGACAGCGCGGACGCGCAGCCACGTACTTGGCGGTTTCCTGGGCGCGAAAGGCATCAAGCAGATGGGACGTCACACCAGCGATGGAGGCCCTTGGTTGATCAGGGAAAGGTATTGACATGAATGCTCCGAAAGGCTGCTCAGCAAAGCTTATAGCTCGGCAATTGCATAGCCAAGTACCAACCGACAGGGCAACAGGTCGGCATTGGCTGCGCAAGAAAAGCACGATGCAATCGCTGGGTCAACTGGAGTGAAAGTGCAGTTGGAAATTTGTAGAGATCAACCCGTTTGCATGACCGCTTCGGTGTCGCAGGCTGCGTTGCAGGAAGAAACATGACGCAACTGCGAGAAAATGCTGCGTCAGCAATAGCCGCGCATGCATAAGGCCGCTTCGTCCCGCACAGAAGACCTCTATGAAAGGCGGAGCGAGCTTCCACTTTCTGCCTCTTTAACCAGTCACGACGTGCTCAACTAAAGGCGCAACAGTGTTCTGAGTGTAAAGTCATTTGGGAGTCGTAGCGCACATCACAACAAAGTAGCAGATGTAGCGATTGTAGCGGGGGTCCGTCGCCGCATGTCATTTTTTTGAATTTACGCTCACGCCCGCGCGCGCGGCGGCGTCATCACCGTGTGATCTGCGCGTTAAGCGAAATATGAGCCATTCTGATTGCCCAGCCAGTTTCACTCATGAAATCAACAGCCGTGAATGCATAGGGCAATATAAATTGGCCTACCCTGCAATACTTGTGAATGGTGGGGGGGTACAAACATAAAAGGGTGTATATTTAGGTGGATAAAAATAACCACTAATCCATCATGCCATTGATGAAAATGCTAATTTTAAGATTAAATGGTGCCCCCACACGGACTCGAGTATCGCTAGTTTTTTTCACTAAATCATTGATAGTGTTATAAAATATAGATTACCATTATTTTGATTGTGTACCATATTCATGATTTTTTTAGTACCATATCGTGATGGCCATAAAATCTTAACGAAGGGCAGGGGCTGTCGTAGCGTTAAATGTGAACAGTTGTCACCTAGCTCACAGGTTTTCACAAACGTGCATACCGTTGTTCAGGCGTCTGTCTGGTGCTGCTAGCGGTTCATCTGCTGGAGTTCACGAGTTCAGGCTGAGTTGGCTCTCAAGGGTCAATACAGCGGCTCTCAGGTACAGTGCTGTCATGGTTCAATCGCCTATCAATCGCACTCACTAGATGAGGTTTCACCTTAGCATTAAGTCAAGGGGTGTTAGGCTGGCTTAAGTTGATATTGGAGACTAGATGGATGAGTGTATTTTATGTTTTGATATCCAAGTGGAGAATGCGGGCTGCGGCTCTGCGAGTCGTTGACTTATGCTCAACAGAAAAACTAGTTAATCTAAAATGAAATGTAAAAGGCGTTCTTGACGATGTTCTCCAAACCAGTAAGCCGCAAATCTGATGTTCCTGATGCTATCTTAAAGAATCCTATTCAACGCCGCTCAGTTCTGCATGACGGCATTGTTATTAAAGGTGATTTTCTAAGTGATGGTATCGTTGAATTCGGTGGTGAAATAATAGGTGACATTACCGTCGATGTGCTGGTTTTAACCGGCGCTGGAAAAATTGATGGCAACGTGAGAGCAAGAACGGCCACATTAGAGGGGCGTGTCAACGGCACCATTGCAGCTGCTGATGTTATTGTGTCTCCTACAGCTATTGTGATGGGTGGAATTGAGGCGGAAACAATTCGAATAGATTTTGGTGCGCAAGTCGAGGGCCTCTTAACCATATACGGTAAAGCTAATACCTAATACCCCTGCTTACTTGGGATAACCCCACGCACCCCACCTCTGGGAGAGGTGGTCGCGGATTTTCGGACCAGTTGTTAAGGTGGATTGCATGACGAAAGAAGTGATCCCAAATGACAAAACGAAAGAACCATTCGCCCGATTTCAAAGCCAAGGTTGCGCTTG
>JAQXCD010000014.1 GCA_029252045.1 Sulfitobacter sp.
AGCGCGCTGCCGTATTTTCTACGCCAACAGGTGAATCCGGCCCCAAAGACGCAAACGAGACACCCATCACCGGCTGATCCGGCCCCAGCAACTGCGCAAGGGGGCGGAAATATTCCTCAGTTGATCCACGACCGGCTCAGGCTGGCGGCCAGCCCCACAGCCGATGACATGTAAGTCACCGTATTGTCGCCTGCTGTTGTGCCGCGAAAATCGTCGCCCTCGGCGCCGCCGTCCATCAGGGCCGTGCCGCCTTGCGTGGTCATGATATCACGCCCCGCCCCGCCAAACAGCACCACATTCCCGTTGCCTGCAATAATCACATCATTGTCGGCACCGCCGTAAATCGTGTCATTGCCGCCCAGACCGCGAATGCTGTCCCAGCCCACGCCGCCATAAATCAGGTCTGCACCGGTCCAAACCGCCAGCGTATCATTGCCCGCATCGCCATATATCGTGGCCGAACCTTCGCCGCCGCGCACAACGTCATGCCCGTCACCTGCAACAATCGTCTCGTCGGCAGTGCCGCCAATGATGATGTTATCGCGCGCGTTTCCCTCAAGCCTGCGCACGGCGCCGCCGGTAAAGGCAGGGACAATCAATTCCTCGACATGATCGGGCAAGGTATAGCTGACAGTGGTAAAGACAATATCACGGCCCTGCCCCGCGCTTTCGGTGATGGTCACCCCTTGGGCGTTTACATAATAGCGGTCGTCGCCTGCCTGCCCGCGCGCGGTATCTTCCGCGGCATTGAGGTAGAGCGCATTGCCGCCGCTGTCGCCCACAGACACACCGTCTGCATCGGGCAGCGCAATGCCCGCCTTTTCCACCAACACAGCCCGCAATGCCGCAAGCTGGGCAGCAGCAGCCGGATTATCAATAATGTTGTTCAGCTGCTCGGGATCGTTCGCCATGTTATACAGCTCTTCCGAGCCGTCCTCATAGCGGATCAGCGAATAGTTGGGTGTGCGCAACATGACCGAGCCGAACATCCATGTCAGCGAAGTACCATCGCCGTTTGCAGGCCCCGTGCCGAACAACAGCGGCGACAGGTCATCGCCGGCCAGACCGTCCTGTGCAGGAAGCCCCGCCAGCGCCAGCGCGGTGGGGAATCCGTCAACCAGACTGACAACATCATCGACGACAGTACCTGCGTTTTCGTTCCCCGGCAGCTTGATCACAAACGGGACTTTGGTCGCTTCTTCCCACAGGGTGAACTTGCCCCACTGATTGTCGCGGTCGCCCAGATGATAGCCGTGATCGCTCCACAGCATGATGGCGGTTGAATCGAACTGGTCCGCTGCATCTAGGGCATCAAACAGACGGCCAATCTGGGCATCCGCATAGGAAATGCTGGCCATATAGCCCTGCATGAACAGCTTGGCGTTTTCTTCGGTATGCGGGCGCGGGTGGCCACGGGAATCCACCAGCTGGTCGCGGATGAATGCGGGAACATTGCTCAGGTCGTCACCGACAAGGCCCGGAACCTCGATATCTTCCAGCGGATAGAGGTCGTAATATTCCTGCGGCACCACCCAGCTGAGGTGTGGCTTAACCATTCCCACATTGAGCATAAACGGCACACCGTCGCCCTGCGCATTCAGAAAATCGATTGCCGCGTCGATGGTGCGGTGATCGGCCAGATCATCCTCGTCCACCCCTTCCGGCAGCGGCTGGATCGCCTTTGGCGCCTCGTTTTCATACCCCGACAAGGGGACATATTCCGAATACATCTGATCCGTGATCGTCGGCGGTAATTCGGGACCGTGCATCAGCTTGCCATAGCCGCCCACCTCATAGCCTGCCGCCAGAAAGGCTGCGGGCAAAGTGTCGGACGGATCGACATATTCGTACCATGCCTGATCGTTGGCGTGCACACCCGTTACATCCGGCGTCTGCCCCGAGAAAAAGCTGGTGCGCGCAGGGTTACAGATCGCCTCGGGCGTGTAGGCGTTTGTGAAATTGACACCGGAGTCCGCAAGCCGCTGCAAGTTGGGCGCGTGCAACTGTCCCGAAAACAGGGTGTTTGCCCCGACCCAATACGTCAGATCATCGACACCGAGAACAATCAGATTGGTCACTTTTTACATTCCTCAACTGCGATTTGGGATCGGGTTTGGTCAGAACCGCTATGAGCACAACCCAGCGATGTATTGCTTTCGCCTCGTGGATATTCACAGTTTGGTCCAGCCTGGTAAACACACAGTTTACACTGGCTGATTTAGTGTGCCCCGGCGCCCATATCCTTGGCGTCACTGCACCGTAATATCGGCAGGCAATGCCTGTTGCGCGACGCTACGCGCATTGGTCAGGTCATTCATCTCGGCCCGCGCTAATGCCGCTTGCGGGTCCAGCCCATACGCCAACCAACGCGCAACAAGCCGATCGCGCAGCACATCCAGCGGCAGATCAATCCGAACCGAAACATCCCAAAGCGCTGCCAACTCGCGCCACGGATCTGCATCAAACAGCAGGTAGTTTCCTTCGACAATTACGGTATCGCAGCTCTCCGTAACGCAACCGCTGCCTGCTATGGCGATATCGCGGCTCCGGTCGAAATGGGGGAAAATCACTTCCGGCTCGGATTTCAGGCGGCGGACAAGATGTACAAATCCGGCGGCGTCGAAGGTCTGCGGCGCACCTTTGCGGGCCAGCAAGCCCCGCTGGGTCAACAGGGTGTTGTCCAGATGAAAGCCGTCCATCGGCACCACTGCCACGTCCCTGCCCACATTACGCAAGGCATCCGCCAGCGTCTCTGCGAGGGTCGATTTTCCACTGGCAGGCCCACCGGCAAGCGCCACAAGCCTCCGGCGTCCTGCGGGTTGAGCGGCGTCGAAACGCGCCAGCAGTTGCGGGATGAGATCACTGTCGGTCATGTCTGGGTCTCCGCCTTGTCTGCGCGCACCATAAGCTGGAGGCCGATGTAGTGGAAGGTCGCATCGGACATAAAAAAGCGCGGCCCCTTGCGGAGCCGCGCATTGTTTTCAGGCTGTTGCGCCGTGATCAGTGCAGATCGAAACGGTCCAGTTCCATCACCTTGACCCAAGCCTTGACGAACTGCTGTACAAACAGCGCCTCGCCATCGCCCGCGGCATAAACTTCGGCCAGTGCACGCAATTGGCTGTTGGAACCAAAGACCAGATCAACACGCGTACCTGTACGCTTGACTGCACCCGCAGCGTCGCGTGCCTCAAACACATCTTGCGCATCGCTGACCGCTTTCCACGTCACATCCATATCCATAAGCGCGCGGAAGAAGTCGTTGCTGAGCGTGCCAGGCTTGTCCGTCCAGACACCATGTGACGCGCCATCAACGTTGGCGCCCAGCACACGCAAACCGCCAACCAGAACGGTCATTTCGGGCGCTGTCAGCGTCAACAGTTGGGCGCGGTCCACCAGCAACTCCTCGGCGGAGATGCTGAACGCACGGCTCTGGTAGTTGCGGAAGCCGTCAACAACGGGCTTGAGCACATCGATGCTCTCCACATCGGTCTGCTCTTGGGTTGCATCGCCACGGCCCGGTGTGAACGGAACCGTCACATCGTGACCACCGGCTTTCGCCGCTGCCTCAACCGCAGCCGTCCCCCCCAGCACAATCATATCGGCCATCGAGACAGGCTTGCCAAACGCGGCGCGGATGCCATCCAGCTTCTCCAGAACGCGCGCAAGCTGTGCAGGCTGGTTCACGTCCCAATCCTTCATCGGCGCCAGACGGATGCGTGCACCATTGGCACCACCACGTTTGTCCGACCAGCGGAAGGTAGAGGCTGACGCCCAAGCCGTCGACACCAGCTCGGATGTGGTCAGGCCGGATGCGAGGATCTGCTTTTTCAGCTCGACCACATCCGCGTCACCGATTGGCGCGTGATCAGGTGTCGGGATCGGGTCCTGCCAGATCAGCTCTTCGCTTGGCACTTCCTTGCCCAGATAACGCGATGTCGGCCCCATGTCGCGGTGGCACAGCTTGAACCATGCGCGCGCAAAGGCATCGGCAAACAGGTCAGGGTTAGCATGGAACCGCTTGGAGATTTCCAGATAGGCCGGGTCCATCTTCATGGCCATATCTGCCGTGGTCATCATCGGCGCATGTTTGCGACCATCATGGGCATCCGGCACGGCATCCGACATTGCACCGTTTGCGGGGCGCCACTGCTGTGCACCTGCGGGGGATTTGGTCAGCTCCCACTCGTTGCCCAGCAGCGTGTCGAAATAGGACATGTCCCACTTGGTTGGCGTTGGTGTCCATGCCCCTTCGATACCGGACGTGATCGCATCTACGCCCTTGCCGCTTTTGTGGGTCGAGAGCCAGCCAAAACCCTGCGCCTCGAGTGCGCCGCCTTCAGGCTCGACACCGACCAGACCTGCATCACCCGCACCGTGGGCTTTGCCAAAGGTGTGGCCACCAGCAGTCAGAGCAACAGTCTCTTCGTCGTTCATCGCCATGCGCGCGAATGTCTCACGGATGTCACGACCAGAGGCGATTGGATCAGGGTTGCCATCGGGGCCTTCGGGGTTGACGTAGATCAGACCCATCTGGACCGCAGCCAGCGGGTTTTCCAGATTACGCTCACCAGAATAGCGGCTGTTCTTGCCGCCGGAGTTTTCCAGCCACTCCTCTTCGGAGCCCCAGTAGATATCCTCTTCGGGCTCCCACACATCAGCACGACCACCGGCAAAGCCGAACGTCTTGAAGCCCATGTCCTCCAGCGCGCAGTTGCCCGCGAGGATCATCAGGTCTGCCCAGCTGATCTTGTTACCGTATTTCTGCTTGATCGGCCACAGCAGGCGGCGCGCCTTGTCAAGGTTGCCGTTGTCCGGCCACGAGTTCAGCGGCGCGAAACGCTGTGTCCCCGAGGATGCGCCACCACGGCCATCAGCGGTGCGGTAGGTGCCAGCGGAATGCCACGCCATACGGATAAAGAATGGGCCGTAGTGGCCGTAATCCGCAGGCCACCAGTCCTGACTGTCCTTCATCAAGGCGTAGATATCAGATTTTACCGCATCCAGATCCAGCGACTTGAACGCCTCTGCATAGTCGAACGCGCCGCCCATCGGATCGCCGGCAGGCTGGTTCTGGTGCAGCATCTTGAGGTTGAGCTGGTTTGGCCACCAGTCACGGTTTGACCGGCCGCTGTTGTTGGCTTGCTTGTTGGCGCCAAAACCCATCGGGCAACCGCCCTTTTCTGCGTTATCTGATCCGTCCATGCTCTCTCTCCATCATCTGTGAATTCTGCGGGGGGATTCGCGCCCCATAGGATGGCTCTAACAAATCCAAGCCATATCTTTAAGTTTGATTTTCCGATTGATGTGATAGGATAAGCCTATGATCAATTTTACGCTCAAACAGCTGCGTTATTTCGAGGCCGTCGCCCGTCAGGCCCATTTCGGCCGCGCGGCGGAGATATGCGCCATCTCGCAACCTGCCCTGTCGGCGCAGATTGCAGCACTGGAAACCGCCATTGGCCACCAGTTGTTCGAGCGCGGCGCGCGGCAGGTCCGGCTGACCACTTTTGGCGAGCAGTTCGGCATCCGCGCCCGCAGCATCCTGCGCGAAGCCGAGGCGCTGGCAGATATGGCGCGCGGTGCAGGGGGCAGCGCCCTCGGCCGTCTGCGCATCGGGGTGATACCCACCATCGCGCCCTACCTGCTGCCGTCCGTCATCGGCCACATTACTGCCGCCCACCCCGAGATTGACCTGCTGGTCCGCGAGACGATGACCCACAAGCTGATCGAAGAGCTGGGGGACGGCAAACTCGACTGCGCCATCGTCGCCCTCCCCGTCTCGGAACCGTCGCTGACCGAGGTGGCCCTGTTTGACGAGGCAATGGTACTGGTGCGCCCTGCGGATGATGCCCACCGCCCTGTGCCGGACATGGACACGCTGGGCCAGATGAAGCTGTTGCTGCTGGAGGAAGGCCACTGCTTTCGCGATCAGGCGCTGTCGTTCTGCGCGCTGCGCAACACCCTGCCACGCGAAGGGCTGGACGGATCGTCGCTCAGCACGCTGGTGCAGATGGTGGGTGCAGGTATCGGAGTGACCCTGATCCCCGAAATGGCCGTGCCGGTTGAGACCCGCTCGGCCCACGTCAGCATCGCACCGATGGGCGCCCCCTATCCCAAACGCACGGTGGGGATGGTGTGGCGCAAGACCTCCGCCCTGTCACAACAGCTGGAAGCCATCGCCGCCCTCGTCCGCGAAGCCGCCGCCACCCACCCCGCATTTGCAGCGCGGTAGTATATTCGGCCGCGCTCCACTGCCCTAAGCTCAATTCTTTTGACCCAACCGGAAAGTCACCCTGCATTACGTAAATTTCCGGCATGCGGACAATGCATCATTTCGTGGTGAAGTGGTCCGGCAAAACAGGACAGCGTGCTAAGATGTATCCAACCTTGAAGACAGGATACACAAATGACGAAGAGACGCATTTTTTCGGACAAGTTTAAGGCTACGGTGGCGCTTGAGGCGCTCCGTGGAGACAGGACGGCGCAAGAGATTGCAGCCAAGCACAAAGTCCATCCAACGCAGGTGACAACATGGAACCGGCAGGCGATTGATGGCCTGACGGGCGTGTTCTCTGACAAGGTCTGGAGAGCGGAAGACAACGAGGCCGAAGTCAAAGAGCTTCATGCGAAGATTGGGAAGTTGGCAGTCGAAAATGATTTTTTGTCACAAGGGCTGAACTATTACCGACAGGGTATTGCGCAGCAATGTCCCGAGAGGCGATGAGCCCGAGTGAACGCAAGGCCATGATCAACGCTGACCGGACGGACCTGAGCCTGACCAAGCAGTTCAAGTTGCTAAAGATCAGCCGGTCGTCGCTGTATTATACGCCGGTTGGTGTGAATGCTGAGACGCTGGAATTGATGAACGAGATTGATCGGGTGTTCACCAAATATCCGTTCTTCCACTGCCCGACAGGGTCATGCAAAGCATGATCCCGAGAGGGGGCAGCCGCCAGATCGCGGCCTACTTGCCGAGAAATGGGTTCCATGCGGGTCGTCACCGTGTGCGTCGTTTGATGGGGATCATGGGCCTGCAAGCAATCTACAAGGACCCAAACACCCGTCGCCCGGCAACACATGCTTTGCATGTTTGAGAGGGGGCAAGAAGCACCCCCAGCATCGAATTTACCCATACCTGCTGAGGAAGTTGCCTATCACGCGCCCGAACCACGTTTGGTGCAGTGATATCACCTACATCCCCGTGCGGCGCGGGTTCCTTTACCTGGTGGCAATTATGGATTGGGCCACGCGCAAGGTGCTGGCATGGCGGCTCTCGAACACGCTGGACGCCAGCTTTTGTGTCGAGGCCTTGAAAGAGGCCATCGCAAAATACCCCTCTCGTGCATGTAAACATGCACTGACGGGCAGTGGGCAAGCCCGAGATCATGAATACGGACCAAGGATCGCAGTTCACTGGGTCAGCCTGGATCACGACCTTGGGCGAGGCTGACGTCAAAATCTCGATGGACGGACGGGGCCGGTATCTCCCCTCTCATGCATCTTTGATGCATTGCCGCGCAATGGACAATATCTTCATCGAACGGCTGTGGCGGTCGCTCAAAAAGGAAGCCGTCTATCTGCACGAATTGCAGGACGGGTTCCAAGCTAAACGCGTGATCAAAGACTGGATTGGGTTCTACAACTCTGAGCGTCCCCACACGGCTCTCGACAAACGATCCCCTGATGACGCATTCTTCGACACAGCACGAACCAAGAAGGCGGCATGAAACCAACCCGATTACATCTTAGCTGAGCCGCAAACCTGTCCGAATTAGTAGGACCACTTCAGTGCATTATCGTCCAATTTATTAAAGCATGATCCACAAAGGTCGCCGTCTGGCCCAAATCTAGCACTCAACAGCCTGAACTTTTCTCTACAGGAAACGCAGTCTGCCATTTGAATCTCCGATTTATTTCAGGCAAAGCCTAACACCCCACGACCTAATGCCAAGATAAAACCTAATCTGCTCGAGGACAGTTGATAAGCGCCTGAACTACGACAGCAAGGCACCCGAGAGCCGCTGTATTGACCTGTGAGAGCCAACTCAGCCTGAACTCGCGCAACTCCAGCAGATGAACCGCTAGCAGCACCACACAGACGCCTGAACAAGGGTATGCAAGTTTGTGAAAACCTGTGAGCTAGGTGACAAGATTTCACACGAACAAAAGAAATAAGGTCGTTAGCGG
>JAQXCD010000015.1 GCA_029252045.1 Sulfitobacter sp.
TGTCATCAACGCGAGCACGACCTCGGCTCTTAGGAAAGTAAGGCCGCAAACGCTCCATCTGCGCCTCAGTCAGCCAGTATAAGTTGCTCATGATATCCCCCCAAACTGGGGACCGTGAATCATGACAACGCGACAAGCTCAATCGATTAATGGGTCCTGACCCTAAGGCCCGCTTCTTTATTTTGCCTCTAAACTCAATTCTGCCCGCGCTTTACGCGCAGGCAGTTGCGTTTATCCAAACACGTAGAAACACAGCTTGTTGCCGTCGGGATCATGGGCGTAGGCACCATAAAAACGGTCGGGTATGCGCTGCCCGGGTGCCCCGTCGCACGTTGCCCCCAACTCGATAGCTCGGTGATACATCGCATCAACGTCGGCTTTGTCCTTAGCGGGAAAGGCCAGCATGACGCCGTTCCCCGGTGTGGGAGCGCCTTTGTCATAGGGTTCACAAACCGCCAGCATCGGGGCGCCGCGCTCGGTGCCGATAAAGGCGATGCGGCCCGTATCGATCATTACTTTCGCGCCTTTGTCTGCAAACAGGTCGGTGTAGAATTTTTTGGCGTGCTCCATATTGCTCACGCCGATGGTGGTATAGCCGATCATTTGTTTTTCCTATGTGTCAAAGCTGCCGAAGCGGCGGTTCAGCTTACGCATGCCCCCGATCCAGCGGTCATAATTGTCGGTTTTGTTGCGCATATATTGCACCACTTCGGGGTGGGGCAGAACAAGGAACGTCTCGTTGCGGATCGCCTCGACACAGGCCTCGGCCACAGGGCCGGGCTCCATCATACCGTTGATGGCGGCGACATGGTCTTCATGCCCGCGTGTCATTTCCGTGCGCACGGCTTGCGGGCACAGGACGGATACTTTGATCCCCTGATCGCCATAGGTCAGCGCCAGCCATTCGGCTAGGCCAACTGCTGCATGTTTGGTGACACCGTATGGGGCCGAACCGATCTGGTTCAGCAGGCCCGCCGCGGACGCGGTATTCAGCAGATGACCACCGCCGCGCGCCGCCATCAGCGGCACCAGATGCCGCGCGGCCCAGACATGGGACATCACGTTGATCTCCCAGATCTTCTGCCACGCATCGTCCTCCACTTCGACGCCGCCGGCGACAGAGATGCCCGCGTTGGAGCAGAACAGGTCAATCGGCCCCGCATCCGCTTCCACCGCGTCGATCATGCCTGTGATCTGGTCTTTCACAGACACATCCACTTGATAGGCGGTGCCGCCCATCATCTTTGCGGTTATTTCCGCACCTGCGATGTCACGGTCTACACAGGCGATATGCTTGGCGCCTTCCTCGGCAAAACGCAGGCACATGGCCCGCCCGATACCGGAGGCCGCACCCGTCACGACGATGATTTTATCTTTCAACTCCATGATTCACGTCCACATATTGGAGCCGCCACAGACGGTCAGCGCCTGTCCGGTCATGTATTTGGAGGCATCGGAGGCAAGGAATACCGCAAGCCCTGCAAAATCCTCGGGCTCGCCCAGACGGCGTAGCGGGATTTCGTTCTCGATCCGTTTGGCGACTTCCGGATTGTCCCACAGCTCGCGCGCGAATTCGGTTTTCACCAGACCGGGGCAAATTGCGTTAAAGCGGATGCCCTTTGGCCCGAACTCTGCCGCGAGGTTACGCACCAGACCGATCAGCGCCAACTTGGACATGCCATAGGTCCCAAGCATCACGGAAGGCTTGAACGCCCCGATGGAAGAGGTGAACGCCATCGACCCACCACCAGATGCCACCATGTCCGGTGCCACCATCTGTGCCAACCACAGGTTGGAGCGCACGTTGGCATCCATCGTCTTGGTATAGGCATCATCGGGGATTTCAGAGGTTTTCCCGTAATAGGGATTCACACCCGCATTCCCGATCACGCAATCAATCGGGCCTGCCAATTCGTGCGTTTTATCGACCAACGCTTGCAGCTGCTCTTTATAGCCCACGTTGCACGCCACCGCATGGGCGCGGCCTTTGCCGAGGGCGTTGATCCCCTCGGCGGCTGCGTCCAGCTGGTCTTGTTTGCGCGCAGAGATGACGACGGTCGCGCCATGCTCTGCCAGTGCGGTTGCCATTGCCAGACCCATGCCTTTGGAGGCACCGGTCAGCAACGCAACCTTTCCTGTGAGGTCAAACAAGCTCATACGCCGCTCCGTGTGCGACCTGTTGCAATCTCGTTGCGGGCCGCATGTGTGCGCGAGTTGGAGGATTTGTAGTCGTTCACCTCGTTGCGCGCGATCACATGGTGATGCACTTCATCAGGACCATCCGCATAACGCAGCGTGCGCTGTGCGGTGTACATGCCGGACAGCGGCGACCATTGGGAAATACCGGTGGCACCATGTACCTGCATCGCCTGATCGATGATATCGCAAACCTGCTCCGGCACTTTAGCCTTGATCATGCTGACCCAGATGCGGGCTTCTTTGTTGCCCAGAACGTCCATCGCTTTGGCGGCTTTCAGTACCAGCAGGCGCATGGATTCAATCTCGATCTTGGCGCGTGAAATCGTCTCCATGTTTTTGCCCAGATCAATGATCTTCTTGCCAAAGGCTTCACGCGACAAACCGCGCTCGATCATCAGGTCCAGCGCCTTTTCCGCCGCACCGATAGAGCGCATGCAGTGGTGGATGCGGCCAGGTCCAAGGCGAACTTGGCTGATTTCAAAACCGCGGCCTTCGCCCCACAGGATATTCGCCTCTGGTACGCGCACGTTTTTAAAGCGGATGTGCATGTGGCCGTGTGGCGCGTCGTCATGGCCGAAGACATGCATCGGGCCCACAATCTCGACGCCGGGTGTGTCGATCGGCACAAGGATCTGCGACTGCTGGCGGAAGGGCTCTGCATCGGGTGATGTCTTGACCATCGTGATCATGATTTTGCAGCGTGGATCACCGGCACCGGAGATATAGTATTTCTCGCCGTTGATTACCCACTCGCCATTTTCAAGCACAGCCGAGGTTGAGATATTCTTGGCATCGGACGACGCCATATCCGGTTCTGTCATCGCAAAAGCGGACCGGATTTTGCCGGCCAGCAGCGGCTTCAGCCACTGTTCTTTCTGCTCGGGAGTGCCGATGCGCTCCAACACTTCCATGTTGCCCGTATCCGGCGCGTTACAGTTCAGCGTCTCTGGCGCCAGCGGGCTTTTGCCCAGCTCTGCGGCGATATAGGCGTAGTCGAGGTTGCTCAGGCCTTCGCCAGTTTCCGCGTTGGGCAGAAAGAAGTTCCACAGACCTGCGTCGCGTGCTTTTTGCTTGGCTTCCTCCAGCAGCTCCAGCTGACCGGGCGCATAGGACCAGCGATCTGCGCGGCCGTCGCCCAGGGCAAAGAACTTGTCGGTCATCGGATCAACGTTTTCGCGGATGTGCTTGATCACGGCGGCCAGCAGCGGCTTGGCCTTGTCAGACATTGCAAGGTTGTTCATTTCCATCGGTGTATCAGACATTTATCGTCTCCTTAGATTACGGACCCCGTAGGGATTATTTGTTCACCCACTCGGGTTTGCGTTTTTCGACAAAGGCGTTCACGCCCTCTTTGAAGTCTTCGGTTTTGGCCAGATCGGCGATCACTTCGCGCGAATAAGCGATGCTCTCCTGCATGCCGTCGCGGGCATACATATCGTTCAGGACGCGCTTGGTCGCTTTCACCGCCGACGGGGAAACCGTGCACAGCTCTTCCGCTTTGGCCATCGCCCGCGCCATCAGTTGATCATGCGGCACCACTTCGTTGATGCAGCCCATCGCCTGCGCCTCATCCGCCATGATTGTGCGGCCTGTCAGCATCATTTCCTGCGCGGCCAGACGCCCGATATAGCGCGACAGACGCTGCACGCCGGAGGCGGCGGCGAAGAAGCCAACCTTGACTTCGGGCAGGGCAAACTTGGCGTTCTCGGAGGCGATCAGGATGTCGCAGGACAGCGCAGTCTCAAACCCGCCACCCATGGCAAAGCCGTTAACGGCGGCGATGATCGGCTTTTCAAGGTTAAAGCGCGAGGACAGGCCGGCAAAGCCCATCGGCGTCATTGTGGCGCGCGCGCCACCTGCGGCAGTGGCTTTCAGGTCGTTTCCGGCACTGAACGCCTTGTCGCCCGCACCCGTAAGAACAGCAACCCAGAGGTCCTGATCAGCGGCGAATTCGTCCCAACAGGCGGACATCTCGTTGTGCATTTCGACATGCACCGCGTTGTAGACATCGGGCCGGTTCATGGTCACCACAAGGATGTGGCCCTTTTTCTCGGTTGTGATGAATTCGTAGCTCATACTTTCAGCCCTCCGGTATCAATGTCAGTGAATTTTCCGCCCGACGCGGCCAGCTTGCGCAGAGTCTCGGACGGCGCAAAGTCTGGATCATCGGCGCCCAGTTGCTCCATCCGGTCCAACACGGCCTGCGCGCCGACCATATCGCCGTAGAACATCGGCCCGCCCTTGTCGGCAGGCCAGCCATAGCCATTCAGCCAGACCACATCGATGTCCGACGGGCGCTGTGCTTTGTTCTCTTCAAGGATTTTTACGGCCTCGTTGATCATTGGATAGATGCAAATCTCGATGATCTCGTCAGGGCTCATGCTCGACGGCTCGGCCCCTGTCACATTCTTGATGATCCCTGCGGTAACATCGGAGGGTACAGGGCGGCGGTTTTCGTCATAGTCATAAAAGCCCGCTTGCGTCTTTTGCCCGCGGCGATCCATTTCGCACAGCATGTCACGGATGGGGTTGTCGGTGGTGGCGCCTTTGGACCAGCCGATATCCAGACCGGCAAGGTCGCTCATCTGAAACGGGCCCATTTTGAAGCCAAAAGCGTTCAGCGCGGCGTCCACGTCCCAAGGCATCAGGCCTTTGGCCAGAAGCTTGTTCGCCTGAATCTGGCGCGCAAACAGGATGCGATTGCCAACAAAACCGGGGCAGACCCCAACCAGTGCGGCGATCTTGTTGATCCTGGCCGCCAGCGCCATCGAGGTTGCAACCACATCATCGGCGGTGTGTTTGGCACGCACAATTTCCAGCAGTTTCATAACGTTAGCAGGCGAGAAGAAGTGCAGCCCGATCACGTCTTGCGGCCGCTGCGTCATGCCTGCAATCTCGTCGATGTTCAGCGCAGAGGTGTTGGTGGCAAGGATAGCGCCCTTTTTCATTACGCGGTCCAGCTCGGTGAAGATGGTACGCTTGAGGTCCATATTCTCGAACACAGCTTCGATCACCAGATCACAGTCAGCAAGATCGGCCACAGAAAGACGGCCATCAAACCGGCCCATCCGCGCCTCGACCTCTTCTTGCGGAAACCGCCCCTTGTCGGCGCTGCGCTGGTAGTTGCCGCGCACGACAGCCAGACCACGGTCCAGCGCTTCCTGCGTTGTCTCGACGATTTTCACGTCATAGTCGGCTGTGGCAAAGTTCATCGCGATGCCGCCGCCCATGGTGCCCGCACCGATGATGCCCACGGTCTTGATCTGGCGCTGGGGCGTGTTTGCGTCCAGCCCGGGAACTTCCCATGCGGCCTTGCCTGCTGTTGCGATATAGTCGCCGGTTTGTTCGATTGTTGGTGTCATGTCTTTGCCTTTTCGTTTTCCAGACAGGCCGCGCGCAATCCGCGGCGGTCTATCTTGTCAGTCGCTCCGCGCAGCAGAGGCGCGTGTTGTGTCCACAAGTGTTGTGGGGTTTTAAATCCTGCGAGATGCCCTTCGAGGGCGCGCGCCATATCTGGCTGAGTTAGAGCGGCCCCTTCGCGCAGTTGCACGCAGGCGCCTACAACCTCGCCCAAACGCGCGTCGGGTACCGAAAATGCGCAGGCCTCAACCACATCGGGCAGGCGGTGCAGCGCACCTTCCACATCCAGACAGGCGATATTTTCACCGCCGCGAATGATGATGTTTTTCTTGCGGTCCAGAATGGTAACATAGCCTTCGGCATCCATCACAGCCAGATCACCGGTGCGCAGCCAGCCGTCCTGCATTGTCTCCGCAGTGGCTTCGGGTTTGTTGAGATAACACCGCATGTTGGCGGGACTTTTGACGGTTATTTCTCCCAACTGACCCAGCGGCACATCGTTGCCCGCATCATCCAGCAGGCGCAATTCCTGCACGGGCGGGTGCAGTTTGCCTGCACTTTCCGGGCGTTTCAGATAGTCATCGCCGATCATACCAATGCCCAACGCATTCGTTTCTGTCATGCCCCAACCTGTCGCAACGCCGGCCTTGGGGAAGGCCTCGGCCAGTTGCGCCACTTGCGCACCGGGCCGCTTGGCCCCGCCCGACCCCAGATAATCCAGCGTGTCCAGCGTGGCACCCGCCTTGCGCGCGGCTAACATGAGTTCGGCCGATTGGGTTGGAACGCCCAGAAAACGTGTGATTTTCTCGGCCTCGATCAGGCGCACAGCCTCATCTCCGTCCCATTTGCGCATGAGGGTGATATGGGCTCCTGCCACAAGGCTGAGCAGGAACAAAGGATGCGTTGCGGTGACGTGGAACAGAGGCGTAACCACCAGTGCAGACGGGCGCAAAGGGGCAGGGGCGTCCGGCTCTGGTGGTGTTACCAGCGGTGCAACGACGGCCTGCATCAGCCAGCTGAACACAGCGTTCACAGCACTGCGATGGGTCTGTACAACGCCTTTGGGATGCCCTGTTGTGCCAGAGGAATACATCACGGCAAAATCATCATCTGTGTCGATGGCGCTATCCAGAGGCGCATCACTGGCCGCAGTTTGCAGCGGCGTATAGGCGTGATCGACCATGGCTTCGCCGTCACGCACCCCGATTAGCGTCAAGCCCAGCGGAGCAACCAAAGGCAACATCCGCTCGATGCGCGGACCGTCAGCAAATACCAACTTGGCCGCACTGTCGCGCAAGGCATAATCCAGCTCGTCGGTTGTCCACCATGCGTTGACGAACACAACCGTGGCACCCGTGGATGAAATCGCCAGCACCAGCGTCAGCAGCTCGGGATAGTTGCGCATGGCAATAGCAACACGGTCGCCTCTGCCGATGCCGAACTGGCCCTGCAAAACCTGTGCCATGCGCCGGACCTCGGCACAAAACGCACCATAGGTCCACCGCTCGCCCTCGTATAAGAGATAGTCGGCAGTCCCGTCAGCGTGCTGGGCCATGCCTGCCGCCATCAACGCAGGAACCGTGGGCGGGATATTCTGGAAAGCTTTAAAGGTCACACCCCGTATCACCGTGGGCGCAACCGCAAAGGTCGGGTTTGTGGCAAGCACATGCGCTACAGCCGCTTCAGGCGACATCGCGTTCACTGTCTTGCACCCGTCAGGCTGCTTGGATTGTTCATGCTGACCCTCCCAAGTCACCAGCCGCGCATCCGTCCTCCCCGGAGGGTTGCGACTCTTGTTGTCAACGAGACTAGGGGGAAAATTACGGCCTGCCAATACCGCAGGTCGGAACTTCGTTTCGCAAATTGATATTTTTGTTAAAATTCGGAGTTTGCTGCATAAATCGGGTAAAGGATGTGCCTGCCCTTACTGCCCGCGCACCAAGCCTAGATGTTCTGCAAGAAGTAGACCAAGATTAGCGCAGCGGCCGAGGTGAGCGAAGTGGACGCATAACGGTCTGCACTACATTATATAGAGAAGCCCACCTGACCACATGATGCAACAAAAACGCGACAGGCCTAATTGTTCCGCGTTCAAACCAAATACCTCAATAGTATTGTTGAGCAGGACCACCGGTTTATCAAGAAGATCACTCGACCAATGCTAGGCTTTAAGACCTTCTAGACCTATTCGGCTGCCGCAACATTGGCAGGGATCGAAACCGCGCACACGATCCGCAAGGGGCAGCCCGTTCAAAATGGCATGTCGCCTTTCAAGCAATTAGCGGCCCTCGCCGGATAATTGTGTCCAGCGCTCTCTCCGACTCAGCCTCTAATAAACTTTGAAACAGAGCCGATTTGGATAGGTATTTTGCCGTTTTAGTGACTTTTTGGGAGGCCGTCAGCCGCGTGTAACGTGGAACCAATCAAGCCAATATATTACATAATAAAACTTACAAACTGTCTGTAATTGACACGGCGCGCCAGACGGTGGCTTCCTCGGAAGTAGGACTTCCGGCAAATTACGGATCAGGACATGAAAGATATCTGTGCCACGCTCAACAATAGGCCGCGCAAATGGCTCACGTGGAAGACACCCGCCGAGGTCTTCCGTGAAAAGATAATGGAGGAAATGCGATAAAGCCCCTGCCCTGCTGCCAACAAGGGTTGCAGTACAGGTATCGCGTACAGGTCGGAATGCAGGCAATTTATCGAGGTGCCGGGCCAATCCGCAGCGTCATCATTGATCATGTAGACGGGAGCAGTATTGCAGGTCGTTAACATGGAAGGTTGACGATGTGCTTCCATACAGATTTGCGTTGACGCCGACATAATCGAACGTGCGACGCAGCCAGCAATATACACCCTGCAGTTGGCATATAAGCCCAAGACAAGTCGCGCAAAAGATAGTCCAATAATGCGGCGTATTGTTCGACTGCATGTGTGACTTTGGCTGACTCTTACAACTCATGTCCGGTGTTTGTAGTTTCGCCTTGAAGTTCGGGGCGCCCTGTTAGTTTTTGACAAAACTCCCTTATACCGAGGCCCGAAAACAGCGCTTCTATCGTCTGGAACTGATCTGGATCAAAGCCCAAGACGCAGAGCTTTTTGACGAAACTGGAAGGTATACTCACATGGCCCGCTTCCATCGAAGGGCATATCACGGTACCCCCCCGCCTCCAGATTCGGACTGACGTTGAAGCCAGTGCCTATCCCAACGACCAACGATTGCAAGACAGGTGCTTGGGTCGCGGTTCCGGGACTGACGAGATCAAGCTGATCCGGTGCCAGATTTGGAACCGCATATCCCAGCGCGGTCAAATCGTTCGACAACAGCGCGGGCGCGCCGCCACATAGGCCAGAAATTCGGCTGGATTGGACTTCCCAATTGCGGTTGGTACATTCAGCACAATTGCCACACACGGATACGGCAACCGCCACAGCAACTCCCGCAAGGGTGGGCGCGACGCGCTGCTACAGATATTCGGTCACGATCGCGTAAAAGCTCCCCCAGTTCACATTGCAAAACTCTGCACGGTGTCCCGCAGAACCGCGCCATTATGGCTTGGAGCCATGTGGATGTTTGTCCTGCCGACATCTGCAATCAGTCGCATTTTTGCGACCCTATTGCAGCGTGCAAACGGGTCAAGCTGCAGACCCATTCAAGTGATGACATCGGGCTCAACACGGCCAATATGGGCATTCATATCACTGATGGACTGGGCGGCGGCGCGGACGCCTTGCAAGGCTTCCTGCGTATCGCGGCCGATATCTGTATTCGAATATTGCTCCAGATACAGACGTATCGTGGCCCCTTGGGTGCCTGTTCCCGACAGACGGAAGACAGCGCGGCTGCCCCCTTCAAAATAGATCCGGATGCCCTGATTGTTACTGACCGAACCATCGACCGGATCGTGATAGGAGAACTCGTCAGCGGCTGTCACTGTCATTCCCGCAAACGCCTGCCCCGCCAAGCCCGGCAGCTTTGAACAGAGGCTTTGCATCAGTTGATTTGCGCTACCAGTCGCGACATTTTCATAGTCGTAGCGCGAATAGTAGTCCCGCCCGAAACGCTGCCAATGGTCCGATACGATTTCGGCCACCGACTGTTTGCGCACGGCAAGGATGTTCAGCCACAAAAGCACCGCCCAAAGCCCGTCCTTCTCGCGCACATGACTGGAGCCGGTACCAGCACTTTCCTCGCCGCAGATCGTCACCTTGCCCGCATCCAGCAGATTACCAAAAAACTTCCAACCGGTGGGGGTTTCGTACGACCCGATCCCCAGCTTCTTGGCCACGCGGTCACTGGCAGCACTTGTCGGCATCGAACGCGCGATACCCGCCAAGCCGTCCCTATATGCCGGCGCGAGATGCGCGTTAGCCGCGAGAATGGCAAGACTGTCAGAGGGGGTCACATAGGCCCCGCGCCCAACAATCATGTTGCGGTCCCCGTCCCCGTCAGAGGCGGCCCCAAGATCGGGCGCGGCAGAGGACATCATCAAATCCATCAAGGTTTTCGCCCAGATCGGATTTGGGTCGGGGTGACCCTTGCCAAAATCCTCAAGCGGGACACCGTTGGCAACTGTGCCTTCCGTCGCGCCCAGAGCGCCCTCCAGAATGGCCTTGGCATAGGGTCCAGTGACCGCATGCATCGCGTCAAAGCACATGGTGAATCCGCCCTTGAACAGCCCGCGGATCGCTGGAAAATCGAACAGCGTCTCCATCAGCGCACTATAGCTTTCTACCGGATCGACGATTTGAACTTCCATGGCCCCAAGACTGGGGCTGCCGCAAGCGTTCAGGTTGATTTCCGCTGTGGAGACAGTCTTGAATTTCGCAATGGTCTTGGTCGCATCAAATATCTTGGCTGTCAGGTTCTCTGGCGCAGGGCCCCCATTCTGACCATTGAACTTGATCCCGAAGTCCTCATCAATCCCGCCGGGATTATGGCTGGCCGACAGGATAAAACCGCCGTCGGCCTTGTTGAGCCGGATCAGGTGGGACGCGGCAGGTGTAGAGAGAATGCCGTCTTTACCGACAATCACTTTGACCACGCCATTGCCGGCCGCCATTTTCAGGATGGTCTGAATGGCCACCTTGTTAAAGTACCGGCCATCCCCACCGACGATTAGCGTTTTCCCTTCACCACCACCTATGGCATCAAACGTCGCCTGAACGAAATTCTCCAGATACCCCGGTTCCATAAAGACCCGCGTTTTCTTGCGCAGGCCCGAAGTGCCCGGCATCTGCCCCTCAATAGGGTTGGTCGCAATCGTTTCAATCTTCATGAGAATTTCCTTTGGTCGGATAAGCTCTACCGTGATCTTGCATTACACCAGCCGTGGCGTCCAACCTTGGATCATGCGCTAAACTGTCCAAGGCAATATCATATTTTCGTCGCCAATTAAGATGTTAATTCATCGGCCCGGGCATCGCCTCGAGCTCGGACTCTAGAGCCGCAAGCACAGACGTATGGTAAGCATTGTTGAGGCTGTCAAACGCGGCACTCGACGGTGATATCTGCAAGCTTTCTGCCACATCGCCCAAACTACGGCCAACAAAACGGTCGAAGACTTCCTGTTCAGTGACAACCGCCCCGCAATTGGCAAGCACACCGTCACAGTCAAATATGAACAAGTTCGGCTTTTGCATTTAGGACCCTACGAAACCATCCGGCATGACCTGAAGAAAACCTTTCACACCAGAGCGTCCAGTTTCAGCTGGTAACGATCTATTGGTTCGGGGTCCATTGTCAACAAATTGTGGATTGCTTTCGTCGGCCCCCCAAAGACCGAACGCTATTTGGGGCACTCTTACATTCACTGGAGTGTTTTTGCGATTATTGCATTGTGAGGGTCCGGATTAGGCCAAGTCACAACACCCGCGCGGGTCCAAACGCTACCAGCGGTACATGCGTGAAACCAAAAGGCCAACTGCTGCTAAGCTGTACACCCCACTTGCTTCCACAATTACCCAGCAAGGTATCCACAAATCTAGGGGTAATCCTGCCCCTTACAGGCTGTCGTCGGCGTTCAAAATGGATTCAATCCGCGCCACGTCGCCGGGGTTGTTCAGCTCCCAGAACACGCGGCCACGGCCTTCGACCTCGACGCATAAAACATCTGTGCCGTTCTCAAGGAAACGTAACTGCTCCAACCCTTCGTGGCGCTCCAGCCGCCCCTCGGACCAGGTGGCATATTGCGCAAGCGCTGCGGGGCGGTAGGCATACAGGCCGACGTGGTGGAACACTTCGCCTGCTGCTTCTGCCTCTTTGGCGGGAGCGATATAGGGAAGCACTTCCTTGCTGAAATACAGCGCACGGTGGTTGCGATCAAACACCGCCGTGGTCCCCCCGACCAGGCTCGCCGCGCGGTCAGCGCGGAAATGTGCATAGGTTTGGGCGTCACATTTCACCACGGGCGTGGCCACTGCTGCCTCGGGCTGTGCCGCCATGGCGGCAATCAGATCTTCGACAAACCACACGGGCGTCAGTGGCGCATCGCCTTGCAGGTTCACCACCAGATCGGCGTCAAACACACCGGCGGTGACTGCTTGCGCACAGCGTGCCGTGCCGTTTTCGCAGGTGGTGGCGGTCATGATCACTTGCGCGCCGAAGGCTTCCGCGGCGTCCTTGATCCGGTCATCATCCGTTGCCACATAGACGGCGTCGACGCCTTTTACGGCCATCGCCGCCTCCCAGCTGCGCTGGATCAGGGATTTGGACGCCCCGTCACGGTCGCGCAACATCACCAGTGGTTTGCCGGGATAACGGGTGGACGCATAGCGCGCGGGAATGACGATGACCGTTTTCATTATGCTACTCCTGCCCGCAGGCAATCATGGATGCGCAGCAGCCCTACAGGCGCGCCAGCCGCGTCCACAACCACCAGAACGGTGATCTTGTTTTCGTTCATGACGGCCAATGCTTTGACCGCCATCATATCAGCGGGTACTGTTTTCGGCGAAACCGTTGCTACATCTGCCGCGCGTTTGGTGCCCAAATGTTCGCTGTTGCGGCGCAAATCCCCGTCCGAGATCACACCAACCAGTTTGCCCGCTTCCACCACGCAGGCTATGCCAAAACCCTTCTCACTCATCTTGAGCAAGGTTTCCTGCATCCCTGCATCTGGTGCAACCACGGCCATTGCCTCGGTGCCGTGCATCAATTGATGCACCAAGGCCAGTTGCGCACCCAGTTTGCCGCCCGGATGGTAGGTGCGGAAATGTTCGGACAGAAACCCGCGTTGTTCCATAAGCGCCATCGCCAGCGCATCGCCCAAGGCCAGCGCCATCGTGGTTGAGGTGGTGGGCGCAATGCCACTGCCGGCTTCGGGTTCTTGCGGCAGGGTCAGCCGCAGATCAGCCGCGCGCATCAGCGTGCTCTCTGGCTTACAGCTCATTCCGATCATCGGAATGGAAAAGCGGCGGGTGTGATTGATCAGATCCCCCAGCTCGGACGTCTCGCCCGAGTTTGACAGCAGAATGCACAGATCGTCCTGCGTGATCATGCCCAGATCACCATGGCTGGCCTCTGCGGGATGCACAAAATAGGCCGGCGTGCCGGTCGAGGCTAAAGTGGAGGCTATCTTGCGGGCGATGTGGCCCGATTTACCAATGCCGGACAGGATGATCCTGCCTTTGATCTTCAATATCTGCTCTACGGCCGCCACAAAATCATCTGGCAGGTTTTTGGCCATTCGGACAAGCGCGTTGCCTTCATGCTCCAGCACCTGTGCAGCAGTAGCCAGTATCGTATCGCGGGGCGTGGAAGTATCAGACATTGCTGCTCTTTCAGTCAGTTCGGTGTTGGAGTGTGATGTATGCCTTGGCGGCACACACCGCAAGGCAAGCCCCTATACTCACGGCACCATACCGCCAATGTGATGGACGTGAAGTGTAAAAATCAGCATTCGCGGTTGAGGCACGGCCCCTTGCGGGTATATGCGCGCAGACAGACCTGCCCCGCCAAAAAGGAATTTCCGATGAAAACTGCCCTTGTTACCGGCTCATCCGGATTTATCGGTTACTTCGTCGCGGATGCTCTGCTCAGGGCCGGATGGGCAGTGATCGGCGTGGACAGCATGAGCGATTATTACGATGTCTCGCTAAAGCAATCGCGCCTTGATCTGCTGGAAGCCCACAGCGCGTTCACCAATGTACGCGCCGAAGTTCAGGAGCAAGGGTTGCTCACCCGCCTGTTCGCGCAGCACCAGCCCGAGATCGTGATCCATTTGGCAGCGCAAGCCGGCGTGCGCTATTCGTTAGAAAACCCCATGTCGTATTTCCAGACGAACCTGGGCGGTACGCTGCAACTGTTGGAAGCGGCACGCGCCCACCCGCCTAAACATATGCTGATGGCTTCCAGCTCCTCCGCCTACGGGGCCAACACCCAGATGCCCTATAACGAACGGATGCAGGCCGACCACCAGATGTCGCTATACGCCGCGACCAAGAAATCGTCCGAGAACATCGCGCACAGCTATTCCCACCTGTTTGCATTGCCCATCACCATGTTCCGGTTTTTCACCGTCTACGGCCCGTGGGGGCGCCCCGATATGGCCCCACACAAGTTCACCTCGCGCATCCTCGAAGGGCGGCCCATAGACGTTTACAATCACGGGCAGATGCACCGTGATTTCACCTATGTCACCGATCTGGTGCAGGCGATCTTGTTGCTGGTCGATGCAGTGCCGGACTACCTGACCGGACAGGGCAAACACGCGGGCGATAGCCTATCACCCGTCGCACCCTTCCGCGTGGTCAATATCGGGAATTCTGATGCGATCCCGCTTCTGGACTTTATCAAAGCCATTGAGGACGCAACAGGCGTTCAGGCCGAAATGAACCTGATGCCGATGCAGCCCGGCGATGTGCCCGCCAAATGGGCGGACGCCAGCCTGCTGAAAGCACTTACGGGATATGTGCCGCACACTCCTGTTCGGGAAGGTGTCGCGCAATTCGTCGCGTGGTATCGCGAGTACTACAAAATCTGAGGTTTAGTCGTCAAATCCGACAAAGCGGGCCACTTCGGCCACTTCGCGCCGCTCGGACACAACGGCATTGGCCGAGAAATCCTCGTCCGGCCAGCCCATCGCGACACAGGTCATGATCACCTGATCCTCGGGGATTTGCGCGTGTTCACGCACCACAGGGGATTGCATAATCCCCTGCCCGTTGATCACACAACCCAGACCGCGCGACCATGCAGCCAACGTCAGGCCATAGGTCACAGCACCCAGATCGAAATGCGCAATGGTGCCGCCGTCCAGAGACTTATCAAACGTAACGACAATGGACACCGGCGCGTCAAACTGTCGAAAGCCCCGCATAACCCAATCCTGACGCATCTCTTTATCGTCGCGGGCAATGCCCATGGCGGCAAACAGCTGTTTTGCAATGCCAACCTGACGGTCGCGGTGCGGGCCCTCATAGGCGCCATGATCAACGATCTCGCGCATAGGTGGCGCACCGTTGAGCATGCGGGTGGAGTTTCCCTCCCGCACACGCTCGAGTGGTTCACCCGTCAGGACATGCAAATGCCAAGGCTGGGTATTCATTGACGAAGGCGCGCGATTGGCCAGTGCAATCACCTCTTCGATTAGCGCCCGCGGAACAGGTTTGTCCTGAAACCCGCGAATACTGCGCCGACCGTTCATTGCTTCGTCAAGCTGCATCCGGACGTCCTTAGAAGTTCAGCGTGAACTGACGGCTCAGACCGATCTGCACGCGCCACTGGTCTTCGGAGCCGCGCATGGTGATCGGGCTGTCTGCCGCATCGCCCAGCAGTTTCTCGTAGCTAACGCCACCGGCCAGTGACCAGTTGTCATCGATGTAATAGGTCGCTGTGGCTTGCACACCGGCACCCAGCGCACCACCTGTCGCAGTATAGGCCGCATAGTTTGCAGTGGCGTTGGACACGCCAAAATAGGTGTTTGCAAATTCGTCGTTACCAAAGTTAACGCGTGGACCAGCCGTAATGACCCAGTGGTCAGTCGGGCGCAGGATCATGTCGGCACCCAATGTCCCTGTGACGCCATCGTGACCTGTCACACCTTTGCGCACTTCGCCAAAGGCCATCCAGTTTGTCTGCTGGTATTTCAGGCCAACGCCCAGCTCGATCGCCAGATCAATGTCTGCAAGGCCTGCCAGCTTGGGGCTGGTGGCAGCTGTACGCTCGTCAATGACGCGGAATGCTGCGTTTACGGATGCGCCATTGTCGGGAAGACCGCGAATGCCGTTCCCCATATCCACAGCGCCCCATTTCAAGGAACCGAAGGTCAGCGTCGGGGCGGCAACCCCACCCATCGAATCAGACCCCATGTACTCCGGAGCCGAACCAACGGCAGCACCCAGTGCAAAATTCAGCGAACGCCCTTGCGCCGCTACGGGCAGACCGGAAACAAGTGCCAATGCAGACACAGTTACAAAGGAAAGTACACGCACGAGAATGCTCCGGTAAATAAAGGCACCACATTTAGGGTGCTGTTAGCTTTGAGGCACATCTATTGAAATGCCCCGCCGAAGTATATGGGGAAACAAATTTTGCACGCCGCTGTTACCTGAATGCGTCGGTTAAAGGCCGGGTAGCCATAATGCCAGCTGTGGGAACAAAATCAGCAGTGCCACCAACAACATGGAACAGGCCATATAGGGGACAGCAGAGCCATATATTTCACGCATTGTGGTATCTTTGGGCGCCACCCCTTTCATCACAAACAGCAGAAGCCCAAAGGGCGGCGTGGTAAAGCTGATCTCCAATGCAAGCAGGATAATCAGGCCGAACCAGATCGGATCAAACCCCAGTGTAGTCGCCAGCGGAAAGAAGATCGGGACGGTCAGCAACATCATGGAAATCTGCTCCATGAACATCCCCAACAGCAGCAACACACCGAACATCACCAACAACATCGCAATGGGCGCCAGATCAAAGGACGTCGCCCATTTGATCAACCCGCTGGAGGCGCCGGAGAAGGCCAGAAGCTGGCTAAACGTGGCTGAGCCAAACACAATCAGATAGGCCATCAACGTCACGCGCAGCGCACCGATTATGGATTTCTTCATCGCCTCCCACGTCATGCAGCGGAAAATGAAACCGAGGATCAACACACCCAGCGCGCCAAAGGCCGCCGCTTCAGAGGGTGTAATCAGTCCGCCCACCATGCCGATCACGATCAGCACCATCACCGACAGCATCGGCAGGATATCTTTGAACAGCAGGCCGACTTTTTGGCGCATGTCCAGAGTTTCAACGTCATAGGCAGGCGCCGCGCTCGGATCGATTTTGGTCTGGATATAGATCGTGGCGATATAAAACGAGGCCAGGATCAGGCCGGGAATAATCCCCGCGATCAGCAGCGCGCCCACGTCAATCCGCGCCAGCGTTGCCAGCAGTACCGCAAGGGCCGACGGCGGAATAATAATGGCCAAGCCACCTGTGCCAAGGATCGGCCCGATGGACATGTGCTTTTTATACCCGCGCTTGGTCATCTCGGGCACCATCAAGCTGCCCAGCAGCGCTGTGGAACCCATAGAAGACCCCGACAACGTCGAGAAAGCAGTCCCGCCCAGAACGGTGACATAACTCAGGCGGCCCGGCAAACGGCCCAGCAGCTTGTCGATGGCATTAAACATCCGCGCCCCAAGGCCGGTGTGGAAAAATATCTCGCCCATCAGCAAGAACAGCGGGATCGGGACCAGCGCAAAGTTTGTCAGTCCCCCGAACCCGTTGTTCAGCATGAGGGTCACGCCGCGTGCGCCGCCCATAAAGAACCACGCGCCCACGATGTTCGCCGCCAGAAATGCCAGTGCGACGGGCATGCCGATGGCCATCAAAATCAGGATCGAGCCGATCAACAGGCCCAGTGCTTCAAACCATTCCATTATTCGTGAATCCCCGCCTCACCCGAGTGCATCAGGTCGGCCCCGAATACAAAGCGGCTGAATTCAACCGCCATCAAACCAAAGCTGAGCGGGAATGCCGCAGTCAGTATCCATTTCGGGAAATAATAGGCGCGCACATCCAGATCATTTCGGGTGAAATTGGTAATCATCAACTCGCCCCCCTTCCACGCCAGCACGGCGCAAACAGCCACGCAGGAGGCCGCGACAAAGCGGCTCATCGCGCGGCGGGCGGGTGCGGGCAAGGCGGCTGTCACCAGCTCGATATGCACATGGCCCTTTTCACGCACCAACCACGGTGCGCCCAGCATCGTCATATAGAGAACGGCGTATTCAGACGAGGTGAACAGCCACGCAAAGGGTTGCATCCCCAGATTACGCATCATCACCGAGGTGATCACAGAGATCATCAGCCACACCAGCATCGCACCCGCGATACCCGCCATCGCGTAGAGAACCCCGCGATATGCCTTGCCGGCCATTTCCATATGTCACCCCTGAATTTGAGGGCGCGCCAGAGCCATCCGGCGCGCCGTTGTCTTATGTGGTGCTCTCTTACTTAGTGTAGAACAGCTCGATCAGCTTGTCGTAGTTGCCGTCGCCCTGCGGGCTTTCCGCCATCAGACCCTTCATGCGGTCCCATGTGCTCTGTACGGCGGCCCCAAGATAGGCTGCTGCGGCATCGCCTTCCAGTGTCACAACCTGCATACCCGCCGCTTCCAGTGCGGCAAAATCCGCGTCCCGCACAGCGCCCAGTTTCTCGGAAGACTCTGCCTCATGGGCAATCGCCACATCCTGCACAATCTTGCGTGCTTCCTCGGACAGGCTGTTCCACTTCTCAAGGTTCACAATTGTGCCCAGATCGGTCGAGAAGAAGCATGGCTCGATCCGGTAGTTCAGGAACTCGTTCCATTTCAGATCGATCAGGCCAATCTGTGTCCAGCCGGTTGCATCCACCACGCCGCGCTCCAGCGCCGAGTAGACTTCGGTGGTTGGAAGGTCGATTACCTGCGCGCCCAGATAGTCGGTGAAGAAGGCGTTATAAACCGCGTTGCCGCGCAGTTTGAGGCCGGAGACATCCAAATTGCCGCCATCGTCCAGCTTGGGCGCATCGCGGGTCCACAGGTTGTAGCAGACACCGGAATCGAACCAGCCAAGGTATTTGACGCCCATCTTCTCTTGGTGGATCTGGTCGATCAGCTCGATCCCGCCATTCGCACGCGCTTTGGAAGCAACCTTGTTCGAGGTCACAAGCGCATCCTTTTCTGGCAGTGCACCTGCATAGAAGCTTCCGGGCGTGTAGACCATGTCCACCACACCACTGCGCACCGCGTCAGGCTGCTGGAACATGCCGATGGCTTCTGGTCCGCCGCGCACTTCGATCTGGACCACGCCTTCGCCTGCTGCGTTCACCTTGTCCACAAACTCCAGAAAGGACTTGGTGTAGATCAGCGATTCCGGAAAGGCGTGCACTGCAGTCAGCGTTTCTTGCGCATAGGCTGTACCAGCCAGCGCAGTTGTGGCGAGGATGCCGCCGAGAATTGTATGTTTCATTTGGTCGTTCTCCCTGAGTTAGAGACGCTTTTTGCGTCATTGGTATTTAGGTTGCGGGCATGGCCCATGAATGCGCCGCATGTCGTGCGGCACAAAACGCGTTAATTTCGTCAGCGTGTTGGGCGGTCAGATCAATGTCATCCCACCCGTTGATCAGCTTGCGGGCATGTACAGGATTCAGCGCAAATCGCACCTCGATCCCCGCAATACTTGCGCGGCTTGTCGACAGGTCCACATGGGCCTGCTCTGCGCCGTTGCCCAAGTGGGCCAACAGCGTCTCGATCGTGGCTTGATCAACCTGCGCGGCAAGCAATCCGTTGTTCACCGCATTCCCCGCAAAGATGTCCCCAAAGCTGGGGGCAAATACCGCGCGAATACCAAAATCAACCAGCGCATACACGGCTGCCTCGCGACTGCTACCACTGCCAAAGTTGCGCCCCGTGACCAACACCTTTGGCGTGTGATGATTAAGCGGATGCCCAGGCGTTCCCTCGCGCACGTCATGCAGCAGGAACCCGCCGTATCCATCCGCACGCGACTGGGACATAAACCGCGCAGGGATCAGTTGATCTGTGTCGATATTGGCATCTGGCAACGCTACGGCAGACCCTGAAATCTGTGTCCAGCCGCTCATGTCCGGCCCTCCAACAAGGGGCGCACATCGGCCAGATGGCCCGTCACCGCCGCCGCCGCAACCATTGCAGGTGACATCAGATGTGTGCGCGCGCCGCGCCCTTGCCGGCCCTTGAAATTCCGGTTTGTCGAAGAGGCACAGCGCTTGCCCGCGTCAACCAGATCACCGTTCATGCCGACGCACATCGAACAGCCTGAGGCGGCCCATTCCAGCCCCGCTTGCGTAAAGACCTGCGCCAGCCCTTCGTCCTCGGCCTGCTTTTTCACCTGCGCCGATCCGGGCGAGATCAGACCGGGCACCACCGCCTTGCGGCCGCGCAACACGGCAGCCGCCATGCGCAAATCCTCAATCCGCCCGTTGGTGCAGGAGCCGATAAACACCTGATCCACCTTCACATCCGTCAACGGCATACCTGCCGTCAGCCCCATATAGTCCAGCGAGGCGCGCGCATGATCCGCTTTGCCGCCCAATTGATCTGGCACAGGCACTTTTGCAGTGATCGGCAGTGCCTCTTCGGGTGAAGTGCCCCATGTCACTGTCGGTGCGATCTTCTTTGCGTCAAATATTACTTCGCGGGCAAAGGTACTCTCCCGCCCCGAACGCAGCATCCGCCAATCCGCCACAGCGGCCTCCCACGCGGCACCTGTCGGCGCAAAGGGTCTACCTTTGATATAGTCGAACGTGACATCGTCAGGTGCCACCAGCCCCATCCGCGCACCACCCTCGATGCTGAGATTGCACAGGGTCAGACGGCCCTCCATGCTCAGCGCAGCTACGGCAGTACCCGCATATTCGACGGCATAGCCCTGCGCACCGTCCGCCCCAAGAGCGGCAATCCAGTGCAATGCCATATCTTTGGCCGTCACCCCCGCCGCACATTGCCCGTCGAACGTGATCCGCATGGATTTTGGCCGTTTCTGCCAGATCGTCTGTGTCGCCAGAATATGTGCAACCTCTGTCGCACCCACGCCGAACGCCAAGGCCCCGAAGGCGCCATGTGTCGATGTGTGGCTATCGCCGCAATTGATCAACAAACCGGGCAAGGTCAGCCCCTGCTCTGGTCCGACAACATGCACAATTCCCTGCTCTGGGTCGTGCAGGTCAAACAGCCTGATGCCCGTCTCCGCCGCATTCTCACCCAGCGTCCTGATCATTTTGCGGATATCGGCCGCCACGTCACCCGCACGGGTGGGGGCGTAATGATCAACCACACCAAAGGTCAGCGCAGGCTGCGCCACAGGCATTCCACGCGATTTCAGCTTGGCAAACGCATGATGCGATCCTTCATGCACCAGATGCCGGTCGACCCACAAAAGCGATGTGCCATCCTCGCGCCGCAGCACCTCATGCGCGTCCCACAGCTTGTCCAGCAGTGTTGAGTGCAGGTTCATTCGGCCGCCTCCGCACGGCCGGCGTTCACCACAGGCTCCCAATGGCGCGCCTCTCCGGCACCTACGCGGCTCAGCGTCATTTCCAGCTTGAACATGTCAGGACGGTAAAGCGCGGCAAGGTATTCCACCCCCTGCCCCTGCGCATCGCGCACAACACGGTTCAACGACAGCAACGGCGCACCCACGCTCAGGCCCAAATGCCCCGCCACATCGGGCGAGGCCAGCGTCGCACTCACCGCCTGGTCCGCTGTCTCAACCTTGACGCCGGATCGCTCCAGCAAGCGGAACAGCGGCGTGGTTGCCAGCTCGGCCTCGGTATAGTTCTGGGCAATCGCCTCAGGCACATAGGTGGTGAGGTGCGAAAACGGCTGGTCCTGCATCAGACGCAGACGCACGGCTGTCTGCACGTTTGCTTGCGGCAAAATCCGCATCGCCGCCGCCACAGCAGCCGGCGGCACACCATAGCTGAAGGAAATCAGCCGTGCGGTAGTCGCCTGCCCCATTTGCACAACCTGCGGCATCAACGTCGTGAAATCGGCAGCCATCGAAGGGCGCGCACCGGCAGCCCTTACGGTTGTGCCAGCACCTGCGCGACGCTCGATCAGGCCATCCGCCTCCAGCGTGTCCAGTGCACGGCGCACCGTCACACGCGACACACCCAACAGCGCTGCCAGCTTCTGCTCACCGGGCAAAACGGAACCGTCAGGATAGGCACCGGACGAGATATCATCCAGCAACTGCAAATAGACACGCCGCGCCTTGCCCCCCTCGGGAAGCACGCTCACACTGGAATCAACGGGTTTTCCAAACATGTCTTTTGCGCCTTTCAATTGAGGGGAGCCTAACCGCGTTTCAAACAATTGCAAGAAATCTGTATGATATGGATTAAAATATTTGTTCTATGCCTGTCTGTTTATCTGTATTACAAAAGATACAGCTTAGCGAGGGAGTGCACGCATGCCGGTCATCGAACTTCATGTCATCGAAGGATATAGCGACAGCGAAAAAGCACGCCTGTGCGAAGCACTGACCGACGCGGTGCGAATCGTTGTGCCCGCCCCGCCCGAAGCCGTGACAGTAATGATCCACGAATTGCCCGCCGCCTCGTATATGCGCGGACGGCTTGCCCGCCACCCTGCGCCTGCGCTCGCCGATCCGGCCGAAACCGTGCGTGCCTATCTGACTGCGATGGAGGCGCGCGATCTGGATACTGCCCAGAACATGCTTGGCGCCGGTTTTGCGATGACCTTTCCCGGAACGGTACCCATGCGCAGTCTGGAGGCACTGATTGCCTGGTCCAGGCCGCGCTACAAGTTCGTCACCAAAACCTACGAAGGCTTTGACGCCATGCAATCACCCGAAGATCACGCAATTGTCTATTGTCGTGGCACGCTATCGGGTGAATGGCCGGACGGCACCCCGTTTGACGGCATCCGCTTTATCGACCGCTTCGAAATTACCGCAGGGCTGCTGACCCGTCAGGACGTCTGGAACGACATTGCAGAAGAAAGAGGCGCATCATGAGCACAGATATTGACCCCATCACGCTGGCCGTCCTCGCCGGCCGGATGGAGCAGATTGCAGACGAGATGGATGCAACCCTGTTTCGCGCAGCCTTCAACCCGATCATCGCAGAGGCGCATGACGCGTCGCATGGTCTCTATCATGCTGTCTCGGGCGATACGCTGGTGCAGGGTAAATCCGGCCTGCCGATCTTTGTTGGCGTGATGAGCTTCGCTGTCAAAGCCGTGATCGACAAGGCAGCCGAGAATGGTGATCTGGAAGATGGCGACATCTATATCTTCAACGACGCGCATCTGGGCGGCACACATCTGAGTGATATGCGGCTTGTTAGACCCTATTATCACGATGGCGCGCTGTTTTGCTATCTCGCCTCGGTCGGTCACTGGCATGATGTGGGCGGTGCGGTGCCGGGCAACTACAACCCCGCCGCAACGGATGCGTTTCAAGAAGCGTTTATTCTGCCCCCCGTGCGTCTGGCCAAAGCCGGCGTGATCCAGGCAGACATTATCGACATTCTGATGCGCAACACCCGCCTGCCGCAATCGGCGCAGGGTGATTTGAACGGCCAACTGGGCGCGCTGGATCTGGGTGTCAGGCGCATGGACGAGCTATTGGCCGAATACGGCGCCGATACCGTCCGCGCGGGCCTTGATGCGTTGCAAAACCGTGCCGAAGCCTTGATGCGGGCCGAACTGACATCGCTACCCGATGGCCGCTGGGAGGCGACAGACTACCTCGACAATGACGGCATCACAGATGTGGCGCTGCCTATCACTGTGGCGCTGGAGATTTCCGGCGACACTATGACGCTGGATTTCGAGGGGACCGCACCACGCTGTGCGGGGCCGGTGAACATCGCGCTGCCTACGGCTGTGGCGACTGCCTATGTGGCGATCAAGCATATCTTTCCCGCCCTGCCCGCCAATGCAGGCGTGATGCGCCCCATTACGGTGAAAATCCCCGAAGGCTCGCTGCTGTCGGCGCCCTTCCCCGCCCCTGTCGGCGGCTATACCGAAACGATCCTGCGGATGATCGACGTGATATTTTCTGCCGCCAGCGGCGCCGCACCCGAGCGGGTGGTGGCCAACGCCTATGGCACCATCAACGCGCTGTCGATTTCCGGCACGCGCGAAAACGGCAAGCCTTGGGTGATGTTCAGCTTTTATGGCGGCGGGCATGGCGGTTCGTCCGAGGGCGATGGCCTCAACCACGGCAATGCGCCCATCTCCACGGCCACTATTCCGCCGCTGGAAATCCTTGAGGCGGCTTATCCGGTGATGTTCAAACAATGGGCGCTGCGCCCTGACAGTGCCGGCGCAGGCGCGCATCGCGGCGGATTGGGCGCAGTCTACGAGATCGAAGTGCTAGAGGGTAACGGCGCCAAGGCGTTCCTGTTTGGAGAGCGGGGCCGCTTTGCCCCCCAAGGGGTGGCGGGTGGCGGTGATGCTGCTCTCAACGTGTTCAGCTACCAGCAGGATGATGGATGGCACCACCCGCCGATGGCTTCCAAGATGGTTGGGATCAGTCTCAGACAAGGGCAATCGGTGAAATTGGAAACACCTGGCGGCGGCGGCTATGGCGATCCGTCCAGCCGCGCGCGCGAAGCTGTCGCAAAAGACGTCGCTGCGGGCTTCCTCTCGCCTGACAAGGCAAACGTCGCCTACGGCACCGCATGGCAGGAGATCAAACCATGAGCAAGATGATCGGCGTCGACGTCGGCGGCACTTTTACGGATATCTTTGTGCTGGATGAAGCCACAGGTCTGGCGCAGGTCGCCAAAGTTCCGACCAGCCGGCCGGACCAGTCGGCGGGTTTTCTCAGCGGCATCAACAGCCGTGTAGATGATTTGTCCACCGTGTCCGTTGTGGTGCATGGCACAACCGCCGGCACCAATGCGCTGCTGGAACGCAAGGGCGCCAAGATCGGGGTGATCACCACCGAAGGTCTGCGTGATGTGCTGGAAATGCGCCGCCGTGACCGTCCGCGCACATGGGGGCTGCGGGGTGATTTCACCCCCGTTGTCGACCGTGCCCAACGGCTGGAAGTGCCCGAGCGCACGCTGGCTGATGGCACCATCCGGACGCCCGTTGATCTGGACGCCGTGCGCGAAGCCGCCCGTGCGCTGATTGCGGATGACTGCCTTGCTGTCGCAATCCTGTTCGCCAACGCTTACGCCAACCCTGAAAACGAAGCGAAAGCGGTGGAGGCCGTGCGCGCCATCTGGCCCAACGCCCACGTCTCCTGCTCGTCCGAGATCCTGCCCGAAATCCGCGAGTTCGAGCGGTTTTCGACCACAGCCCTCAATGCCTATTTGCAGCCCGAAGTCTCCGGCTATCTAGGCCGTCTGGAGAAGGCGCTGAAAAACGGCGGCTTTGCGGGCGAGTTTATGATAGTGCAATCCAACGGCGGCGTGATGGACGTGGATACCGCCGCGCGTCTGCCTGTGCGCACTGCCCTGTCCGGCCCTGCCGCCGGCGTGATTGCCGCAGGCTACATCGCCCAAGAGGCGGGATTTCCCGACGTGATCACCGGCGACATGGGCGGCACGTCTTTCGATGTCTCGTTGATCGCGCAGGGGCAGAGTATGCTCAGCCCGCAAACCTCCATCGACTTCGCCATGGTGGTCCGCTCGCCCATGATCGAGATCACCACAATCGGCGCCGGTGGTGGTTCCATCGCGTGGGTCGACAAGGGCGGGTTGCTGAACATCGGACCAGAGAGTGCCGGCTCCACCCCCGGTCCCGTGGCCTACGGGCAGGGCAATACCCGCCCCACCGTGACAGATGCAAATGTGGTGCTGGGCCGGATTGACCCCGACAACCCGATTGGCGGCAAGCTGACCCGTCTGGATGTCGAATCCGCCGAAAAGGCCATTCTGGAGCATGTCGGCGCGCCGCTGGGTCTGGATGCCCTTACGGCGGCCGAGGCGATCCTGCGCGTGGCCAACAGCCGGATGGCCGGTGCGCTGCGCCTTGTGTCTATCGAGCGCGGTTTTGACCCGAAGCGCTTTGCCTTTATGCCCTTTGGCGGCGGTGGTGCCCTGCACGCAGGTGCGATGCTGGAGGAGGTTGGCCTTGCCCGTGCAATTGTGCCGCGCTATCCCGGCGTGACCTCCGCCATGGGCTGTGTCATCGCGGACATGCGGCAGGATTTTGTGCAGACACTTAACGCCATGCTGGACGGGATAGACACGCAGGCCCTCGGTGCGCATATGCAGCGCCACGTCGATGCGGGCCTTGCGATGCTCGACGCCGCGCGCACAACTTTTGAGGCCCGCGAGACGTCCTTTACGCTGGACATGGCCTATCTGGGCCAGACCCATACGGTCAGTGTGCCGCTGACTGTCACCGTCACCGATGGCATCGTAACACCCCCCACCGAAAGCGAGCTCGGGGTGGCCTTTGATACCGCCTACCGTGCCACCTATGGCCGCCTGCTGGCGGGCGGTGTGCGCCGTGTGATCAACCTGCGCTCGGCGGTGACGGGCAAGCGTCCCCGCTTTGATCTGTCCACGCTGGCGCCTGTTGGCGGCACCATTGAAGGCGCGCACAAGGGCAGTCGCCGCGTCTATTTTGGCGGCAACTGGCATGACACCGCGATCTATGCGCGACTGGAGCTGCCTGTGGGGGCGCTTATCTCCGGTCCTGCGATATTGGAGCAACCCGACACAACCGTGTTGATCGAGCCGGGCCTGAAGGGCCGCGTTGATGCCTTCGGGAACACCCTGATTGAAAGGGCAAACACATGATACCGCACCGTACAGCTTTGCTGACGATTGACTTGCAGAACGACTTTTTGCAGCCCGAGGGGGCTTACGGTCGCGCGGGACAGGCAGCGCCCGCCATCGCAGCCCTGCCCGACCGGATCAAACCGCTGCGCGATGCGCTGGTGGCAGCGGGCGGGCAATATATCTCGGCCCAGTTCACGCTGGTACCCGGACGCGGTGGCGCGCCGCTGATAGCGCCCCATCTGCAAAAGTTACGCCCGTTTCTAACGCAGGGTGATTTTGCCCCCGGCGAATTTGGTCACGCTTTGGTTGACGTCCTCCAGCCCGCTGACTTCACGGTTGAGAAGATTGCCTATTCCGCCTTCTACCAGACGCGGCTGGAATATATCCTGCGCGCGATGGATATAGATACGCTGATTGTTGGCGGCATTGTCACAAATGGCGGTGTGGCCAGCACCGTGCGCGACGCGCATTTGCGCAACATCCACACCATCCTGCTGTCAGACGGCTGTGCCGCCTTTAACGAAACGGTGCATGATGCGACACTTGTCTCGCTGGGGTCGGTCACAGATGTTGTGACCTGCGCCGAGGCCATAACCCTGATCGGAGACACATGATGATCCTGCGTACACGCCTTGCGGCCAAGGAAATCCTGATCGCCCCCGGTGTCTATGACGGGCTGACAGCCGCCCTCGCCACGGATGCTGGATTCGAGGCGTTGTATCTCTCCGGTGCTGCTGTCGCCTACACGCGGCTGGGCCGCCCTGATATCGGGCTCAGCACGGCCACAGAGATGGCCGAGACGATGGCCCTGATCGCGGACCGCACAGACCTTCCTGTGATCATGGACGCCGATACCGGCTTTGGTAATGCGCTAAACGCCCGCCGCACGATGGTAACCTATGAGCGCGCAGGCGCCGGCGCCTTGCAGGTCGAGGATCAGACCTATCCCAAACGCTGCGGCCATCTGTCCGATAAATCGCTGATCTCATGCGATGAGATGGTTGGCAAAATCGCCGCAATGGCCGATGCGCGGCGGCACGACACGCTGATCATCGCGCGCACGGATGCGATTGCCGTTGAGGGCTTTGCCGCCGCCACAGACCGTGCGGGCGCCTATATCGAGGCCGGTGCAGATGTGCTGTTTATCGAAGCACCCCGTGACCGCGACGAGTTGGCAAAGATACCAGAGACATTTCGCGGCAAGGTGCCCCTTCTCGCCAATATGGTAGAGGGTGGTGCCACACCCATTTCCTCCGCCACTGCGCTAGAAGAAATGGGCTTTGACATTGTGATCTTTCCGGGCGGGATTGTGCGGGCTTTGGCGCGCACCGCGCAGTACTATTACCAAAGCCTGCATGCCACGGGATCAAACACATCATTCAAAGACCGAATGCATGATTTTGACGGACTGAATGCCGCCATCGGCACGCCTGAACTGCTGGCAATCGGAAAGCGTTATGACGGAAAATCCTGACGTCACAGCGCCGCTTGCGGCCTATGATATTGACGTTGAAACCCTGATCATTGGCGCAGGTGCCGCCGGCATGATCGCGGCCCTTGCCGCCCATGAGGCGGGACAGGATGTTCTGCTGGTTGAGGCGGACGCGCTGCCTTCAGGTTCCACCGCGCTCAGCGCCGGATTGATCCCCGCCGCCGGCACCCGTTTCCAGACCGCTGCGGGCATTATGGATGATCCTGCGACCTTCGCCCGCGACATACAGCACAAAGCCAAAGACGAAAACGAACAGGCGCTGGTCGATACCCTCGCCACCCGCGTCGGTCCCGTGATCGAATGGCTGGCAGACACCCACGGTCTACCCTTTTCCGTGGTGACGGATTTCGACTATCCGGGCCACACCAACCGCCGGATGCACGGCCTGCCCACCCGTTCGGGCGCCGAGTTGATTGACGCCTTGCGCAGCAGGATCGAAGCGCTGGAAATACCGCTGATTTGCAACCGCCGCGCGACTGGCCTGTTCGCAGAGAACTCCCGCATCAGCGGGGTGCGGGTGGCCCTGCCCGATGGCAGCTCCGAAACCGTCGGCGCACAGCGGGTTATTCTGGCCTGCAACGGCTTTGGCGGCAACCGCGCGCTGGTCAGCCAATATATGCCCGAAATCGACAACGGCCTGTGGTTCGGCCACGATGGCAATCGCGGCGAGGCCGTGAACTGGGCCGATGGGTTAGGCGCCAAGACGCGGCATCTGGGTGCCTATCAGGGCCACGGCAATGTCGCACACCCGCACGGCATCCTGATCACTTGGGCCACAATTACCGAAGGCGGGTTTCAGGTGAACACCGACGGCGTGCGCTTCTGGAACGAGGCCCAAGGATATTCCGAAGCGGCTCGCGCGGTGCTTGCACAAAAGGGCAGTGTGGCATGGGCAATTTTCGATCATCGTATCGCGGCCATTGCCCGCCAGTTCGCGGATTTCAAAGCAGCCGAGGCGCAGGAGGCGATTGTGCAAGCAGACAACCTCGCTGCGTTGGAAGCTGCTTGCCAGCTCCCTGCGGGCAGCCTTGATCAGACAATAGCCGAACTTCCGCAATCGGGCGCTGATGCGTTCGGGCGCGTTTGGAAATCCCCTCCGCTGACAGCACCCTATTGCGCCGTGCAGGTCACAGGCGCGCTGTTCCACACCCAAGGCGGGCTGGACATTGATCCCGCAACCGCCCGTGTGAGACGCAATGCAGGGGATGTGTTTGAGAACCTCTATGCAGTCGGCGGGGCCGCTTGCGGCGTGTCAGGCACAGGCGACAGCGGGTATTTGTCAGGCAACGGGCTGCTAAGCGCCTGCGCGCTAGGGTGGATTGCCGGTTCAGGTGGCTGAAATTTGCGCCCAGACGTGATCCGCAATCGCCAGCGATGATGTCAGGCCCGGCGATTCAATCCCGAACAACTGCACCAATCCCTGCATCCCGTGACTGTCCGGACCCGCGATCATAAAATCCGCCAGCGGTGCGCCACGCGGGGTAATGCGC
>JAQXCD010000016.1 GCA_029252045.1 Sulfitobacter sp.
AGTACTTTGGCACAAACTTGACGTTGTTGGCCGCTTCATACTCTGCGACCATGTCAGGCTCTCCGTGACCATACCATGCGAGCATATTGATCTCGGTTGTGGCAGCCCACGCGCGGCTCACAAAAGGTGTGGTCAGAACTGCAGCACCCCCTGCCTTGAGTAGTTGGCGGCGGCTTAGGCCAAATAAAGAGGAACTCAGTGTTGGTCTCATCATCGTCTTCTCCCAGTTGGTCGCCTTTCGCAGAAAAAGCGCATTCGTTGCTGTGTTGAACCAACAGGTTCAGCCCTGACTCGAAAGAATGCTACTCCAAGATGACGGTTTGGGGAAATTTATCGTTGATATGCCTGCATAATGAATGCTTATTCAGGCTGCCTGCCCGAAAATTGTGCTTCTAAGGTTTTTACGATGGCATCAATCGCCGCATATCCGCCCGCACCCAACTGCGCCTGTCGCGCAAACAGACCAATGTGCAAAGGGGGCAATAGAGGCAGACCATCTTCTTCAGTGAATTTTCGCATACCACTTTGAACAGTGGGCACCGTTAGACAGGACAGGCCCAATCCGTCGTGAACCGCGCGTTGAACGCCGCCGATCCCGGGACTCGAATAAGCAATACGCCAGCTTTTTCCTGCCAGTTTCAATGCGGTGGCCATGCGGTCCCGATAAACACAGCCATAAGGATGAACAACAAGCGGGATGTCGGATCCGTCAGGGATGTCAAAGTCCACGGCACCTACCCACGTAGGTTGTTCCTTCCAGTTACGGAACAGGAATTGCTGATCGTCACCGTCGAACAGGGCAACCGCAATGTCGATCTCGTTACTGCGCAATGCGGAAAGAACATGTTTCGATAAATCGCAGCGTATCTCGACCTGCACGTCGGAATAGTTTCGGACAACATCCGTAAGGCAGGACTGAAGTGTGTTCACTGCATAGTCGACCGGCAAGCCAACCCTCAGCTTGGAGGATTCGCTTGGTTTCTCGAACTGCACCATAGCAAGATCGTTCAAACGCAGGATTTGCCGGGCATGAATAGCCAGCGCCTCACCCCGTTCGGTCAGGGAGATTTCTTTGCCTTTCCGCTCGATCAAGTCGCAACCAACAGTTTCTTCCAGCCTTTTGACCTGCAAGCTGATTGCAGGTTGTGTCCGGCCAAGGATCTCAGCGGCCCGTGTGAAACTGGCGACTTCTATGACAGTTATGAAAGCTCGCAAAAGCTCTGTGGATAGATTGGTGACGCCCATGTTAATTACATTAACGACACTTATTCTAGATAGAAACCGATAATGACACGGTATGCACTCGTTGTCCTTAGACGTTATTCAAACAACACGCTGACCGATTCCCCATTTGCGATACGTGTGATGGCCTTTGCAAACATCGATGCGATGGAAATGGTACGAATGACCGAAGATGCGCTGACTGCTTCAGTCGCACCAATCGTGTCAGTAATCACCAAAGAGGATAGATCTGATTTGTTAATCCTCTCAACGGCTTTGCCGGACAAGACACCATGCGTGATATACGCTGAAACCTCTGCAGCGCCACTTTCTAAAAGGGCAGTTGCGGCGTTGCACAAGGTGCCACCTGAATCGATGATATCATCGACAAGCACACAAGATTTGCCTGTCACATCACCGATAATGTTCATCACTTCGGAAGAACCCGGTTTGTCTCGACGCTTATCAACAATCGCCAAACCGCTTGAAAGACGCTTGGCCAGTGCTCGGGCGCGTACAACACCGCCCACATCGGGAGACACAACCATAATATTGTCGCGGCTGTTTTGCTGTTCAATATCGCGGACGATTTCTGGCACGGCATACAGATTGTCAGTCGGGATATCGAAAAAGCCCTGAATTTGCGCCGCATGTAAATCCATTGTCAGGACGCGGTCGGCACCTGCATTGGTAATCAGATTAGCCACGAGTTTGGCAGAGATCGGCGTGCGCGGTGCTGATTTGCGATCTTGCCGCGCATACCCGAAGTAAGGGATCACAGCAGTGATCCGGCCAGCCGATGCGCGACGAAGGGCGTCAATCAGCACGAGCAATTCCATTAGATTGTCGTTGGCCGGATAGGACGTTGACTGGATGACATATACGTCGTCACCGCGCACGTTTTCATGGATTTGCACGAACACTTCTTCATCAGCAAAGCGGCGCACATTGCACTCCGCCAGCGGCACTTTCATATGTGCCGCAATCGCTTCGGCAAGCGGACGGTTACTGTTTCCACAGATTAGTTTCATCTGTCGAGCCCCTCTAAAGTGAGTTTTTTGGAATGTGCGCCGAACTTAGGTCCTAGACCGGAAACGCCATCTCGGGTTTATAGGTCTTGAAGCTTTCGAGATACTGCGCATTGGCTTGGCGCTGCCACTCTGTGCCTGGTTGAATGGCGGTGACGCATTTGTATTTCTTGCGGTATTCTGCGGTGTTTTCGTTGTCTTCCATAACAATGGCTACCATGCCCGCGACTTTACCCTTTTGCTGTTCAACCAATTGCACAGCACCGTGCATCGTGCCGCCAGTTTCGACCCATTGATCCACGATCAAGACCCTCGTTTCAGGTGCAAAGGCTGGCAGGCGCATTTCCATCGCTTGTGTTTGGCCTGAGTAATTGGTCATGGATGCAATGTCTGTGTCGACACACAACTTGCCGGTCTTGCGTATTGGCAAAAAGCCCAGCCCGATCCGCGCGGCAATGCCCGCAGCCAGTACAAATCCCATCGCATCAAGACCTGCAACCACATCAATATCGTCGGCATTCAGGTCGGCGCAAAGGTCGTCCAGCAGGTCATGATAGGCCTTGCCGTTGATGTAGATGGACGTTGGGTCCAGCCATGCAAATTTGTCTCCTTTGGTATTCGGTGCCATGAGCGAGAAGTACCAACGGTCGTCTCTGGGCCCTTTGTCGAATGTCATGTGATATTCTCCCTTATTTCTGTGTGAGGTGCATGAGGTGCTTTAGGCGATCGGGGTCGATGTTGTAAAAGTCCCCCTCAAAATTGATGCCTGTCGCGACCATGAAAAGGTCAACCGCATCAGCGTAGTGGGCTGCGTTTTGGGGCGTTATGCCAGAGGCAAGGCCGAGAGCTGTGTCGCCGCAGTGTTCGCGGAAGGTTTCGATTTTGCCCACGTCTGCGGCATGCCCAGTCGCAACCCCAGACGTAACAACAATATCCATGTATCCGGTCGCTAAACGAGCGCTTTTGGCATACTGTGTGGGATCGACCTCACGCTGTTTCTTGAACGCTGTGCCGCCGATATACAAACCGCTCCAACCGCTCGACTTGCGGACTGCCGCGATTTCATCTGCTTCCGGTTGGTCATCTTCGGCGCGGCGCTCATCCATGCGCGCGTCATCCGCCCAATAACCGTCAACCTGAATGCCTTTCGTTTGCAACGCGCCCAGAATAGGAAACGCGACTTTTCCCGTTACAGCCAGAAAGTTCACGCCGATCCAATAGTCTGGGAACATCCGACGCATCTCCTGAATAATCGGGATCAGCTTTTCTTTCTCAAAATCGTGGTTGATCAGAAAAACGCCGGGACACCCCCCGCCGATTGCAACCTCGATGTTCCGTTGCGCCTGTTCGGCATCAAGAACGTGGATAACCGGCAGGACGACAGGGCCAGGGGTGTCGAAGCGTCGACGGAAGTCGTATCGGTTCATGTTTCGCCTCAAGATCTCAGATTTGAGGAAAACTAACACCGGCGGATGAATTTAGAAAATTTATAGTTCTTATTACAGCATAATGATCAAATATGTGACTGGCCCGATAGGACATCCGGGATCATCGCACGCATCACTGGCTGCTTTCTAACGATACAGGTAACCACCAGCAAAATAGCATGTGCGCGGCTTCAGTGATTTTGCATTTGGACAAGCATACTTTGGTTACGGCCGTTTGCCGAGTTTTGATCGAAGGGTGGCAATTCTTGGTTGCAAGGGCTGCCAAATTCGCCACTTGATCGTCGCCTTTGCCTCCCAACTGCAAATTGCACGAATGGTCGCTTCTCTCGTCGCGTTGCTAGAAAAGAATCTTGGCAATCGCAGCATTATCCTCGCTGCGAACGCACCGGGCGAAGATTTGACACTTCCGCTTTGGGCTCAAACCCGCCGTTCGCCGCGCAACGCGTCAATGTTGGTTGTGGGCCGAAAGTTTCATGTAATTGATCGATCCGTAGATTCACGATAACTGGCGTGCCTTCACTAAGTTCCCATGCGAAGAAGCCAAAATCCTTAGCTCCCAATTCCCAGCACCGAACGCCTCATTAACTTAATTTGCGTTAACAAATCCCCGTTTAGGCGGTGCACGGGTTGTGCACGCAAAGTGCACGCTTTTCACCCCCCTGGAATCAGCCCGCTTGGCGGGCGTTAACCCTGCGGGGCTGTGCGTTTACGTTTCGGGCTTTTCTTTCGCGGCGGTTTCCGCAAATGCTGGCTTATGGATACGCTTTCTTTCCTCAAGCTCAACG
>JAQXCD010000017.1 GCA_029252045.1 Sulfitobacter sp.
GACAGGTTCAGAAATGCGGGCTGGGATCGGCAAATGGCTGACGTATTACAACTCTGAGCGCCCGCATTCGACTCACGGCATATTGACCCCAGATGAGGCCTATGTCAGCAAAACCGAACTAATGAGATTAGCAGCCTAAATAAAACCCAGATCCACCTTAACAAGGCTGAAAACAGGTCTAAAATCTAGGACCACCTCTAAAAGATCCACTTCTAAATCCCACCATTTCATTTGGTAAAGCGCGGCGTAGCACTCCAAGGTTGCTATGCTCATCTGATTCTTCAAAAGCGCTAAATTTGCGTCTCTGACTTCTTGTGAGATGCCGTCAGCTTGAATTTCTATCAAGGCATTCGCGAGCCGCCAATGACGTGCCACATGTACCAGCCCGTCCACGTAATAATAACCGCCATAGTCTCTTTTGCTTTTCAGACCACACGCTTTAGCCGCGGCTTGACTATCAACCGATTGACAGCATACTTTCTGGAAATTTTGGAAGAATTTGGGACAATGATCAAACAGATTTTTGGTTTTTAATCAGCTCATACTGCCATCATCACATTCATATACCTATGAGCCTTTAAGCTGTAGTCTCATCGCACATACTCGCCCAGCACCCAGTCAAAACGATTACCCCTGGGGCTTCGCCCGTTCGCACTTGAAACGCACCACCGGAGCGTTTGCCAAGCTACGCTTGGATCAGCGCTCACCCATCCATCTTCAGCGCAGAAATGAATGCTTCCTGCGGGATATTAACCGACCCAAACTGCCGCATCTTCTTCTTACCCGCCTTTTGCTTATCAAGTAGCTTGCGTTTACGCGAGGCGTCGCCACCGTAGCATTTGGCGGTCACATCTTTGCGCATGGCCGAGAGTGTCTCGCGGGCGATGACTTTGCCGCCGATCGCCGCTTGGATCGGGATTTTGAACATATGGCGCGGGATGAGTTCTTTTAGTTTTTCGACCATAGCACGGCCGCGCATCTCGGCGCGGTCGCGGTGGACCATGGTGGAGAGCGCATCCACGGGTTCGTCGTTGACGAGGATGGACATTTTCACCAGCGCATCTTCGCGGTAGCCGATCATCTGATAGTCAAAGGACGCATACCCTTTGGTAACACTTTTGAGCCTATCGTAGAAGTCGAACACAACTTCATTCAACGGGAGGTCATAGACAACCATCGCGCGGGAGCCGGCATAGGTGAGGTCCATCTGGATGCCGCGGCGGTCCTGGCACAGTTTCAGCACGTCGCCGAGGTATTCGTCCGGCACAAGGATCGTCGCCTTGATGCGTGGTTCTTCCAGGTGGTCGACGAATGTCAGGTCGGGCATGTCGGCGGGGTTGTGCAGCTGCTGCATTTCGCCGTCGCGCATGTGGATGTTGTAGATAACGGAAGGCGCGGTGGTGATCAGGTCGATATCATACTCGCGCTCGATCCGGTCGCGGATCACTTCGAGGTGCAGCAGGCCGAGGAAGCCGCAGCGGAAGCCAAAGCCAAGGGCGGCGGAGGTTTCCATCTCATAGCTGAACGAGGCGTCATTCAGCGCCAGTTTTTCGATGCTGTCGCGCAGGTCTTCGAACAGGGCGGCGTCCACGGGGAACAGGCCACAGAAAACCACGGGCTGGGACGGCTTGAAGCCCGGCAGCGCCTGGGTGCAGCCCTTCTTCTCATGCGTGATGGTGTCACCTACGCGGGTATCGCGGACCTGTTTGATGGACGCGGTGAGGAAGCCGATCTCCCCCGGTCCCAGCTCGTCAATCTCTGTCATCGCAGGGCGGAACACGCCGATGCGGTCAACGTGGTGCACGGAACCGTTTTGCATCATCGTGATGCGGTCGCCCTTTTTGAGCTTGCCGTCCATGATGCGGACAAGGACGATCACGCCGAGATAGCTGTCATACCAGCTGTCCACCAGCATCGCCTTCAACGGCGCGTCGATATCGCCTTTGGGCGCGGGCAGGTGGTGCACGATGGCTTCCAGCGTCTCGACAATCCCCTGCCCCGTCTTGGCGGAGACCCGGATGGCGCCGGAGGCGTCGATGCCGATGACGTCCTCGATCTGCTCGGCCACGCGGTCACAATCGGTGGCGGGCAGGTCGATCTTGTTGAGGATCGGGACGATCTCGTGGTTGGCGTCAATCGCGTGATAGACGTTGGCCAATGTCTGCGCTTCCACACCCTGCGTGCTGTCCACCACCAGCAGCGAGCCTTCAACCGCGCGCATGGAGCGGGAGACCTCATAGGCAAAGTCGACGTGACCGGGGGTGTCGATCAGGTTGAGGACGTAATCCTCACCGTTTTTGGCGGTGTAGTTGATCCGAACCGTCTGGGCTTTGATGGTGATCCCGCGCTCGCGCTCGATGTCCATGCTGTCCAGCATCTGCGCCTTCATATCGCGCGCAGATACGGTGTTCGTCTCTTGGATGAGGCGATCAGCGAGGGTGGATTTGCCATGGTCGATGTGGGCGACGATGGAGAAATTGCGGATGTGTGAAAGTAGTGTCATAGCTGTGATATGTAGGGGTTTTGGGGAGCGGTCAAGGTGGATGATGTATCCTGTCCAGACTTCCCGAAATCCTACAAAAAATTGTTGCCGGACAAATTGACCAAACGTAAGCTTAGCCTATCGAAGCACTTATTTTAGGGAATCAAAATGTCAATAAAAGACGCGCAAATGAATCCCCGCAGCGGAGAAAGCGGCCGAAAAGGCCCGCCAGAACCATTCTAATGAGCTACAAGAATGGAAAAACCGAAATAGAAACAATGACCAGTCTAATCGTCAGTTAGGGGATCTGGTGTTCGCATTTTTCAAAAAGTCTCGTGGTTGGGCGTCAAGCAAATCACGAAAGCGGGTCGAAAATCACGTAAATGATCTTGAGAGAGCGGTTTTGCGGCTGGAAGCTGCGATACCGGAACACATACCGGTTGAAGAACGTTCAGGCGAGCACTTGGGAGAGCGTATCGCGGCAATAGCAAGACGCCTTGAAACAAGCAGCCACAAATTATCGAAAGTCTATGTTACCATCGATCCAAAAAGAAGACGTAACTGAAATTTATTGAGAGAGAAATCCTATGTCACGGATGTATATTAAAAGCCTGACCCTAAGCAGCAACGGCCTAACTGTCGACGCAGCGCTGGCTAACCCCGGCATTGAAATCACTGGAATGAACGTTGCAGAAACCGAAGGCAGCACAGATGTGTCTTTCACCACAAACTAGAAACCTGGATTTTGGGCGCAGACGTTGGTGAAAAAGTCTATCGTCGTCCCTCTGTCCGGATCTGCCATGCAGGGGCCAAGGGCAATCCGGGTTCATGTCGACGGTGCCCTTGCGGAAACCCTGCGGGTGGGCTGCTGACATGACAAAACCTGAAGACACGAACAGGCCGGAGCCGTGGGAGCCCCTGGAGGGGCCTGACAAGCGCAAGGCAATGAAAACTCCTCAGGAGATTATTGATGAGGCCAATAAACCCCCTCCGCGCCCGAGGGAATTAGACGATATATCCGAGGAGCGGCCTTTGAGCAGGCATGAGAAGCGGCTGTAGAGCCATCCTGAGCACGGAAAGATAAACCGCTACACCTAGGTAGGTGTTGTATCGAACAGATGGTGGTTATCTTTCAGCGGGAAAACTCCCCATTTGCCCAAACGCCCGAATCCGTGCATACTGCGCAGCAGAGCAGATAACGCCGCACCTAATGGGGAAAACCTCAACTGCGGCATGAGACAAAGGCAGAGATTATGAAAACAACCGTTTTGGCGCTTGTGGCCCTGTCTACATTGGCCGCTTGTGGTGGTGGTGCAAGCAATTACACCACGCGCGGGGCCTATGCGCCGAAGCAGATGTTTGCGACCGGACCGCTTCAGCGCGCGTGTATGTCGCAGGGTCGCAAGGCGGCGAACACGCAGCGGTGTGGCTGTATTCAGGCGGTTGCGGACCAGCAATTGTCGGGCGCGGAGCAGCGGCGCGGTGTGAAGGTTTTCAAAGACCCGCATAAATTGCAGGTCTGGCGCCAGTCGGACCGCTCGGGTGACAATGCGTTCTGGGACGTCTGGAAAGCATTCGGCCAGAGCGCGGAGCGGACCTGCTCCTGACCTCGCCTAGAGGTCTTTGATCCAGAATTGCAGCGGCTTGGGGGTCTCGGCCTCCTGCCCCATATCGCGCCAGTTGAACTGTGCAATCACGCCATCCAGCGGCGTGTATCCGCGTGCGCGCCAGAAGGCATCCAGCGGCCGGTAGGTTGCGGGGCGCGCGGGGTGGTCCGGCGGGCGGACGACAGCGCAAAAGCAGCATTTGGCAAAGCCCAAGGCCCGGGCGTGGGCCTCGCGCTGGTCAAAGAAGCGGTGCCCGATGCCGTGGCCACGACAGGCCGGCAGCAGCACGCTTTCGGCGCAATAGAACACTTGCGACAGGTCTATCCCCGTGCCGTCAAAGGCCGCGGCGAAGTCATCGGCATGATCCGACAGCGGCGTGCCGGTACTGGCCCCCACAAGGCTGTCGCCATCGTAAGCGCCCACCAGAATGGCGCGCGGGGCGTTGCAATAGGTTTGCAGATAGGCCGCCTCATAGGCGTGATCACCGTCATAGAGGTAGGGCCAATCGGCAAAAACCGCGATGCGCAAGGCCGCGACATCGCCCAGCGCCGCCTCGAGTGCCGGACCTGTCAGTGCGGCAACCCTCATTTCACCTGTGCGATCCAGTCGGTGAGGTTATAGCGCGTGGTGACGCGGGTGATCTTGCCGTCTTTGAGCGTAAAGAACGACCCAGCGGGGATGCGGTAGGTCTGGCCGCGCGCCTCGGGCAGGCCTGCGTCGGTCGCTTTGTAGGTGCCGTTCACGGTGAATTCAGCCGCCGCGCGCGTGCCGCCTTCGGCGTCGAAAATCACCATGTCGGTCAGTTGCTCGGCATAGCAGCGGTCCATATGGGCGCAGAATTCGGCAAAGGCGGGTTTGCCGTGGCGGATGTTACCCTCGTTGACGTGATGGGCCACATCATCGGACAGGCAGGCCAGCATGGCGTCTGTATCGCCTGCGTTGAAGGCGTCAAAATAGGCTTGGACGGTTTTGTTCACTGGTACATCCCTTTTTGGGGCCGCAAGTCGGGCAGGTTCAAATGTGCGATAACTTTATTCCGGTGCTTGTGTGGGCGGGCCGAAACGGTCTTGCAGGCGGCCCACAATCTGGTCCCGCGCGGAGCGGAATTGCGCCAGCTTGGCCTCGCGCCCCTCGCCCAGCCCTGTCGGGTCAAGGATGGGCCAGTATTCGACTTCCAGATGGAAGAACCGCGTCAGCTCCAGCGCGCGGCGCTGGGAGGCAGGCGACAGGGCGATCACCAGATCAAACGAGCTCAGGTCATCGCCCCAGTCTTCCATCTCGTCAAAGCTGCGGGAGCGGTGGCGTGACAGCTCGACCCCCATCTCCTGACACACGGCGATGGAAAAGCCGTCAATTTCGAGGTCATTTTTAACGCCGACAGATTGGACATAGACATCCATTCCGTAGAATTTCTTCATCAGCCCTTCGGCCATAGGGGAGCGAACAGCATTGTGGTCGCAACAAAACAGCACTGATTGCGGCAGCTCTTGCGTCACATCAGCCTCCGAAATGCAAAACGCAGATGAGGGTGAACAGGCGACGGGCCGTGTCTATGTCGATCTCGGCTTTGCCCTCCAGCCGTTCTTGCAGGACGCGGCTGCCTTCCATGTGAATGCCACGGCGCGCCATGTCGATTGTCTCAATCTGGGCGGGGGGCAGTTTTTTCACGGCATCGAAATAGGATTCGCAAATCTGGAAGTAGTCCTTGACCACTTGCCGGAACGGCCCCAGCGACAGATGGAATTCGGCCGCTTTTTCTGCGCTTTCGGTCGCCACATCAAAGACCAGACGTTTGTCGCGGATCGACAGACCCAGATGATAAGGACCAGCAGGCACAGGCCGATCGTCGCGTACAGGCAGCACAAATGTGTTGTCTTCCAACAGGTCAAACATCGCGACACGGCGCTCCTGCTCGATCTCGGCTGTGGGTGGGGGCAGGTTTGCATCATCAAGGATGATATGCGTGATGCGCGACATGAGACAGCTCCGGAAGGTATTTCTATCGCGTCTTTCATAGACCGCGCCCCGGCCACAGGCAATGTCGTTCCGGTTTCCACCCCAGATTGACTATTGCGATCTCACTATTGAAAATTACGTTTCAGAGACATTCTAACCATTTCTTCGCATGGATATTTCTTTTCGGGCCGAACCAGATGAAACCGCAGTCCCTCACACGTCATTCAGACGATAGCGGATGATGATGACGGCGCTTCCAACTCTTTCGGAAATCAGATCAAGGTTGAGGCAAGCACTGCAGTGAGCAGCTTTAGGTCGCAGCAGGATGATGTGCTTATCTCCCATGCAAATGGCCTGAACCTTAAACTGTCCGACGATGGCGGCGCCGAGATCACCAAGCGCAATATCGCCTGCACGGCACAAGGCTTGACGCTTGTCGCCCCTGCCGGATCAAACCGCAGCCCCTTCAATATCGCGCATAAGAAGGTGCTTGTGCGGCGGCCGGTACGGGTTTTGCACGGTGGGCCAGCTATGTATGTCCGCACGGTTCACAACCTGAACGACAGCCGCGGCATGGTCGGGAACGATGTTATCGGCCCAGATGAAGTAGCCGGAATATCCAAGAGTGACCTCCCGCTGCTGGCGCAATTTGCGCCCAGCCTTCAGGATGCGCTGGATACGGCTTAATCGTTGAGCTTGCGCAAGCGGGCCGTGACCGACAGGCCGTGTGCCTCAAGGCTCTCCGAGCTGGCAAGCCGTTCTGCTGCTGGACCAATGGCGCGCAGGGCTTCGGGTGTCATCCGCGCCAAGGTTGTACGCTTCATGAAGTCGAGCACTGACAGGCCTGACGAGAAGCGGGCCGAGCGGGCTGTGGGCAAAACGTGGTTGGGGCCGCCAACGTAGTCACCAATCGCTTCCGGCGTCCACTGACCCAGGAAGATTGCGCCGGCATGGGTGATCCGGCTGCTGAGCGCCTCGGGGTCCGCCACGCAAAGCTCAAGGTGTTCAGGCGCGATGCGGTCCGTGAGGGCAGCAGCCACCGCGAGGTCGGGCACCGTAATGATGGCACCGAAATCGCGCCACGACGGCCCCGCGATGTGGGCGCGTTGCAGCTTCTCAAGACGTTTCTCCACAGCGCGGGCTACGGCGATGCCGAAGTCTCTGTCCGTTGTGATCAGCAGTGATTGCGCGCTCTCGTCATGTTCAGCCTGTGAAAGCAGATCAAGGGCTATCCAGTCAGGATCGTTATCAGCGTCCGCCACAACAAGGATTTCGGAGGGGCCCGCAATCATGTCGATGCCGACTTTGCCAAATACGCGACGTTTGGCAGCCGCAACAAAAGCGTTGCCCGGTCCGGTAATTTTATCAACGGGGGCAATGGTATCGGTACCGTAGGCCAATGCAGCTACGGCTTGCGCTCCGCCGATGCGGTAGACTTCGTCGACACCGGAGATTTGCGCCGCCAGCAACACCAGCGGGTTCAGGATGCCGTCGGGCGTAGGGACCACCATTGCCAAGCGCCCTACCCCTGCAACCTTGGCGGGGATGGCGTTCATCAGAACAGAACTGGGATAGCTGGCCAAGCCACCCGGCACATAGAGACCGGCGGCGGACACAGCGCTCCAGCGCCAACCGAGGGTGGCGCCGGTATCATCGGTCCACTGCTCGTCCTGTGGCAACTGGCGCGCGTGATAGGCGCGGATGCGTGTGGCGGCGAGTTCAAGCGCCGCGCGATCCTCGGCACTGACCTGCGCCACCGCTGCCGTGATCTCTGTCTGGGTGATGCGCAGGGTGTCCGGCGTCAAGGTGATCCTGTCAAATTTGGCAGTCAGGTCAATCACCGCCTGATCGCCGCGCGCGCGCACGTCCGCAATGATGTCAGCGACAACAGCATCCACATCGGGGCTGTCTTCGCGTTTGGCATTCAGGAGCGTAGTAAAAGCTGCCTCGAAATCGGGGGCTGTGGCGTCAAGGAATACGGGCATGGCGGAAGCTCCTTATGTTGGGAACAGCAGGTAGCGGGGAATGGCGCGGGCCTCAAGAGGGGTGCGGCAGGATGCGCGCGCCTGAACGGACATGCAGCGCGGGGCGACAGGGCGGGATATGAGTTTAGAGGCAAAATGAAGAAGCGCCGGCTCCCGCACTGTCGTGAATTAATCCGGATGGCTGGGGCGTTTACCCGACGGGGCGACATAGGGGCGCGTGACATCCTTGAGCGTGACATCCAGCGCCTCGACGGTCAGACGGATCGCACCGTCCCCCGCAAGTGTCAGGATCACATTGCCCGACGGTGCGTCCGTTTCCTCAAATGCGATGTGCAGCAGGGACAGAACCGTATCGGCATCGCCTTTTGGCACACCCTGCGAGGACACAGCCTGCACGTTTGCGAACATCAGCACGGATTGCACACGCTCGGGGGCGCGGCGGCCCGCACCGTCATCCTCCCAACGCATCCGGTTGAGAAGCAGCGCGAAGCGCCCGTCGCGCTTGTTCCAGCTCATCTCGGAGGCGGGGAAAACCGCATCCTGAACCAGCGAGGACATCACTGCGAGATCATCGGCATCCAGCGCGCCAAGGTTCAGCGGTGCTTCGCCTCCGTCTTCGAATTTTGCATCGGTCATTCGTCTTTGATCCGCTCGATGTTGGCGCCCACGCCGCGCAGTTTTGTCACCACATGCTCGTACCCGCGGTCAAGGTGATAGACGCGGGAGACTTTCGTTTCGCCTTCCGCTGCCATACCCGCGAGGATCAGGGAAATAGACGCGCGCAGATCAGTCGCCATGACAGGCGCGCCTTTGAGCTTTTTCACACCGGTTACAACGGCCTTGCCGCCGTGCACTTCGACCTTGGCGCCCATGCGGATCAACTCGGGTGCGTGCATAAAGCGGTTCTCGAAGATTTTCTCTTCCAGCGTCGAGGTGCCTTCGGCGGTGCACAGCAGCGCCATCATTTGTGCCTGAAGGTCGGTCGGGAAGCCGGGGAAAGGCTCGGTTGTGACGTCAACGGCTGACACGCGGTCACCACGGCGTTTGACCTTGAGGCCCTTGTCCGTTTCGGTGACTTCGATGCCTGCCAGGTCCAGTTTCTCGCAGAAGGCCCCGATGAGATCCATCCGCCCCCCCAGCAGCTCAACCTCGCCGCCGCAAATGGCGGGGGCCAGCATATATGTGCCCAGCTCGATCCGGTCCGTCACCACGGTGTGTGTGGCAGCGCCCAGACGGTCAACGCCCTGAATGGTGATGGTGGAGGTGCCGTCGCCCTCGATCTGCGCGCCCATGCGGCGCAGGCAATCGGCAAGGTCTACAATCTCGGGCTCGCGCGCGGCGTTGTTGATGACAGTGGTGCCTTTGGCCAAGGTTGCGGCCATCATGATGTTTTCGGTTGCCCCGACCGAGGCAAAGGGGAAATCAATCACGGCGCCTTTGAGACGCCCCCCCGCCGCTTTGGCGTAGAGATAGCCATCGCGCAGATCGATTGTGGCACCCATTTTCTCCAGACCGTTGGTGTGGATGTCCATCGGGCGCGCGCCAATTGCGCAACCGCCGGGCAAGGACACTTCGGCGTAGCCCTCGCGTGCCAGCAAGGGGCCCAGCACCAGATTGGACGCGCGCATCTTGCGCACGATGTCATATTCGGCGCGTGTGTTGATCTCGCCGTGGCACGACATGGATATCACGCGGCCTTCCTGCAATGTGCTTATTTCAGCGCCCAACGACTGCAAGAGCTGCGTCATGGTGCGGATATCGGACAAGCGCGGCGCATTGGTGAGCGTCAGCGTCTCCTCGCTCAGAAGTGTCGCGGGCATAAGCGTGAGGCAAGCGTTCTTGGCCCCTGCGATCGGGATTGAGCCTTGAAGCGGCCCGCCACCGCGTACCAGAATTGCGTCCATGTCTTAGGAACCCTTGTGTTGCGCGGTCTGCGCTGTGCCTGTTGGTGTGCCTTCGGCAGCATCGGACACGCGCGCGCGCGCCTGCGACTTCCGCCGTGCCATATTCTCCTTAAGCGCTTGAGCCAGACGCGCCTGCTTGCGCGCTGCCTGAGCTGCTTTGCCCACTTGGGACGGAGTTTGAGAAGACTGTTTATCTGCCATAAGGCCTGTCTAGCGCAGGTGTTGCGCGGGGTCCAGATTGACTGCGGAATTTGGGTTGCGCAGGTGCGCAATTGCCGCTAATCAGCGCCCACGATGCTGTGGTAGCTCAGTGGTAGAGCGCGTCATTGGTAATGACGAGGTCGGGAGTTCAATCCTCCCTCACAGCACCAGCAATCACCCTTGTTTATATAGATAATCCATATTATTATGGGCTGAATTTGATTTTTGTCACGACACCCGTCACGACACTTGTCACGACACACGCCATAAATAAGGGGTATCCATGACTGCACCAATGCACCAAATTCTTGGCTGGGAAGACTACCCCGAACCCAGAGTCGTTACAGTCAGGGGAACGCTCGTTGTTGAGGTGAGCATTCCTAGAGCCATCAGGCATCTTTTTGGTAGCGGAAGTGGGAAAACCAATAATCGGCGACTGAGCACAGGCACGACAGACCCGGCACTAGCTAGGCGCAAAATGTGGCCACTTGCACATTCAATTTACAAACAGTTCGACCAAATGCAGGCGGATGCAGCAAACACTCACGATCATCAAACCGATAACTTCGCACTGGATACCATTTCAGCCCTTGCTAGCTCGTTTAATTATAACCGAGGTGTCCCACCTGAATTGAGCAACAAGACCCCATATGCCGAACTGAAAAAATTAAAGGACACACTGGATAGCTACACAGTCATGATGATCGACCAAGGCCCTCCTCCTGAAGAAGCTATAGCTGCCTCAACAATAGGAGCACATGCCATTAGGGAGCGTTCAAACCCCGCTCAAGCTAAAGCACAAATGTTAGACAAACTCGCTAACAGTGGTCCTTTCACAATGAAACAGAATGCCTTGCTAGCAAAAAACGCCACCTCTGTGGTTCAAACATATTGGCAAGATTTATTAACAACTGCCGCAAGAGAACAAGGCGTCTCTGAACCCTCATTCGATGACAATGGAAGCATAGATGTAACCGAGCATGAAGGTACTTATTTACCTCAAGGTGTTATTGAGACGCCAACAGTCATCGAACGAAAGCGGCGAGTTAAAACGAATGACACAATACGTATCTCCGATATACGTGATGAGTATTTTGTCTTTCTTGAGCAAAAATATGAAAAGGCCAACACACGCAGAAAATGGTCAAGAGCTGTAGACCAATTCTCAGAGTTAATGGGCGACCTAGCTTTAAAAGAAATTAAGCCTGTGATGGCCTATAACTTCGCACAAAAACAATGTGACAGTAACACCAACGTGTCTAACGCAAGTATTAAGGACTACCATACGGGCGTATCTCTCATGCTAAAATACTGCGTCCGAAAAGGCTACATCGAGGTAAATACATTCCAAGGCATAGGGATGAAAGAGTACGGTAAACAAGGACAACCTTGGCTACCTTTCACCTTGGAAGACCTGCATAATATTTTCGCTTATGACTGGCCTGAGCAAGAACGCTTACTCCTAGCCATAGTCGCCACCACAGGGATGAGATTAACAGAAGCAGGGATGCTAAGCTGGGAACGCTTTAATGATACCGAGGTAGAGGGTGTTCGTTACTTCTCACTTATTGATACTCAAGACGAGCAAGTTGCTATCAAAAATGAAGGTTCAGCCAGACACGTCCCATTGCACCCAGACTTAATCTTACCAGCCAAAGGCAAGGGCCGCTTATTCGATTACACTGTGGATGAGAACGGCCTGTGTAGCAGCTCTGCTGGTCACATAATCAACCCAATCCTAGAGAAGGTAGCTCCACACAGAAGAAAGTCGGCTCACTCTTTCCGACGAACTCTCAAGGTAATGCTAAGAGATGCAGGTGTATCTCGTGAGATCAACAATATCTACACTGGGCATGGTGAAGGAGATGTCGCAGGTAAAAGTTATGGTGGAGCAAGCATCAGAACTAGGTACGACGCTATCTCCAAAATAAATGTCAGCTGGTTGCAGCAGTCGCTTTAACTCTTGATGCAGCCACCTTCAGAAGCAGCATGCCAACTTATCTCCTACGTTAACGGTGGCAATGATGAAGCTGGGATTGCTGAGGACTACAATGGGGAAATGCGAAAGGCACACTTGAACAGCGTCTAATATCCAGCTTTCCTGAATACTATCGAACCTTGCATGGTGATTTAGTCGAAGTGGCGCTTAAATCTTAATTTCAGCTTCATCATGGAGCTACCATACGCAACGATACCTGTAACTGTCGTGGCCAGACTTATGGGCCATGAAATCGAAGGGCAGACCTTCGGTAACTACTCTGATGGACTGGCCCTCAAGGGGCTTCGAGAGGCAATCAACCACGTAGACTGGTCGTTATACTAGAGGTGGCGCTGAGGCTCACGCAGAGGCTCGTACAGTGCGAACTACACTAGTCGATACGTGTTATCACCCCTGACACCACAGCTTCTGCATACGGCTCTCTGGCGCACCTCATGGGTAGTTGTTTCATCACTGGTCGTTAGGATTAGATCAGCAACCTTGTAGCTGAACTTATGTCCACATGTACTGCACGTGAGGTCCATGCGTTTGTCAGATACAGCCGATAGCTTTGTGTTCATGGGGAGAGCCTAAGAGGTCAGTATGACGTATACCTTCGCCAGTAGGGCCAAGGTGATCACTGTAATAAATACTCTTTTGATTGTCATGGTGTTGCCGTCTCTTGGGTGCGAGAGTTGGACACATGATACCGACAAGGGTTGGGTGGTAAAGAGCTTAGGATCAGGGTGAGTTCAAGTGTGCGACTTGATCCCCTGCCGAATATGAGCCAACATACCTTTAACGAACGAGCAGGATCATTAGTTTGGCGACCTTCAACGAGTTCATTATATCCATACGAACTGAGTTTGGCCAAGTTATGAAATGCGCTCATAGTTAACCAAAATCTTGGAGGATTAGAAACATGCCAAAAGGATACTTAGTGGCCAACATTAGGGTAACTGACGCTGAAAAGTTCCAAGCATTTGCTGGGATGGCAGCACCAGCTATCAAGAAATACGATGGCAAGGTTTTAGCAAGAGGCCCATCAGCCGATAGACACGAAGGTGAACTCAGCGGTACGGTCATGATGATTGAATTCGAGAGCAAAAAAGCTGCTGAAACTTTCTACTTCAGCGAAGAATATCAGGCTGCAAAAGCTGTACGTGAGACCTGTTCCGACACAGACCTGATGATCATTGAGGGAGCTGAATGATGAATAAACTGACTGTATCCGGCCTCACTGCAATTATCATGTTGTCAGGTTGCGTATCACCAAGAGAGCAGTGCGTTTCAGACGCCAAAGTACCTCTACGGCTGGCGACGAATGAACGAGAATTGGTAGCGCAAAACCTTGAAAGAGGCTACGCAGTACATACGCAACAGGTCCCTTACTCGTATCAAGGGCAATGCCAGGACGATTATTTAAATTACTATACATGCACAGTTAATGCATTCCGTACTCAGGAAACTCCAGTTACGATAGATATGGAGCGAGAAGAGGCCAAGCTAAGGCAGCTAGACGCCAGAATAGATATACTTTTAGAAGACGAGCGTCGCCAACTAGCACAATGCGCTCTTCTCCCAGATGAGTAGTATTCATAAATCCGCACGAGATTTTGCCATTGCCCAACGGGTCCTGATGTCAGACAGACAAGAGTTTAGATGCGTAAGTTAATCTATATTTCCGACGTATTTTATGGTATAATACAACCCTAGTTGTAAAATATGGAAGGTATTCGCTATGAATGATACGGCTCCAAAGCTTACTGGAATGATAGTCGTCGCTGCAATGTTTGGCTTACTATCGGTAGGTATATCCTATGTAGTATTTGAGCTTGAACAGAGTGGTGTATTATTGGTTGGCAGCGGTGTGTTTGC
>JAQXCD010000018.1 GCA_029252045.1 Sulfitobacter sp.
GCCCTAAAGTGTTCCTGTCAGCAATCGCTCTCGCCGCAACCGTCATATTCTGGTTATGAGTCCTGACCCTAGCGTCTTGAAACGTTGAAATGCAAGGGTGGGCGAATGGCAAATATAGATAAGGGCGTGTTCCTGAGTTTGCTTGCGCGTTATGCGCGGGTGGATGCTGTAGAGGATAACATGGTTCTATTCGGCGCTGGTCTGAATCTATCTTCGATTGGATTTACAGAGTTCATTTTGGAGCTTGAGGAAATCAACGACATTAACATTGATATAGATGATCTTGATAACTCTATCAGGACTGTTGGCCAGTTATGGGAGCGGCTTTCGCGATAGCTTTGATAACGCGAGACCTCCCAACATGAAAATCCAAGGCCCGAAAAACATCTTGCGTTCCACCGGACTGAGAATGTTGGCAAGTTTTGCTATGAAACGGGGGGGGCGCTACCCTCCCCGCGGCGATTTATTGGCAGCGTATCGAAGCAACACAACTCGATCAGCAGGTGCAAAGAGTAGCTTACTCTTACGCCAGAGACTGTCCAACAAATAGAGAGTAGCTAATCTCCGCCACTTTTCACAGCATCCACTTTCAGAACAGTGCCAGCCACACACCTGCGAACATCGCAATACCGCCAAGGTTGACCCAAGCGTGCCAGATTGCATAGCGGAACGGCATGGATTTACGGGCGTAAAAGCCGGTGCCGATCACATAACAAACAGCGCCGGCAATGATGCACCACAGGGTTGCCACCGGTACTGACGTCATATCGGGCAAGGCGCATAGGCCAATGGCCCCCAGCCCCAGATACGAGGCAGTAGACCAGCGCGACTGTACGGTAGCGTTTGTAATTTTATTCCACATCGCCACCGCCGTCAGTGCCCAGCAAATCCATAACAGCGACCATGTCCATGTGGTATCCGCCATTACAAAGAACGGCGTGAAAGTGCCTGTAATACTGGGATAAATTGCCGCGTGATCAATGCGCTGCAACAGCTTGCGACGGTCATGCAGCGGCGCGAAGTGGTAGGCCCAGGATGCGAGGTTGGAGACAAGCGCGCAGAGTACGTAGACCACCACAGCCCCAACCAGACGCGGCTCGACGCTGGCTGCTGCCTTGATCACCAGCGCGCCGCCTGCCAGCACGATCAAGGTCAGCCCGACGGCATGTACGGCCATATCGGCGCGGCGGTGCGCGCGTTTCACGCTGGGGTATGTGGTCTCGGTCATGGTGGCCTCTGGCTGGGAATGGCACCGCCTACAGCACAGGCCCGCAGCCTGTCCATGATACAGCTACGTCACCTTGAGCAGAAAACCGTTATTCCTCGCGTAGCCAGTCGCGCGGATCATCGCCCGCTTGCGCGACACTCTCTTCTTCCTCATCCGCAGCGACATTTGCCTTGAAACCCGTTGCCACCACAAACTTCTCCGAGCTGTCCTGACGGCTTGAGGGGGGTTTGAAGTTGGCCACCTTCGTGAACCGCTTTTTGAGCAGCTGTTGCAAGCTGCCTTCTGCACCGCCCGCCAATGTCTTGGCGATAAAAGTGCCGCCCTCTTCCAGAACGTCAAAGGCGAAATAGGCCGCCGCCTCGCACAGCGCGATAATGCGGTTGTGATCGGTCTGTTTATGGCCTGACGACGCGGCTGCCATATCCGACATCACAACATCCGCACGCCCGCCCAGCCATTCCTTGACCTTCATGTCGGCATCATCTTCCATAAAATCGAGCTGGTAGATTTCACAGCCCGCAATCGGCTCCATTTCTTGCAGGTCGATCGCCAGAATTGTGCCTTTGGCCTTGCCGCTTTTCTCGCCCAGAATGTTGGAGCGTTTTACCGCAACCTGACACCAGCCGCCGGGGGCCGCCCCCAGATCCACAATCCGCGCGCCGGGCACCAGAAAGCGATACTTGTCATCAAGCTCCATGATCTTGAACGCCGCGCGCCCGCGATAGCCTTCGGCCTTGGCGCGTTTGACGTAAGGATCATTCAACTGCCGCTGCAACCAACGGGTCGAGCTGAGCTTGCGCCCGCGGGCGGATTTGACCTTTACCTTCAGGTCGCGCTGTCCGCGTCCCGATATGTTCTTACCTGTTGGCGTCTTGCCCATCAGAATGTTCCTTCTTCGAGCACGCCGTCCGCGCTCATTTGTGCGTATAACAGACCTTCGCGCAAACCGCGATCCGCAACGCTGAGCCGGTCTGTGGGCCATGCGCGCATCAGCGCCTGCAAAATTGCCGCACCCGACATAATCAGCGCCGAGCGGTCATGCCCGATGCAGGGGTCCACCCGCCTGCCCTCTGGCCCCATGGCCAGATAGCGGTGGATGACTTTATCAATCTGTAGCGTTGTCATGCTGATCCCGTCCACTTTGGTACGATCATAGCGGCGCAGGCCCAAATGGCTGGCAGCCACCGTGGTCACCGTGCCGGAAGTACCGACAATCTGGAACCGCTCTTGCGGCTGGGCGGACTGGTAGGGCGTGAAATCAGTCAAGTTTTCCTCGAAGAACCAGCTCATCAGCGCAAAGCGCGCGGCGTCGTCCTCCACGTCCGAAAACTGGTCCCGCAGCGTTGCTACACCCAGAGGCACAGAAATCCAGTCCACCACACGGGCGGCGGGAATATCTGTCGGCGCTTGAACAAACCCGTTGTGCAACCGCATGATAGACTGTGCGCGATCCTTCTTGGGGACTTGGGAAATATCAATCCAAACCAGCTCGGTCGAGCCGCCGCCGATGTCCACCACCAGCAGGTTTTCCGTCTTTGCACTAACCAGCGGCGCGCAAGAGATCACGGCAAGCTGTGCCTCTTGCTCGGGCGCGATGATCTCAAGTCGCAAGCCCGTCTCGCGGGTGATGCGGCGCATGAATTCCTCGCCGTTGGTCGCGCGACGACACGCTTCGGTGGCGACAAGGCGCATCCGTTTCACTTTGTTCCGGCGGAGTTTTTGCTGGCAGATGCGCAATGCCTGAATGGTACGCGCCATCGGTCCGCGCGATAAACGCCCGGTTTTCTCAAGCCCCGCGCCCAACTGGACGGACTTCGAGAAACTGTCCACCACATGAAAACCGCCCCCTCTTGGTTGGGCGATTAACATGCGACAGCTATTTGTGCCCAGATCAAGGGCCGCATATAGGTCGTTCGATCTGGACGAAACCGGCACAGGGCTCAGAACCGTCGAGGTTTTCTGTTCGAGCGCGCCCGTACCTTTGGAGCGCTTTGGCGCCATTGTATGCGCCTTTCATAACGTGTTGGCACCAAGATACGTCTTGTCGCCCGCCGGCGCAAGGACCGAGCGCGCCCAAAGCCGTGCCATTTCTTACAACCTCAAGATGATCATGCAGCGAATGATGCCAACCCGCTGTCGTCGTTCCGCGCGAATTGGGTTAAGCAAAGGTCGCGGATGGTGTCACAATTGTCGAAAACGACAGCCGGACAATCCAGACCATCCGCTAGGTAGATCAAAACGTAAATCCGGGATGAGGGAATCGTACATGGCTGAGGTAGTGATCGTCTATTGGCGGGATATTCCGGCGCAAGTGATTGTTGGCAAAGGCCGCCGTGGAGAAAAGCGCATTCTGCCCGAACGGTTTGAGCAGGCAATCGACCGTGCTGCCATGAAAACCGGCGAAAGTGACTCCGAAGCCTACCTTGCCGGTTTTCGCAAGGCCGATCCCGTCACCGTTGAAGGCGAAGATGCTGCTGTGGCTGATGCCGAGGCCGCCCGCATAGATGTCGAATACGACCGTGGCCGCATTAAAGCACTGATTGCAAACGATGGCTGGGCCTAAACCCCCTCTCTTTGATCTGATAAGGAGCCGTACCATGGCGCTGCTGAACTTCCGTAAAAAGACCGACACCACCCCAGACGAGGTTAACCCCACTGTTGAGAGCTTCTTGCAGGACTTCTCGATCGAGGTGATGCCGCGCACCGCCGAGAAGGTCGAAGACTTCCGCGCGCTGCTGCCCGAAGGCACCCGCGTCTATATCGCGCACATCGAAGGCACGCCGATCGAGGACATGGTAGCAACGGCCAAGCGCCTGAATGCCGACGGCTATCCGGTGATGCCGCACTTCCCTGCCCGCATCATCAAAGACCGCGCCACACTGGCCGACTGGATTGCCCGCTATCAGGGTGAGGCAGACGTGAAACAGGCGCTGTTGCTGGCCGGTGGCGTAACAACACCCCACGGCGATTTCAGCGACTCCATGCAGCTGATGGAAACCGGCCTGTTTGACGAGGCTGGGTTTACCCGCCTGCACGTTGCAGGCCACCCAGAAGGCAACCGCGACATTGACGCAAAAGGCACTGCAAACGTCGATGCAGCCCTGCGCTGGAAGAATGACTTCCAGACCCGCACAGATGCCAAGATGGCGATTGCCACCCAGTTCGCCTTTGAAGCTAAGCCGATCATTGCCTGGGCCGACAGCCTACGGGACGCGGGCATCACCATCCCCGTACACATCGGCATCGCAGGCCCGGCCAAGCTACAAACCCTGATCAAATTCGCCATCGCCTGCGGTGTTGGCCCGTCCCTGAAAGTGCTGCAAAAGCGCGCGATGGATGTGACCAAGCTGCTGCTGCCCTATGAGCCGAACGACGTCGTGACCGAGCTGGCCGCGCACAAAGCCGCCAACCCCGACTTCAACATCTCCCACGTTCACTTCTTCCCGCTAGGCGGGATCAAGACCAATGCAACATGGGCCCACACCAATGGCGGCACTTCCGCCGTGCCTGCAAACGCTTCTTAAGGACTGCCAGAAATGACCAGAACGATTGTCGAATCCAAAACCAAAACAGCCATCATCGGCTTTGACCAGCCGTTCTGCGTCATTGGCGAACGGATCAACCCGACAGGCCGCAAGATTCTTGCGGAAGAACTGGAACGCGGCGATTTCTCCCGCGTGGAGGCCGATGCCATCGCGCAGGTTGCAGCGGGGGCCAATATCCTCGACGTGAACTCCGGTGCGGTTTTCTCCAACAAAATGGCCGAAGACCCACGCTATGCCGACAACAACTTTGTCGAACCGATGCTGATGCCTGAAATGATCCGCCGCGTCCAAGCCGTGACCGATTGCCCCATCTGCATCGACAGCTCGGTTCCCGGCGCGCTGGAGAACGGTCTGGCCGCCTGCGAAGGCCGCCCGCTGCTGAACTCGGTCACAGGCGAGGAAGAGCGTCTGGAGCTGGTGCTGCCGCTAGTCAAGAAATACAACGTGCCTGTTGTGGCCATCTCCAACGACGATACCGGCATTTCCGAAGACCCCGATGTCCGCTTTGCCGTCGCGAAAAAGATTGTCGAACGTGCAGCTGATTTTGGCATTCCGGCCTATGACATTGTTGTCGACCCGCTGGTCATGCCCATCGGTGCCATGGCGACGGCAGGCCATCAGGTTTTCACCCTCGTGCGCCGTCTTCGCGAAGAGCTGGGCGTGAACACCACCTGTGGCGCGTCCAACATCAGCTTTGGTCTGCCGAACCGTCACGGCATCAACAACGCCTTCCTGCCAATGGCCATGGGTGCGGGCATGACCTCTGCGATCATGAACCCCGTCGCCCTGCCCGTGAACGCCGCAAAAGTCGCTGAAAAGCGCGCCGAGCTGGCAGCCCTTGGGTTGGTTCTGCCCGAGGACATGGACGACGAAGCGCTGGTGCAGCTGTTCGGCATGGGCTCAACCCTGCCGCGCCCCGGCAAGGAAATGGAAGCGATCCGCGCCGCCAACTTCCTGTTTGACCGCGACCCGCACGGCGGCGACTGGATCAAATTCAACAAAGTAGCCCCCAAAGCAGGCCAAGAAGGCCGTGGCCGCGCGGGCCGTGTGGGTGGCCGCAAACGCGGTTAAACGCAGCAAGGAACGAACGAGCTTGGGGCAGTGCATCGCGCTGCCCTTTTGCATTTTTGGCAGCGTCATTTCGATAAAATTAAATTCCTGACATATTTACTAAGGTTATATGTTGCACGCCAATTCCACCAAACATATGAAGGTCTCAAAATCATTTGAACGAGACTAACATGACAGACCGGCTCCCTCCGAAATCCCGCAGATCCATTGTGGCCCGCCGCACTCTCACCCTAGGCACAACCATCGCCACCGCCGCATTGGGATCAGCGGCATTTGCCACGCCGATCACTGCACGGCCTGACGACCTTCACAACAGCCCTGTCCATCTGGTCCAGCAAAGCACCCAAGACAACGGCGTGGCCGCTGGCGGCGAAGGTGAAGGCGCTGTGCCAGAAGACCCGGAAGTGGTCCTCTTGCGCGATCTGGGCCGCATTGAAGGCTACTTGATGACTGCACTGCAGCTATACGAACAAGGCGATATCGCAGCAGCCCAAAACCATTTTGCCCAAGCCGTTTCGGAAGAGTTTGACACAGCAACGGGCCTTTTGGCCGAAAAAGGCCAGGCCACAGCCCTTGACCAACTGATCAGCTTGGCAGATGCCGCCACTGCCCAACAACCGCTGGAGGCACTTCGTCTGGCGACTGCAGAGCTCCAGACAGCACTGGAGGCCATCCGCAGCGATTTCAGCAAACAACCGCTTTGGTTGCCCTAATGCGCTTTGCGGCAGAGCGCTATAGCATAGCCACGGCAAAGAACACGGTTACAAACCTCTATGAGTACCAAGCAAGCTGGGGATTTCTGAACGTGATTAAAACACAGGCCACCACAATGACACAGAGCGACAACAGCAGTGTCGCAAAGGCCGGCACCAAGGTTTTGGGCTACCTTGCCGCCACAGCGCCTGCCTTCGGTGATATGATGGGCCAAGGCATCACAGATATGCGCGCCAGCCTCATTTATGGCGCTGCCGCACGGATCGAGCTGGCCTCGATCGGACTGCAATAAACAATGCTGGTTGTCATCGGTAATATTCTCGACACCGCCGAAGTTGAGGCCCTGCGTGAAATCGCGGGCGAGCTGAGTTTTACAGACGGACGCAGCACGGCCGGCCGTTACGCGCGTGACGTAAAATCCAACCTTCAGGCAGACCCCTCGGAAATGCGCGAGGCGGTATTTGCAAAGGTCCAACAGGCACTTGGCAGCAACGAAGTGTTTCGCGCTGTTGCGCGCCCCCGTCATTTTGCCCGCATGCTTGTGTCACGCTATCAACCGGACATGGAATACGGGCTGCATGTGGACGACCCGATCATGCAGGGCAGCCGGACACACCTGTCCTTCACACTTTTCCTGTCGGACACCGAAACATATGACGGTGGCGGATTGGAGATCGACGACCCGATCGAGCAGCGGGTGATCCGTCTGCGCGCCGGCGATGTGGTGATCTACCCCAGCACCACCCTGCACAGCGTTGAGCGGGTCACCCGTGGCGAGCGGCTTGCCGTAGTCGGCTGGGTCACCAGCTGGGTTCGTGATCCCGGACAGCGCGAAATCCTGTACGATCTTGATATTGCTGCACAAGATATCTTTGAGACTTCGGGAAAAAACCCCGCATTTGACCGCCTGCACAAGGCAAAATCCAATCTTTACCGCATGTGGGCCGAAGGATAACCCCCGCGCCCCAAACAAGGACCCCGTGATGAACCCTATATCTGGCCTGATCTACGCCGCATCCATAACAACGCTTCTGACAGCCCCGCTAGCCGCACAGGAAACCCCGTCGCATTATGATTTTGAGACCTCAGACACGCTGACCGAAGCACTGGTGAATTTTAACACCTATAACCGCAAGCTGGCTGACGTTCTGGCCCGTGGCGATCTAACCGAAGATGACATGGAGAAAATCCATGAATACACCTACACGCTGGAAGTAGCCTTGGCAAAAATCAACGAAACGCTAGGCGCCCTGCCCGCAACACTGGAACAAGTCCACAAGGCGTCGGAGAGCCATAATCTGGCTGCACTTCAAGGTGTCGGCGATGTTTATCTCGAAAATGCACTGCCTCTGGCGGATTAGGCCCGCGGCCCAAATACCCAACACATCGCTATGCTGACATCACTTTGGCCACACTGTGTGTTGCGTGCTTGGCGGACCCAAGAGGATTCGAACCTCTGGCCTCTGCCTTCGGAGGGCAGCGCTCTATCCAGCTGAGCTATGGGTCCACAAGGGCGGTATAGTCTGCACACACCGCCCCCGCAATTCCAAAAAACCCCGATTTCAAAACAATCACGCGAATAGATCGTGGGCCAGTTCGAGTGCGTCAATCAGCGCATCGACCTCACCAGTGGTGTTGTACATGCCAAAGGACGCGCGGCAGGTGGCGTTCAGCCCCAGATGCGCCATCAGTGGTCCAGTGCAGTGCTGACCCGCACGCACGGCCACGCCCTTTTTATCAAGGATGGTTGAGATGTCGTGCGCATGGGCGGCCCCGTCCATCGTGAAGCTAAAGATAGCCCCCTTATCCGGTGTCGTGCCCTGTACCTGAATCCAGTTGAGTCCTGCCAGTTTGGCCACTGCATAATCCCGCAAAGACGCCTCATGGGCCGCAATTTTATCCAGCCCGACACCTGTCATATAGTCCAGCGCGACACCAAGGCCGATGGTCTGAACAATGCCCGGCGTGCCCGCCTCGAACTTCATCGGCGCGTCATTGTAGATCACGCCGTCTTTGGTGACCTCGCGGATCATATCACCGCCCCCGATAAACGGGCGCATCTCGTCCATACGGGCGGCCTTGACATAGACCGCGCCAGAGCCTGACGGACCGTAGAGTTTGTGCCCCGTCACACAGTAGAAATCACAGCCGATGTCCTGCACATCCACAGGCATGTGAACAGCCGCTTGGCTACCGTCCACCAGCACAGGAACACCGCGTCCATGGGCCGCTGCGGTGATGGATTTCACATCAACAACGGTTCCTAACACATTGGACATATGTGTTATTGCGATCAGTTTTGTGCGCGGCGTGATAGCATCAATGACAGCTTGCGGGTCCAAAGCACCCGTGTCGTCCACGTCGACCCATTTAATCACCACACCCTGCCGTTCGCGCAGGAAATGCCATGGCACGATGTTTGCATGATGCTCCATCACGCTCAGGATAATCTCGTCTCCCGCTTGCAAGCGGGGCATGGCCCAGCTGTAGGCAACCATATTGATCGCCTCTGTGGTGCCCGAGTTAAAGATAATCTCGTCCTCGGAGGCCGCATTGAGGAATCTGGCAACCTTACCGCGCACCGCCTCGTACTTGTCGGTCGCAAGGTTAGAAAGGTAGTGTAAGCCACGGTGAACATTTGCATATTCATGGCTGTAGGCCGTCGTGATTGCATCAATCACCACTTGCGGTTTTTGCGCGGAGGCTCCGTTATCGAGATAGACCAGCGGTTTCCCGTTCACTTCCCGCGACAGGATCGGGAAATCACGCCTAATGGCTGCAATATCATACATTTACGGGTACTCCTAAAGCGGCCACGCCGATCAGACCAACCAGAATGGCAAAGCCGAACACGATCCCAATCGCCGCCAGAACCAGCACGCCAAACGCATGCATCAAACCGGGCAGCCGGAGCGCCTCGGTTACGAAATTGACCGTGATCCACAGCCCCAATATGCCCACCACCAGCGAAAACAGTTGCCCTATCACTGGCGACACCAGCAACAGCACAAACATCACCGCCTGTGCCACCGCACGCAGGCCTTGTAGCCAGACCAGCAGCGCCAGTAGATCGCCCAGATCCCCACGCCCCCCGAGAGCACGGCCTGTCCAGTAGAAGGCATGAACTGTCACCGCCAGCACACCCGTGATCAACATAAAGAACATCAGCGGATTGCGGAACAGCGGCGGCAGCATGGTGGTATCGCTCATCAACAGCGAAAAGCTGTAGATAATACTGTTGGTAGCCCCTGCCAGCACCAGCCCCGTCCACAGCACATCACGGCTCAGGTTCAGCGCCATGATCTTTTGCGCCGCTGTACGCGGGCTTTGCAGGGTTTCAACTGCAAGGTCTTTGAGAGTATCCGAAAGCGTCATCAGTGTGTTCCATCCGCGCGCAAAAGTCCTGCGGTCCAGAACCAGACAAACACCGCCAGCCAGACAAAGAACATTGCCTGAAGCTGCAAACCCGGTCCGATAAGGGCCGCCATCATGCCAACCAGCAAGCTCACAGGCGTCAGCGCCACCAACGCCCAGATCAGGGTAAAGCGTATCTCTGATCCGGTCACCTGACGGCGTGCCAGCCGTGCCAGCGCCCAAACCAGTGCGGCAAACAGATAGACCAGCAGCGGCATCATGAAGATAAAGAAGAACGCGCTCCAGTACATCCGCGCTTCCAGCGGAACCTCTGCGTCCAGCTGGGCCATGCGTGCCTGAAACGGCGCGGCTGCGACAAACATCAAGGCCCCCGCAATAAGTACAAACAGCAGGCTGCGCACTTCGTTACGACCCTGCGACAGGAAGCGCGCAACCACGCGCCCCGGCCCCTTATAGGTCGCGATGATGTCCTGTGTCAGCGACATCCTAGCCCCTGTGCCGCATCAACCACGCGGCAAGGCGCACCGTCATATCCTCGCGCAGCGCCTCATCTGAGATTTCCTCAACCGCTTCTGCCAGAAACGACAGGGTGAGCAAATTGGTTGCCTCAGCTTCGGGCACACCGCGCGAGCGAAGGTAGAACAGCGCATCCTCGTCGATGGCACCCGACGTCGATCCGTGGCTGCACGCAACATCGTCCGCGTAAATCTCAAGCTCCGGTTTGGCCAGAAACTGGCTGTCGCCATCCAGCAAAAGCGCCTGACTGATCTGGTAGCCATCGGTCTTCTGCGCGCCTGCTTTTACAAGGATTTTGCCTTGAAACACACCTGTGGCCCCGTTGCGCAGCACTTTTTTGAACACCTGACGGCTTCTGCAATTTACCGCATCATGGGTAATAAACACCGTATCGTCGTGATGGAAATCACCATCCCCGACACACGCCCCCGCCACATTGGCAATGGCGTCATCGCCGGTCAACTCGATCACACAATCGTTGCGGGTCAACTGACCGTTCACCGTCATCGTAAACGAGTGGAACTCGGACTCGGCCCCCAGACGGCTGAAGATATGCGTGGCCGCACGGCGCTCGTGATCCCGCCCTTGGGCGCGGATATGATGGAACGCCGCACCATCGGCAATCTCGACTTCCAGCACTTTGTTAAATCGTGCAGCCGCCGGACCGTTTTCAAGGAGGGTCACTTCGGTGCCCGCATCCATCTTGATGCAATTGTGCAAAATCGCGTCAGAAGTCTCTGATTTATGATGATAAACCAGATTTATCGGCTTGTTGGGCTTGCCCGTGACATGGATCAGCACACCGTCCGTCGCAAAAGCCGTGTTCACAGCCGCCAAGGGGCGCGCCACAGGCGTCTGGCCGCGTGCTTCCAGCACACCGTAAACACAGGTGGCCCAATGCAGATCACTGCTCGCCGCTGCCAGACGCTCGATTGTGACACCCTCAAGGCTTAGATCATCGGAGGCCTCTGCATCATAAACGCCGTCGACAAAGACAATGCGCAGGCGGTCGACCTCGTCAAACATCGGCGCCTCATCCATAACCAGAACAGCCGCTTTGGGGGCGCCAATTTGCGTTAGCGTATCAGGGCGTGTGTACTTCCAGTACTCGTCACGGCGCTGCGGAAGGCCCATGGTCCGTACCCGCGCCAGAGCATCCTCTCGGGCCGGTTTGGCCCAAGTGGCGTCAGGCATCGCGAGCGAAGCAATCAACGCCTCTGTCGGGTCGGATTTGACAACTGCATCCGCCATTATGCCACCTCGGCGAGGATATCTGCGTAGCCGTTGTTCTCGACTTCCAGCGCAAGCTCTGGCCCGCCTGTCTTTACGATACGGCCATCGGCCATGATGTGCACAATGTCCGGTTTGATGTGATCCAGCAGACGCTGGTAGTGCGTGATCACCAAGAAACCACGCCCTTCGGAGCGCAGCGCATTTACGCCATCCGCCACCAGCTTCATCGCATCCACGTCAAGACCCGAGTCAGTCTCGTCCAGAATGCACATCTTGGGCTCAAGCATTGCCATTTGCAGGATTTCATTGCGCTTTTTCTCACCACCCGAGAAGCCCACATTGACAGGGCGCTTTAGCATTTCCGCATCGATCTTGAGGTCTTTCGCCTTGGCCCTCACTACCTTGAGAAATTCGGCCGCAGACATTTCGTCTTCGCCGCGCGCCTTGCGCTGTGCGTTTACAGCCGTACGCAGGAAGGTCATGTTGCCCACACCGGGGATTTCCACGGGGTATTGGAACGCCAGAAACAGGCCCGCCGCCGCGCGCTCCTCCGGCTCAAGATCCAGCAGATCAATGTCGTCCAGATGCGCCGAGCCGCCTGTGACCTCATAGCCGCCCTTGCCCGACAGCACATAAGACAGCGTGGATTTGCCCGACCCGTTTGGCCCCATGATCGCATGCACCTTGCCGGCCTCGACCTCAAGGTTAACGCCTTTCAGGATTTGCTTGTCTTCGTCTTCCAGTTTCACCTGTAGGTTTTTGATGCTCAGCATAGGAATGCTCCTTTTTATGTGTCGTTACTGCGCGTTACGCGCCATGTTTCTGGCCCTCAGGCCGTTGATTTCATCCGCGCGCGGCGGTTATTCCGTAGGTCATGGCGAAGGGGCGGTCTGCCGCAGGTCAGCCATCAGCCCAACGAGACTGCCGTGCCGGAGACCGAGACCATCATCATGCTGTCGCCAATAATCTCGTAATCGATATCCACGCCCACAACCGCATCGGCCCCTTTGGTCCGCGCCTCCTGCTCCAGCTCCCGCATCGCCGCCTCACGCGCATCGCGCAGCTTGTTTTCATACTGGCCCGAGCGTCCGCCGACGATGTCCGTCACCCGCGCAAACAGATCGCGCACCACATCGGCGCCCATGATCGCCTCGCCGACGACAATGCCGTGGTAGGTACGGATCGCTCGTCCTTCGATGGTGTTTGTGGTCGTGATGATCATTTTTGCCGCCCCTTAAACCAACGGATTGCCAAACCCACAAGAAAGTACAAAACCGCAAAGACCAAAGCCGACATGGCCGCTTCCGGCCCGCCCTGGCCTTCATCAATGCCAAAGCCAAAGCCCCAGCTGATCGCGAAATAGATCGTTCCCGCGATGCCTGTTTCTTTCAGAAGTTTTTTCATAGTCTTATCTCGGTCCGTTCGGGTGAATCGCGCCAGCCTGTTTGCAGGCTCTTCGGGGCGAACCCCTTTTTCTGTTGGAGGAAGGCGTCCAGTTGCCGTTTCTGCTCCGCTTCCGCGACCTCTCTGGTCTCGCGCGCGTTGGCTTCACGTTGGTTGCGGGTTTGGGCGTTGAGGTCGCGCACCAGCACGACAGCCAATACAAGGGCAGTCAGTTGAAGCGCCACTATCAGTGGGAAAATATATTCAATGATCCCGAAGGATCGGGCGATCTGCCCGCAGAAAATGAAGGCTAGAAGCGCCATCAACGCCCAAGCAAACGCGCCGACACGAACTTCGGAGCGCTTGTCGGGCTGGCCCAACTGGGCCTGGCTTATGGCCCTCTCACCACGCGTGCTTAGGAAACCGTCCTCCATCAGATCAGCCCACAGAGCCTTCAAGCGAGATCGCCACCAGCGCCTGCGCTTCCATCGCAAACTCCATCGGCAGCGCTTGCAACACATCCTTGCAGAAGCCGTTTACCACCAGTGCCACAGCCTCTTCCTCGTCCATCCCGCGTGAGCGGCAATAGAACAGCTGCTCGTCGTCCACCTTGGACGTGGTCGCTTCATGCTCGACACGCGAGGAGTTATTCTTAACCTCGATGTAAGGCACTGTATGCGCGCCACATTTATCGCCGATCAGCAGGCTGTCACACTGCGTATAGTTGCGGCTGTCCTTGGCTTTGGGGTGCATCGAGACAAGACCGCGATAGGTGTTCTGCGCCTTGCCCGCCGAGATGCCCTTGGAGACGATCCGTGACTTGGTGCGCTTGCCCAGATGCACCATTTTGGTGCCCGTATCGGCCTGCTGCATGTTGTTGGCGATAGCGATGGAATAGAATTCGCCCTGTGAATCGTCACCGCGCAAGATGCACGACGGGTACTTCCACGTCACGGCCGATCCCGTCTCGACCTGCGTCCACATCACCTTGGCACGGTCGCCACGGCAATCGGCCCGCTTGGTCACAAAGTTATAGATCCCACCCTTGCCGTTTTCGTCCCCGGGATACCAGTTCTGCACGGTGGAATATTTCACCTCCGCGTCTTCCTCGATGATGATCTCGACCACCGCTGCATGCAGCTGGCTCTCGTCGCGCTGGGGTGCGGTGCAGCCTTCCAGATAGGACACATAGCTGCCCTTGTCGGCAATGATCAACGTGCGCTCAAACTGGCCCGTGTTTTCCGCATTGATGCGGAAATAGGTCGACAGTTCCATCGGGCAGCGCACCCCCGGCGGGACATAGACAAACGAGCCGTCAGAGAATACAGCCGAATTAAGTGTCGCATAGAAATTATCCTGCACCGGCACAACCGAGCCGAGGTATTTTTTCACCAGTTCGGGGTGGTTCTTGATAGCTTCCGAAATTGAGCAAAAGATCACGCCCGCTTTCAACAGCTCGTCCTGAAAAGTTGTGCCAACGGACACTGAGTCAAACACCGCATCCACAGCAACCTTGCGCGGCGCGTCAGACATCTCCTCGGCCCCCTCGACCCCAGCCAGAATGGCCTGCTCTTTCAGCGGGATACCCAATTTTTTATAGGTTTCCAACAGCTTGGGGTCCACGTCATCCAAAGACTTCGGCTTCACGGCCATGCTCTTCGGGCGGGCATAGTAATACTGGTTCTGGAAGTTGATTTCGGGATAGTCGACCATGGCCCAATCCGGCTCGCGCATCTGTTGCCAGCGCGCGTAAGCACCCAGACGCCAGTCGGTCATCCACTCCGGCTCTTCGTTCTTGGAGGAAATCAGGCGGACAATATCCTCATCCAGACCCAGCGGTGCATAGTCCATCTCAATATCCGTGGACCAGCCGTGCTTGTAGGCACCGCCAACTTCGCGCACCGCATCTACAGTTTCCTGATCAACACCGTCTTTTACGCCGCTATCACCGATATTATCCATGTCCGTCTTCCTCTCAGGTTGGGCTCACGCCGCCCGCATCTGGTGTTTCTCGAATTTTGCCGCCCAAGCTTCCGCAAAGCGCAGCACATCATTTTCCGTCGTCTCAAGGCCCAGCGACACGCGGATCGCACATGCGGCCTCAGCCTCGTCATATCCCATGGCCAGCAAAACCTTGCTGGCTTTGACCTTCCCGCTAGAGCACGCAGAGCCGGCCGATACCGCAAACCCCGCCAGATCCATCTGCATCACTTGCGTTTCACCCTTCCAACCGGGGGTGAGCATACAAGATGTGTTAGGCAGGCGCGCTACATCTTTCCCGACAAAAATAGTCTGTTTTGAGGTGGCCGCAATAGTCTTTTCTAGAATATTTCTAAGTTGCGCCAGTTCGTCCCATTTACCTGCCGCCACGTCACGCCCTGCCGCCTCGGCTGCCGCGCCAAATCCGGCAATCCCGATAATGTTCTCGGTCCCTGATCGGCGGTTCATTTCCTGCCCGCCGCCACGCAACATCGGCTCAGGGTCATTGGCGGTAAAATTGATCAACGCGCCTACACCTTTGGGTCCGCCCATTTTATGAGCGGATAGAATGGCATAGGAGGGTGTCACCTTTTCGTAGTTTACCGCCATCTTGCCCGCCAACTGGGTGATATCGCAGAGCGTTGAATAGCCTTCCCCACTGCCGACAACCCGCCCCTGCGCTGCCAGAACTCCCGTTTCACTGTTCGCAGCAGAAATCGCAACAAGACCTGAATACTCTACCGCAGACAGCGCGTGACCATCCCGGTCAAAAGCTCCGTCCAGCGCCGCTTCACTCCACACCCCCAAACAATCATGCTCGGTAGGCAGCGCCGCATACACACCGCCATGACGTTCCTTCTGGGCTACGGCCAGCGCCGCAGCCTCGGTCGCGCTCGACGTGAAAATCACTTGCTGCGGCTTACATCCTACCAGTTCGGCCACCTGCGCGCGTGCTCGCTCTACCAACATCTTGGCAGCGCGACCTTCCGCATGCACCGAGGACGGGTTCCCGACAACATCCATCGCCGCGATCATCGCCGCCCGCGCCTCCGCCCGCAGCGGCGTTGTCGCGTTATGATCCAGATAGACCCTGCTCATCTCATTTGGCCATAAATACTCAAGACCATCAGATCACTCATCCACGACAGCAAAGAGGTTAGGTACGGCCGGACACGGGGTCATCTGGTTCTCCACCACGTCCGACAGTCGCGTCTGGTGCAAAAACACATAAACATGCGCGGTCAAGCCCTGCCACAAACGGTTGGTCAGTGATTGCGCGCGGCTGCCCGATGCCCCACCCGAGGCACCTGCCCCTTTGTGCATCGCATCCACCGACTCATCCACCGCGGCCAGAATATCCACCACGCGAATGTCGGATGCAGGCCGCGCCAGACGGTATCCACCACCCGGCCCGCGTACAGAAGTTACCAAGCCTGCACGGCGCAGCTTCACAAACAACTGCTCAAGATACGGCAAGGACACTTGCTGTCGCTCGGCGATATCCCCCAATGAAACCAGATTGTCACCCGGTTGCAGAGCAATATCGGCCAGCGCCACCATCGCATAACGGCCTTTTGTCGACAGCTTCATGGTAACTCCTTCGCGAAGTCAGGCTTTTGTTTGACGTTTCAGCTCTAAATGCCTACATCCCTCAGACGCAGTCCACTTCGATGGATTCACATATTAGAATTGTTCTAAGGTCTCTGACTGAATTCGTCAAGAATGTCATACCCCTTTTGAACACAGCAGAGAGTACACCCATGCCCGAGGTCATTTTTCCTGGACCCGAAGGTCGGCTAGAGGGCCGGTATCACCCGCAAAAAGAACGCGACGCGCCGATTGCAATTGTTTTGCATCCGCACCCGCAGTTTGGCGGCACGATGAACCACAAAGTTGTCTACAACCTGCATTACGCGTTCTACAAAATGGGCTTCACGGTTCTGCGGTTCAACTTCCGTGGCGTTGGCCGCTCGCAGGGCGAATACGATCAAGGCATCGGCGAGCTTTCGGATGCGGCATCCGCACTCGATTACCTCCAGTCGATGAACAACAACTCCAAGCATTGCTGGGTTGCAGGCTTCTCGTTTGGCGCATGGATCGGCATGCAATTGCTGATGCGTCGCCCCGAGATTACGGGCTTCATCTCGGTCGCACCTCCTGCAAACATGTATGATTTCAGCTTCCTCGCGCCCTGCCCGGCCTCTGGCCTGGTGATCAACGGCACCGGCGACCGCGTGGCCCCCCCTGCAGATACCGTCAGCCTTGTGAACAAACTGCACGAGCAAAAAGGCATCACGGTCACCCATCAGGAGATCGAAGGCGCAGGTCACTTCTTTGAAGAGCCACATATGGACACGATGATCAATTCCACCACGGAATATGTCCGCCGCCGCCTGACGGAGAACACCCGCTAATGGCTGACGATGCCGTCATTAAAATGGCCAACCAGCTGGCCGAAGAATGCCTCGCTGTTCAGAAAGAGACCGGCGAGGACCGTCTGTTTATGGAGGTAGGCGACGTGCTGGGCGCCTCCTCACAAACGCTGGAAGAAGCCTTCCTGACGGCCATCCGGACACGGATGGCAGAGATGAAAGGCCGCGCGTTTCTGGAGGGCAAACTGAAAAAACACCGGTCTGACAACGCATGACCGAGCGGCTTGAGCAGCAGATTGCCTTTCTCAACGAGGCGGACAAGCTCAAGCAGATCATCCGCGGAACCACTTTATGTGATGCCTCGCGCTATGAAAACTCGGCCGAACACAGCTGGCACCTGACGCTTTATGCGCTGGTGCTGGCGGATCAGGCAGGCGAAGGCGTTGACATCAATCGCGTGATCAAAATGCTGATCCTGCACGATCTGGTTGAGATCGACGCGGGCGACAACCCGATCTTTGGCAGCTTTGATGCAACCGCTATGGAAGCAGATGAGGTAGCAGCTGCTGATCGTATATTTGGCCTTCTCCCAAATGACTTACGGGACGAACTTCGCGCAACTTGGGAGGAGTTTGAGGCAGCCTCCAGCCCCTCAGCGCAATTTGCCAAATCACTGGACCGCTTCCAGCCGCCCATGCAAAACCTGCAATCCGGCGGCGGCAGCTGGACAGATTATAACGTGAGCGAACAGATGATAGCCGATCGCGTGGGCAGCAAAATTGCCATCGGTGCGCCGCGCCTTTGGGAATTTGCCCGCACCAAAATCGCCGGTTTTTTCGCCGCGCACATGAAACGGTAATATCTTTACGGTATACCGTCGCATACCGCCTTTCCCTCGCTCCAAAAATGCGCTAAACAGCCTTTAAAATAACGCTTGTCAAAGGACCATCCATGTCCAACATCAAGGTAGAAAACCCCATCGTCGAGTTGGACGGGGACGAAATGACCCGCATCATCTGGGACTTCATCAAGAAAAAGCTGATCCTGCCCTACCTTGATGTGGATCTGAAATATTACGATCTGGGCATTCAGGCCCGCGACGACACGGATGACCAGATTACCATCGATGCCGCTGAGGCGATCAAGAAATACGGCGTCGGCGTTAAATGTGCGATCATCACAACGGATGAAGCGCGGGTTGAGGAATTTGGCCTCAAGAAAATGTGGCGCTCGCCCAACGGGACAATCCGCAATATCCTGGGCGGCGTGATCTTTAGCCAGCCGATCATCTGCAAGAACGTTCCCCGCCTTGTGCCCGGCTGGACCAAGCCGATTGTTGTGGGCCGTCACGCATTTGACGACCAATATCGCGCAACCGGTTTCAAATTCCCGGGCGCAGGTAAGCTGACCATCAAGTTTGTCGGAACAGACGGCACCGAGATCGAACATGAGGTATTTGACGCACCCGACTCCGGTGTGGTCATGGCGATGTACAACCTCGACAAATCCATCATCGACTTTGCGCGCGCCTCGATGAACTATGGATTGGCGATGGGATGGCCTGTTTATTTATCAACAAAGAACACCATCCTTAAGCAATATGACGGCCGTTTCCTTGAACTATTTCAGCATATCTTCGACACCGAGTTTGCAGATAAATTCAAAGAGGCAGGCATCACCTACGAGCACCGCCTGATCGATGATATGGTCGCTTGCGCGATGAAATGGAACGGCGGCTACGTTTGGGCCTGCAAAAACTAAGAGGTGGTCCTAGATTTTAGACCAGTTTTCAGCCTTGTTAAGGTGGATCTGGGTTTTATTTAGGCTGCTAATCTCATTGGTTCGGTTTTGCTGACATAGGCCTCATCTGGGGTCAATATGCCGTG
>JAQXCD010000019.1 GCA_029252045.1 Sulfitobacter sp.
GGTCTAAAATCTAGGACCACCTCTGTCTGATGGTCTTTGGACGCGGCGCATGGCCAAGTGGGGATGTCGTCCTCGTCCCATTCGGTAGTATCTGGCTCGGTGGCAGCGAAAACAATTGCTTGCAGTTCTGAAAGCAGATCAGGGCGAAAATTAAGAAGGTGGAGGATCAGCTGAAGCCTATTGAGCGGAGCCAAGCCTTCGGTTTCGATCTAATCGCCCGACATCCGGCTCGAGGCTAGTCGCGAGAACTGTCGCGAAGCATCATCACCAGCACACATGTTCCGGCGATCCAAGGTCAGCCGTTTGGCGAAGTGGAGAAGTGCGCTGCCCGCAAGGCTGACACTCTCATTTGGTGGAACGACACGCAATTTCAGAGTGTCGAGATTTTCCTGTTCAATGAATTCAACCATGGTTTAGAAAGCTGCGATGTCGCCGTTCCCAATTTGGTAAATGAATAATATTTCTTCGTGTAGGTGATCAATGTCGTTTCGATCCGATCTCGTTTCGGCTGGTCCAGATATGCTGAATAGTGCTTGTGAGTGCTTTGATGCATCTCGATGATGAGGCAAAGCATATGACGGATTGCGGGTTGCCATTTGCTTTCAGGCACTGGATTTTGACGTCAGAGTAAGGAACGCTGTTGTGGACGTCGTATGATCGAAATTCTGGACGGGCTGGAAGCAGCGTTCTGGCTCGTTGTCAGCCTTGATGAGGAGCTTTGGGAAATCAGTCTGCGGTCATTGCGCGTGACACTGACCGCGCTTTTGATCGCAAGTGCAATTGCCATTCCATTGGGCACCTATCTTGCGGTACAGCGCTTTCGCTATAGGCGTTTTGTGATTTCTATGATCAACGCACTGATGGGGCTGCCGCCGGTTGTTGTGGGATTGGTCGTCTATATGATGCTGTCGCGGTCCGGGCCGTTTGGCGTTCTCAATCTGCTGTTTACACCGACGGCGATGATCATTGCGCAGGTCATCATCATTACTCCGGTTATCGCCTCAATCGCCCACCAGTCGATGCGCGAATTATGGGCCGAATATCATGACCTTTTGATTTCGCTGAACACGTCAAAACGGCAGCGGATACTGACGCTTATCTACGATGGCAGGCGCAACCTGCTTACGGCGGCATTGGCGGGATTCGGGCGTGCCATTGGGGAGGTCGGAGCAATTATGATCGTGGGTGGCAATATTGACCATGTGACCCGCGTGCTGACAACGGCCATCGCACTTGAGACAGGCAAAGGCGACTTTGCATTGGCGCTGGGTCTGGGGTTCGTCTTGATCGGCATTGCGATTTTGGTCAATCTCGCCATCCACAGCTTGTCGCGCACCGAAAGGGAGGGACGTTGGTGACGGCTACGTTTCCATTGACCCTGAGCGGCGTGCAGGTCCGCAGACAGGGCAAGACCGTGCTTGGTCCGGTAGATCTTACGCTCGCCACCGATGGCACGACGATCATTGTTGGGCCAAACGGATCGGGTAAAACCACGCTGCTGCGGGTGATGCACGGAATAGAGCGTGTCAATGACGGGCAGGTGGCGTGGGAATGCGATGATCCGGCCAAGCACGGCTTTGTCTTTCAGACGCCTATAATGATGCGCCGCACAGTGGCCGAAAACCTTGCCTATCCGCTCAAGTTGTTGAAAACGCCAAAGGACCAGCTCGCTGTGGCAGTGGATCACTGGCTGGCGCGGATCGGACTTGTGGCTTCACGCAATGGTCAAGCCACGCGCCTGTCAGGTGGTGAGCGGCAAAAGCTGGCGATTGCCCGTGCCCTGATCCGTAAACCCGATGTGCTGTTTCTGGATGAACCTTGCGCCAATCTGGATGGCCACGCCACCCGTGAGATCGAAGCCCTGTTACACGAGGTTGCCAGCGCTGGCACGCGGCTTGTCATGGCGACACATGACATGGGGCAGGCGCGTAGGCTCGCAAATGATCTTGTGTTTTTGCTGGATGGGAAGATACATGAACTTGGGCCAGCAGCCATTTTTGACAGACCCGCTACGGGCGCACTGGCTGCGTTTCTCAGAGGGGATATTGTAACGTGATGCGGGTTCTTTTTACGGTGATTGCCGTGTTGTGGGGGCAATTCCTTGCCGCAGATGTGATGCGCTTGGCAGTCACTACCTCGTTTGAAAACTCCGGCCTTGCGGATGTTCTGCTGCCCGCGATCAAGGATGATCTCGGTTTGGATATCCAACTTCTGGTGGTCGGCACAGGTCAAGCATTGCGCCTTGGGGAGGCGGGCGATGTGGACGCAATACTGGTGCATTCCAAAGCTGCAGAAGAGGCATTTGTCGCGGTGGGTCATGGTACGCACCGCCGTGAAATCATGTTTAATGATTTTGTCGTTATAGGACCAAAGGCAGACGGGGCTGGGATCGGTGCAGCCATCGACGCAGCCGATGCTTTGGGCCGGATCGCAGCTGCCAGCGCGCCCTTTGTAAGTCGTGGAGATGATAGCGGCACGCATAAAGCCGAACTGGCGATCTGGACAAGTGCGGGCATTGATGCAGCTGCATTGGGCCCGTGGTATCAATCGGTCGGCGCGGGTATGGGTGCGGCACTGAACACGGCTGTGGGGCTTGACGCCTATGTCTTTTCAGACCGGGCAAGTTGGCTGAATTTTAACAATCAAGACGGGCTTGCCTTGCTTTATCAGGGTGATCCGGCGCTGTTTAATCAATACGCGTATTTGCCCGTTAACCCAGACAAAAACGCCCTTGTTCGAAATGATCTTGCGATGCAAGTTGAGGGCTGGTTGACCAGTTCAACGGCTGCAGACCTGATCAATGGCTATCAGATCGGTGGCGAAAAGTTGTTTACATTCAACGCATCACGGCCCTGATCAGTGGCTATGCGGTTCATCGTCCAGATGGCCGTGGACCGCAAACTGCATGATGTCGGCTTGCTGCGCTTCAATCCTCCGAAAACTCTCGCGTACGCCAGCAGGGGTCAATTCGCGGGTGACGGTCAGCAATGTGTTAGGGGCGTGATCTACACATAGCTCTGCCATCTGGTCAATCTCATCAAGTGCAGTCCCCATTGCGGCCTCAACCGAGGGCGCACCATAGATATCGACGAAATGCTGGGCCAGAAGGGTGGCAATCACGTCACGTTCCTGCGGCTCGATCTGGGTCACTGCAATGCAACTGACACGGCCAAAAGTCTCGCAGCCCATCCAGCCGTTTGTGAAGGCTTGCCGTGCCTTGCCAACCAAATCCGCTTCGCCCCAGTTTGAAAACTCGAAGCCCCCAGAAATGCACCATTCACCCGTGCGGGCAGGGTTGTGGAAAACCCTTTGGTCGCTTTCATCAAAATGGATTGCGCGGGCAAGTTTCATGTGGGCCTCGTCAGGTTTGCAGTCAGTGGAATGAGAGTGGTGTTGTCGTCGATTTTGAGCAAAAGCCCCAAGCGGTCGTCAAGGCCGATGTAGGTGCCCATGTGGCCCGCTAAGTTTATGCTGCCTTCTAGACCGTGCGCCAGCCCTCGCCACTCGCGGTGAATCTGGCCCGCGCCACTGTCGGACCATGTGTTGATCCCGACAAGCGTATGCCGGACCCAAGCTTCCAAAAGCTCAATCGCGTCGATTTCGGCACAGCCCTCGGCATAAAGTGCTGTTTGGTCCGGTTGCAGACCTGTCTCGTCACTCTCGGGCCAAAGTGATAGGGTCAAATCAATCACCAGCCAATCCGGCTCGACCTCGGGCGTGCCGGAGGCTGCCATGCGCAACGCGCCACAACGCCCGCCATTGACATAGACCATTCCATCCCAGCCCAAATGCACGCCCACTTCGGGCGGGCCAAGGGCACCAATGGCGTTTTGCAGGCCGACACCGCAAATGGGCAGGATCACAGCTGCGTCAGCCAAGGTCACATCAGGGGCAAAGACAATCGCGGCGCGCAAGCGGTCTGCGGCAAGATCATAAATCACTAGCCCTGCGTCGCAGCCGATATCCGCCGCCGCCACAGCCATCGCAAATGGATCACCCCCAACGGCGTCGTGGCCTGTGAACAGCGGTGGAAACTGCAGGGCGTTCATGCATGCCCCTTGGCAATCAAATCCTTCGCAATGCTGCGAAATGCTGCGGCGGGCGCGCTGTCCGGTTTGGAGACAACAATCGGCGCACCACCGTCAGCCGCAAGGCGGATATCGATGTGTAATGGAATTTCCGCCAACAGCGGCACACCCAGCTTCTTGGCCTCTGCCGCGACGCCGCCATGGCCAAAGACGTGTTCTTCGTGACCGCAGGCCGAACAGATATGGGTCGACATGTTTTCGATCATGCCGATCAACGGCGTGCCAAGCTGGTTGAACATGTCGATGCCTTTTCGGGCGTCCAAAAGCGCGATGTCCTGCGGGGTTGAGACAATGATGGCTCCGTTCAAGTCAGATTTTTGCGCAAGCGTCATCTGCACATCACCAGTGCCCGGCGGCAGGTCGACAATCAAAACGTCCAGCGCGCCCCATTGCACCTGCGTTAACATCTGTTGCAACGCACCCATCAACATCGGGCCACGCCAGACAACGGCCTGATCGTCATTGGTCATTAACCCCAGCGACATCATCGTGACGCCAAAATTACGCATCGGCAGGATGATCTTGCCATCGGGCGAGGCTGGCCGCCCAGAAACACCAAGCATGCGTGGCTGGGATGGGCCGTAGACATCCGCATCCAGCAGTCCGACACGGCGCCCTTCGGCCGCCAGCGCACAGGCAAGGTTCGCGGCCACTGTCGACTTGCCGACACCGCCTTTGCCAGAGGCCACTGCGATGATCCGATCCACGCCCGGTATCTTTTGAGGGCCGCTTGGCTCGGAACTGCGGGACGGTTTCAGGTCAGGTGGTGCCTTCGGTGTGCTGTGCGCGGTCATCACGATAGACACGGATGCCACACCCTCAAGCGCTTTGATCTGGGCCTCGGCGCTTTCTTTAAGTGCTGTGTAGGCTTCCACGTGGCTGCCGCTGACTTCCATGACAAAGCGCACCACGCCCTCATTTACCGTTAATGCTTTGACAAGACCTGCCTCGACAAGGGTGCTGCCACTGATTGGATCTTCAAGCGTGGCAAGCACACCAAGGACGGATTCTCTATTGGCTGTCACGTTATGATTGACCTTCGATTTTGCCAGTAACGACGTGTTCCATGTCCAGCCCTTCGATGGTCAAAACCATCTTTGTCTCAAAACTGCTGCCTGTGGTGTCGCCCGCCTTGCGCAGGGCTTCTTCGATGGCTTGTTGTGACGTTACGCCGACCTGTTTGAGGAACTTGCGCATCGACATATTGAAATCTTCGCTCATGGGTTTTTCTCCGGTTGCCTTGACCGCACGATGTCCCCGGTCATAGGCTGGGTCATTCCTGCGATGGGTTTGATGTGAAATATCTTTGTCTTCTTTTTTGTGTAATGTTCCCCGCTATCGTGCAAGCACAGAGTGGCTACTTTACCCTTTCCGCGGCACGCGAGGTCCGTGACACTGGTTTTCTGCAACACCTGTTGCCGCGCTTTTCGCTCAAACATGGTGTGCGGATCACGCAGGTTGATGAAGGTGGGGATGTTGCAATCGGGGACAAAGGTGTGCCGGTTTTTACCGGATTGGACAAGGTTTGGTCTGCGACGGGGTCTAAGGCTGCGGGGGCCGAGTTGTTCGTTGAGTGGCTGCTGTCGGACATCGGTAAACGTACGATTGAGAGTTTCAAACCGGATGGAGTGGTGATTTTCACAACGCAGTTCGAGGATCAGACAGCCGAAACGGTTCTGGTGTTCGACGGTGATCCTGTGCAGGGCGAAGCCCTTTCCCTGACCCATTGTGGCCGGTGCCATGTCATCAACGAGACCAACCGCATGAAGGGGATGGGGCAGACGCCGTCCTTTGCCCTGATGCGCACCTTTGACGATTGGGATAATCGGTTCGCCACGTTTTTCGTGCTGAACCCGCACCCGAGTTTTACCCAGATCGCGGGTATCACCGAAGCCTTTGCCGCGCATTTGCCGCCCGCGATTGTGCCACTTGAAATCACCCAAGACGAAATTGACCATATCCTGAGTTATGTCGCGACAATTGCGCCTGCTGATCTGGGCGCGCCTTTGCAATCTCAGTGATCCTTGCGCTTTGACAGGTAGTCATCTGAGGTGCGGGGGCGGGGGCGTTCTTTGGAGGCAAAGGGATTATTCTGCGAATGAAACTGCGCATTGATACGGCAACCGTCACACATCTGGATCATCCGGGACGCGGCGGGGTTGGCAAACATCGAATGATTGCCAGCTAGTTTTTCCATGATCTTCTCCACGGTAGATTTTACACCGAACAGGGTACCACATTCAACGCAGGCAAAGGGCTCCTCTTCATTGAGGGTTTTCTGGGTGAAGGCCGCATCGGTCAGGTCGAATTGTGGTGCCAGCGTAATCGCCTTTTCAGGGCACACGGTGTTACAAAGCCCGCATTGCAAACAGGCGTCTTCCTGAAAGCGCAGCTGCGGCAGATCAGGGTTGTCGCCAAGCGCACCAGAGGGGCAAAGCGACACACAAGCCAGACACAGCGTGCAGGCGTCGGTATCCACCAGAACTGCGCCATAAGGCGCGCCAATTGGCAGGGCGATGGTCTCGGATGTCGGGTTCAGTGCCTTTGCCGCCAGTCGCGCAACCTGTCGGCGTGTGCCCAAGGGAAGGATGGGAGTGTCAATTGCGGTCATTGGTTGGGTGCCAAAAAAGTAGTCCGACAAGGCATGGGGGTCGCTGATATCAAGGATGGACGCCTTTTCTGGCGCGATCGCAAGTGCAAGTTCAAGCTGGGCATCAAGTGCGTCACGCTCGGTCTTTGGTCCAACCAGAATGTCTACAGCTGCAAATCCCGAGGCGAGTGCCGCCAGTATTTCTGCATGACCAAAACCTGATAGGGCGTTGATTTCCATCGGGATCACCCGCGCCGGCAGTCCACGGCCAAAGCGTGCTGACAAGCTGATCATTTCCGCGCCGTGGTCGTCATGCACCAAAAGCGTGGCATCCTGGCCACCCGCATTGCGGTAGGCCGTGGCCAGCGTGTTGATCCGGCGAAAGATGTGGTCGGAGGTTGGCATGTCGTAACTGATCGCGCCGGAGGGGCAAACAGCCGCACACGCACCGCATCCGGCACAGATCATGGGGTCAATGCTGACGTGTTCGCCTGCTGAAACAATAGCCCCTGTCGGACAGACGTTCAGGCAATTGGAACAGGCCGGTTTTTCAGCCCGCGAATGGGCGCAAAGCGATGGCTCCATCCGGACATAGAGTGGCTTTTCAAAGGTGCCGACAAGCTGGCTTGCTGCAAAGATGGTCTTTGCAACAGCGGGCTGGCTTTTTGGATCCGCGCGCAGGTATCCGTCGCGTTTTTCGGGGGCCGGAAACAACGGTGTGCCACCGGTAAGGTCAAGGATGATATCGCAATGCGATAGCGCGCCATCGCGCGGTGCCGTCAAGCCCGGTGTGCCGCGACCGCCCAAAAGGCTTTGCTGGAAAGCGTCGATCTTGATTTCGAATTGCCCAATGGTGCCAGAGGCTTGCTTGAGCTTTCCAAGCATAACATCGTACTCATGTGTCGGTACGATGTCCGCGCCCGGCGTCAGCAGAACGGTCACTGACAAAGTTTCGACCAGCGATTGGGCAGCTGCCAGCGCGACGTCGGGGGCACCTATTATCAGGCATGTGCCTTCGGATACCACATCAACTGATCTGTAGGTTGGTTCCGGTAGCATCCCATCGGCAATAAGAGCCGCCATTTTGGGTGTGGTGGGGGCCGTGTCGTCAGTCCAACCGGCACGATCTCGGATGTCGATGAATTGCGGCGCGTCGACCTCCAACTCTTCGGCGACTTCGGCAAACCTTTGGGCTTCCTGAAGGCAGGCGATGACCACGTCACCCGCTTCGATGGCTTTGGCCGCAATATCGATCTGGCTGGTGCACAGGCTGGTGTGGCAGCCCGAACAGGCCAGCCCAGTCGCTTTGCTCAACGCCGCAGCATCAACCGTTTGGGAGCTAAGGCAGTCACATAGAAGCAGAGTTTTTGACATTATCATTCCCAGTATTAGCAGCACAGTCTTTGGCATAGGTAGGCAGGAAACAGCGGTGCAGTAAACCGACAATTGCGCGGCAGGCTGATCTAAAATTGTGTACACCTTTGGCGTGATGGGCTGACTGGGGGGGTAGCCGAAAGTAAAAGGTTAGTCTCTTCAATGTTAAAGGCCTCCGATTTTGCTTGATCCCATCGCTATAGAATTTTTTGTATACAATTGCATATAGGGGCTTTGTAAATTGGTGAAAGTATTCCATCATAGGGATAGGAATTTAGAAAGGTCCGTTCCTTGAAGCTAGCGTACCCCAATGCTCAATCTCTACCGCTTGGCGTTGTCGTCAGGCGCACACCGGGTGTGACCCGTTGGGCAAAGTTTGCTTGGACAGTGTCGTCAGTTTTGCCGGGGGCTGCCGCGGCGGATTGGAAAGTGATGCGGACCGAAGGGGATGTGACCGAATTTCACGCCGCGACACTTCCTTTGACGCTATATGTGTCGGATACTGAGGCATATGTTCATGAACTTCAGGCGCGTGTTCCTTCTGTTTATGTTGTGCTGCGCCAAAATGAGCAAACCGATGATCTGCCTTGGGCGGTCGCCCTTGTGACGGCCTCCCCCTATGAGGCGCAGGATTATTGCGATTCTGCCGAAGAACTGGTCGAGAAGATACCAATGCCGGAAGGTCTTCGCAGCTGGATCGCAAGCTTTGTCGATACCTATTACGAAGAAGAAGCATTTGTGAAACGCCGCCGTGACAAGACGCGGGTTGACCGCGTTGATGATGGCATTGGTGATGCACGCATCCGTCAGGCCAGCGATGTCTACCGCGCACCGCGCCGCAAAGAGGTGTCGAGTTGAGCAAAGTGCAATCCGCTTGGTCGCGGCGCAAGGCTGCTGTTGCCGCTGAAGCCGTCGCCGAAGATCGCGCCGTAGAAGATGCTGTGATTGCTGAACACCATGAGGCGTTGGCAGAAAAGACCGATGTCGAGATTTTGGAAGAGCTGGGATTGCCCGATCCTGACGCGATGGTGCAGGGCGATGACTTTAAGGCGTTTCTCAGCAAAACTGTGCCGGCACATCTGCGCAAACGCGCGCTGCGCAAGCTTTGGCGCAGCAATCCTGTTCTGGCCTGTGTGGACGGATTGAACGACTATGATGATGATTACCTGACAGGCAGCTATGGGCAGGGCCCGATCAGCACGACCTATCAGGTCGGTAAGGGCATGTTGTCCCATCTGCTGGAAATAGAGCGTCAGAAAGAAGCGCTGTTGTCGCAGATTGAGGAATACGCGACATCGGAAGTTAGCGAGGAACATCTTGACGCAGAGGAGCAAGAAGGTCTTAGAATAGAGCAGATTGATGCCATACCTCCTCTAGAGCCGGAAATCGAAATGCAGGAAGCTGAGCCAATGATGCCCACACCGCGACGCATGATGTTTCATTTTGAGGATGACACCGCATGAATGTTGCATCGCCCATTTTAGATGTGTCCCAAGAAGATCGCTTGCGGGCTGATCTTTATAACTATCTTGGTCTGATGCTGTCCGCGCCACCCGATCAAATGCTACTTGAGCAAACGGCTGCGTTGAAGGGCGATGAAACACCACTTGGTGAGGCGATTCAGGGCCTTGCACGGGTCGCGAAAGTGTCCAAGCAGAAGACCGTGCAAACCGAATTCAATGCGCTGTTTATTGGGTTGGGCAGGGGCGAGCTTCTACCCTATGCCAGCTATTATTTGACCGGTTTTTTGAATGAAAAACCATTGGCGAACCTGCGCGACACGATGGCGACCTTCGGCATGACCCGGGCGGCGGACAAGTTTGAACCCGAAGACAACATCGCGTCGCTGATGGAAATGATGGCCGGGATGATTGTTGGGCGCTTTGGTCGGGTGGCGAGCGAGCAAGAGCAAAAGCAGTTTTTCAATGCCCACGTGGGCACTTGGGCCGCACACTATTTTACCGATTTGCAAACGGCGAAATCTTCGGTGCTTTATGCATCAGTTGGCGCGGTCGGGAGCGCGTTGATGGAAATCGAACGTGAAGCGTTTCGGATGGCGGCAGGTTAACAGACTTGCCAAATAACCGGTGGGGATGCCCGCCATACAAGGAAGTGGAGACATCCCATGACTGACAAAATCAAAGGCGCAAGCCGCCGCGATTTTCTGAAACTGGCAGGTACAGCTGCACCTGCTGCGGTTGCTGTTGTAGCGGGCAGTGCCACACAAGCGGCGGCACAACCTGTCGATTTGTCATCCGAGAAGATGCAGGATACCGGGCACACTCGAGCCTATCTTGAAAGCACTCGTTTCTAAGCTTTGCGCTGCGCGCGTCACGAATTTGTCCAGCTAGACTGGATTAGGGAGGAAGACCATGCTGAGGAAAAAGACCAACGGATATACGCGTCGTTCAGGACGTACCCCGATTGTTGTCAACAAAGGGGCAGGCGGTATTGACCGCCGCGGATTTCTGCGCGGATCAGGACTTGCTATTGGAGGATTGGCCGCAATTGCAGCGACCGGTGGTTCAGTAACGCAAGCCACGGCGCAGACCGCTGCGACCCGTGCTGTTGAGACGATCAAATCTGTTTGTACGCACTGTTCGGTTGGCTGTACTGTTATCGCAGAAGTCGACAATGGCGTCTGGATTGGTCAGGAACCCGGCTTTGACAGCCCCTTCAACCTTGGTGGGTATTGCGCAAAAGGGGCCGCCGTACGCGAGCACGCCCACGGTGAGCGCCGCCTGAAGTACCCGATGAAAAAAGAAAACGGCGAATGGGTGCGCATTAGCTGGGAAACCGCGATCAACGAGATCGGGGATGGCATGAACAAAATCCGCGAGGAAAGCGGACCAGATTCAGTTTATTGGTTGGGATCAGCTAAGCATAACAACGAACAGGCCTATCTGTTCCGCAAATTCGCGGCCTATTGGGGCACAAACAACGTCGACCATCAGGCGCGTATTTGTCACTCAACCACGGTTGCAGGGGTGGCGAACACATGGGGCTACGGCGCCATGACCAACAGCTACAACGACATCCATAACTCTAAGGCGATCTTTCTGATCGGCGGCAACCCTGCCGAAGCGCACCCTGTATCGCTTTTGCACATACTGAAAGCCAAAGAGCAGAACAACGCACCGTTGATCGTTTGTGATCCGCGCTTTACCCGCACAGCGGCCCATGCGGACGAATATGTGCGTTTCCGTCCCGGTTCCGACGTGGCACTCGTTTGGGGCATTCTGTGGCACATCTTTGAGAACGGCTGGGAGGACAAAGAGTTTATCCGTACCCGTGTATGGGGTATGGAGCAGATCAAAGAAGAAGTGGCCAAATGGAACCCGGAAGAGGTCGAGCGCGTCACCGGAGCACCCGGTGAGCAACTTGCGCGCGTTGCACGCACCTTGGTTAACAACCGTCCCGGCACCGTGATCTGGTGTATGGGTGGCACTCAGCACACCAACGGCAACAACAACACACGCGCCTACTGCATCTTGCAACTCGCGCTGGGTAACATGGGCGTCGCAGGCGGCGGCACCAATATTTTCCGCGGCCACGACAACGTACAGGGGGCCACCGACCTTGGCGTTCTGGCCGATACTTTGCCAGGGTACTATGGCCTGTCAGCAGGTTCATGGGCACATTGGGCACGTGTTTGGGAAGAAGACCTTGACTGGCTCAAGGGGCAATTCTCCCCTGAGAAGGTCGGCGAGACGCCTATGATGAACCTGACAGGTATTCCTGTCAGCCGCTGGATTGATGGCGTGCTGGAAACCAAGGAGAACCTTGATCAGCCTGACAACACCCGCGCTATGGTTCTTTGGGGCCACGCGCCCAACTCTCAGACCCGTCAGAAAGAAATGAAGACAGCTATGGAGAAACTCGACATGCTTGTCGTGGTTGATCCATATCCCACTGTGTCTGCCGTGTTGCAGGACCGCGAGGATGGCGTTTATTTGCTGCCAGCCTGTACGCAGTTCGAAACACGTGGTTCTGTCACAGCATCCAACCGGTCGCTGCAATGGCGCGATAAAGTGGTCGAGCCGCTATTTGAATCAAAGACCGATCACTGGATCATGGCCCGTTTTGCAGAAAAGTTCGGTTTCCACGACCAGATTTTCCGTAACATTGCCATGGACGAAGGCGATGAGCCAAACATCGAGGACATCACCCGCGAGTTTAACCGAGGCATGTGGACCATCGGCTATACCGGGCAAAGCCCTGAGCGCATGAAAATGCACATGGCCAACCAGCACACATTCGACCGCACAACTTTGCGCGCGATCGGTGGACCGGCAGACGGGGACACCTACGGGATGCCGTGGCCATGTTGGGGCACACCCGAGATGAACCACCCTGGCACAGCGAACCTTTACGACATGTCGATGCCAGTGGCCGAAGGTGGACTGACATTCCGCGCCCGTTTTGGTGTGGAACGTGACGGCGACAACCTACTGGCCGAAGGTGTGTTTACACCTGGGTCAGAGATCGAGGATGGCTATCCAGAGTTCACCATGCAGATGCTGATGGATCTTGGCTGGGACGGTGATTTGACTGCGGACGAACGTGCAGCGATTGACGCCGTCGCGGGCGAAAAGACCAACTGGAAGACCGACCTGTCGGGCGGCATCCAGCGTGTCGCGATTGCGCATGGCTGTGCACCATTCGGCAACGCCAAGGCGCGGGCCGTGGTCTGGACCTTCCCCGATCCGGTGCCAATACACCGCGAGCCGCTTTATTCCAACCGCAGGGATTTGGTGGCGGATTATCCGACCTACGAGGATAAGAAGTTCTGGCGCGTGCCAACCATGTACGCCTCTATTCAGGAGAAGGATTTCTCAACCGAGTATCCGATCATTCTGACCTCCGGTCGTTTGGTTGAGTACGAAGGTGGTGGGGATGAAACCCGCTCAAATCCGTGGCTTGCGGAATTGCAGCAGGACATGTTTGTCGAAATAAACACTCGCGACGCCAACAACCTTGGCGTACGTGACGGCGAACAGGTTTGGGTCGAAGGCCCCGAAGGTGGCAAGGTCAAGGTTATGGCGATGGTGACAGAGCGTGTCGGCGAAGGCGTAGCATTCATGCCGTTCCACTTTGGTGGGCACATGGAAGGTGTTGATCTAAGGGATAAATATCCCGAAGGAGCCGACCCCTTCGTATTGGGCGAAAGCACGAACACCGCACAGACATATGGCTATGATAGCGTAACCCAGATGCAAGAGACGAAAGCTACTCTTTGCAAAATCTGGACAGCATAAGGGAGAAGTAGAATGGCTAGAGCAAAATTTCTCGTAGACGCTGAACGCTGCATTGAATGTAACGCCTG